>CBFHMY010000052.1:0-14808 GCA_965657055.1 uncultured Aliarcobacter sp. | reverse complement strand
GTCCATTGCTATATTATCTGGGCTATTGATTATTTTGCAGTTTTCTAGACAAAAATATGAAAATCAATTAAAAGCCTTACAAGATGAAGCTTTATTAAAATTAAAAGCTTTGAATGAAAGAATAGAATTAAATCATAGCTCTTACGAAGGACAAATTAATAGTTTAAATACTGAAAATAGAAAATTAGAAGAAGAAAAAGTATTAATAAAAGAAAATTTTGAAGATAAGTTAAAAGTTGTAGAAAGACACTCTTCTGAAATGAATCGTAATACTATAGAAACTTATGAATTAAAGTTATCTAGTTTAACAAAACTATCAGAAAATAAAGAGAAACAACTTTTAAGAGAGTTTGAAATAAAAGAAGAAAATTTCAATGAAAAAATAGCTCTTTTAGAAGATTCAAAAAAACAAATGAAAATAGAGTTTGAAAATCTAGCTAATAAACTTTTTGATGAAAATCAAAAAAAATCTAATATTAATTTAGGTCAAGTTCTAACATCATTTAAAGATCAACTTGATTCTTTTGGAAAAAGAGTAAATGAAATTTATAATGAAGAAACAAAACAAAGATCTTCTTTATTAACGGAAATTAAAAATCTAAAAGATTTAAATAATCAAATAGCAACAGATGCTATAAATTTAACAAAAGCTTTAAAAGGTCAAAATAAAACACAAGGTGATTGGGGAGAAATGATTTTATCATCTATTCTTGATCAAACTGGTCTTAGAGAAGGAAAAGAGTATACAATTCAAGGATCATTTAGTGATACTGATGGAAAAAGATTAAGACCTGATGTTATTGTTCATTTACCTTCAAAAAAAGATATTGTTATTGATTCAAAAGTATCTTTAAACTCATATATTGCTTATTGTAAAACAGAAAATGAAGCTCACAAAGAAACTGCATCTAAAGAGTTAGTAAAATCAATTACTACTCATATAAAATCTTTAAGTTCTAAAAGATATGAAGAAATAGAAGGTGTTAGAACTTTAGATTTTGTATTAATGTTTATACCTGTTGAAGGTGCATTTATACTTGCAACATCTACAGATGATTCATTATTTAAAATGGCTTTTGAACATAATATTATGTTAGTTTCTCCATCAACTTTATATGTTACATTAAGAACAATTGAAAATATATGGAGAAATGAACATCAAAATGAAAATGCTCAACTAATCTCTAAAAAAGCAGCTGATTTATATGATAAGTTTGCAGCCTTTGTATCAGATATTGAAGATATTGGAGTTAATATAAATAGAACTCAAAAATCTTATGATAGTGCTATGAATAAATTATCATTAGGTAATGCAAATTTAATAAAAAGAGCTGAAGAGTTTATTGAATTAGGTGTAAAGCCAAAAAAACAAATATCTTCTAAATTAACAATTCAAGAAGAGGACTAAATAAAGATGCAGATAGCTGTTTCCTTAGCAAATAATTTTTTAATTTTATTAGATGCAATGTCTATTTATATTTTGCTAGGACTGCTAATAGCTGGTATTTTAAAACAACTTATTCCTGATGATTTTGTTTTAAAACATCTTGGACGAGGTTCTATTTCTTCTGTATTAAAAGCTACTTTATTTGGTATTCCACTTCCTGTTTGTTCATGTTCTGTTATACCACTTGCTCAAGGTCTTAGAAAAGAGGGTGCAAGTAAAGGTGCTGTTCAAAGTTTTTTAATTTCAAGTCCTATTACAGGTGTTGATTCTATTCTAGCAACTTTTTCATTTTTTGGATTAATATTTACAATTTTTAGAGTTATTTCCTCTATAATAATTGCAATAATCGTAGGCTTAATCCAAAACTTTGTTGAAAAAGATGATTTATCTTTTAAAAAAGAAAATATATCTGTTTCTTCATGTGGATGCACTAGTTCTTGTGATAATTCAGCAAAAAAAGAAAAAAAGAAATTTTCTTTTAAAAATGCTTTTTCTTACGCTTATGTTACTTTATTTATTGATATGGTTAAACCTTTATTTATAGGTTTAATTTTTGGAGCATTATTTACAACTTTTGCCCCAAAAGAATACACTTCATTACTTTTTGAGAATCAAATATTGACATATATAGTAATAATGCTTTTTTCTATGCCTTTATATGTTTGTGCAACTGCTTCTTTACCAATAGCAGCAGCTTTAATGATGGAAGGTATGAGTGCAGGAGCTGCATTTATATTTTTAACAGCAGGTCCTGCTACAAGTGCTATTACTATGAGTGTTGTTTATAAAACATTGGGTAAAACTTCATTAATTATTTATTTAAGTAGTATTGGAGTTTTATCATTTCTTTTTGGATTTGGATTTGATTCATTTTTTAGTGATGTAAATATTTTACAACTTGATTTACATAATGAAGAATCTAGTTTAATTTCACAACTAGCAAGTTTTATTATGCTTTTTTTAATTGCTTATTATTTAATGAAACCTTGGTTTACAAAAAAAGGTGCAAATACTGATTCTTGTTGTGGAACAACTTCAACTTGTTCTGAAGAAATAAAAGAAAATAAAACAGATGAAAATAAATTAAAGTTTACAAAAATAAATACTAATTCAACAAATTTCAAATTTAAGGTTTAAGATATATGAAATGGGAAGATAATAGAAGAAGTTCAAATGTAGAAGATAGAAGAGATGAATCTCCTTCTAATTTTGGCTCTAAACAAAATAATTCAATGATGATGTTATTGCCAGTTATAAAAATGTTAATTGGTACAAAAATCGGAAGGATTATTTTAGTTGTAGGTGTTATTGCTTATTTTATGGGATTTAATCCTTTAGCTCTTTTAGATATGAATGGAACAACTCAAAATAATACTTCAAGTTCTCAAGTTGTAAATACACAAAAAGATGATAAAAGTGCACATTTTGTAGGTGCTGTTTTAGCTCAAACAGAAGATATATGGACAAATGTATTTAAAAAATATAATGCAAATTATATTGAACCAAAATTAGTTTTATTTAGAAATTCTGTAAAAAGTGGATGTGGATTTGCTTCTTCTCAAACGGGACCATTTTATTGTCCTGCTGACCAAAAAGTATATTTAGATTTATCTTTTTTTGATGAATTAGCAAAAAGACATGATGCTCCTGGAGATTTTGCTCAAGCTTATGTAATTGCTCATGAAATAGGACATCATGTACAAAATATAACTGGAACTATTTCAAAAGTGCAAAATGCAAAACAAGGTTTATCAGATGCAAAAGAAAATGCATTACAAGTTAAAGTTGAATTACAAGCAGATTGTTACGCAGGACTTTGGGCATATTATAGTAAAAAAGATTTTAATTCTATAGAAGAGGGTGATGTTCAAGAAGCTCTAAATGCTGCAAGTGCAATTGGTGATGATACTTTACAAAAAAAAGCTCAAGGATATGTGAGACCTGATTCTTTTACCCATGGAAGTTCGTCTCAAAGAATGGCATGGTTTAAAAAAGGTTTTGAAGGTGGAACTTTAGAATCTTGTAATACTTTTAATTAGATGAAGAAAAATATGCAAGATAAATTATTACACTATTTAAATGAAAGTCCAACTGTATTTTTTATTTTAAAAAAAGAAAATAAATCTTGGGAACTTGAATATGTTACTTCAAATGTAATAAATCTATATGGTTATAGTGCTAAAGATTTTTTATCAAAAAAAGTAAAACACGAAGATTTTATTTTTCAAGAAGATTTACACACTTTTAGAACAGAAAGTAGGCAGGTTTCAAAAGTTATAAAAGATGAATACATATATAAACCATATAGAATAGTTAAAAATAATCAAATAATTTGGGTAAATCATATCTTAAAAATAATTCATGATGAAAATGGCAGAATTAGCCATTATTATGGATATTTAAATGATATAACAGAATCACAAAAAATTAAAAAAGAGCTCGAAGAACATCTAAATATCATTAATAATAATGTTTTAATTAGTATTACAAATAAAGATGGATTTATTATAGATGTTAGTGATGCATATTGTAAATTGACTCAATATTCAAAAAAAGAATTAATTGGAAAGAAACATAATATATTTAGACATTCAAGTATAGAAAATAGTTTTTTTAAAGAGCTTTGGGAAATTATATTAAAAGGAAATATTTGGAAGGGAGAACATCTTAATATAAAAAAAGATGGTACGGAATTTTGGGTTGAAAATTCAATTACTCCAAATTTTGATGAATATAAAAATATTATTGGTTTTACATCTGTGTATAATGATATTACAGATAAAAAGAAAATATCTGAAATTTCCATTACAGATTTTTTAACAGAATTATATAATAGAAGGCATTTTAATACTATTTTTGATTTAGAATTTAAAAGAGCAAAGCGTGATAATAAGAATTTTGTTCTTCTTATTTTAGATATAGATTTTTTCAAACAGTACAATGACACATATGGTCACGATGGTGGAGATTGTGTATTAAAACAAATTTCAGATGTTTTAAAATCTACTTTAAAAAGATCAAATGACTATATTTTTAGATTAGGTGGAGAGGAATTTGGAATTATTACTTCTAATATTCAATATATAGGTGTTGTAAAATTATGTAATAAACTACTTGATGCAGTTGTGAATTTAAAAATAAAACACAGATCCAGTTCTATTAATGATTTTGTAACCATTTCTATTGGTGCTAAAATTGTGAAAACTTCAAATGATATCAATGATAAAACAATATTTAAATCAGCAGATAATGCTTTATATGAAGCAAAAGAACAAGGAAGGAATAGAGCTGTAATAAAAGAATAAATTCTATTTTTTAAGTCCAATGACTTTAAAAATATTTAAATTATTTAGTATATAAATAGCAATTATTGTACAAATAGTTCCTAAAATAGTATTGTAAGTTATTTTTTCATCTAAAAAAATAGCACTTAAAATTAAAGCTGATGAAGGAACTAAGAATATAAAACTACTAACTTCATTTGTTCCTAGTCTTGTAATCCCAACAAAATATATTGATGTTGCAAATGTAGTACTTAAAATACTTATAACAAATATATTTAACCAAAAAATCAAATCAAAATCATAAATTCTATTAAAAAGAGAATTATCTATAAAGAATTCATAAATAACAAATGTTGAAATTACATATACATAAAAAGTAAAAATTAAAGGATTTGTTTTTACAGCTTTTGAGCTTATTATTGTCAGTATTGGCCAAAGAATAGAAGCTATTAAAAAGTATATATTATCTTTTGAAAATATCTCATTGAAATCAAAATTCCAAACATTTAACATAGTTAGTACTCCAAAGCCTCCAAGAATCAAAGCAAAAGAGTGTTTTAAACTAATAGTTTTTTTCTTGATGATTGCTAAGATTATAAAAGTATTAATAGGTATTAAAGTAGTAACTAAAGCTCCTCCAAAGCCAGCTGTTCCATGCTGCACTCCTAAAAAGAAAACTAAAGAGTATAAAACTAAAACAACAGAAGCTAAAAGAATAAGAAATAAGGCTTTGAAATCTATTTTAAAAGAGAGTTTGAAAAAGTAAAGAATTGGGATCATGGAAAAAAAAGATATTCCCATTCTTAAAAAAATCAATTCATATTCATTTATGTAAGAGCTTAATATCTTTACATTTACCCATGATACTCCCCAGAATATCATGGCCAAAACCATAAGAATATAAAATAGATTTTTATTCATTTACTTAAGATTGTTTAATAGTAAGATATCTACTAAGTCTCCTGATTTTATATCATCACTGTCATCTTTTTGAATAAGTAGAGCAGGACTTTCAAGCATATTTGTTAATATTGCACTTGTCCCTTGTCTTTTTCCATCAAAATTGATTTTATATTCATTATCCACATATTCAACATTACAAGCTGTAAATATTGTTTTTGACATTTTTCTTGGAAAGTTTTGATTTATTCTAGCTTTTACTATTGGCAATCTTTCATTTGCAGCTCTAAATTTATATATTAAAGGTAAAACATAAAGTATTGCACAAACAGTAGATGAATAAGCAAATCCTGGAAGTGCAATAATAATTTTCCCATCTTTTATAGCTGCAAGGATATGCATACCTGGTTTTACAGTAACCCCATGAAATAGAACTTCAGCTTTTAATTTGTCTTTTATAACATCTTGAACAAAATCATAATCACCAACTGAAACTCCACCTGTAGTCACTACTATATCAGCTTTTTGTAAGGCCATTTCTAAAAGATTTGTAATTGAATCAATATCATCTTTTACAATACCCATTTGTAAAGTATTTGCACCGTTACTTTTACATAAAACTTCTAGTGTTAAATGATTTGAACTTCTTATTTGTGATGCATTTGTTTGAACTTCACCTAAATCTAAAACTTCACTACCTGTACTTGCAATGGCTACTGTTGGATTAACAATAACTTCAATTTGAGAAATATTTAAAGAAGCAAGAACACCAATTTCTGCAAAACCTACTATTGTTCCTTTTTTAATTAGAATTTCATCTTCTTTATAGTTTTCACCTATTTCTCTAACAGCAAAACCAAATGGTACTTCTTTTATTATTTTGATTTTATTATCTAAAACTTCAACATTTTCAATAGGAATTAAAGTATCACTGCCTTTTGGCATTAAAGACCCTGTAAATGTTTTTATACAAACACCATTTATAACTTCTTTTTCAACAATAGAACCTGCTGGATTTTTATCAATAATTTCTATTAAATTACCATTTAAATCTTCATGTTTTATTGCATAACCATCCATGGCAGAGGTTGGGAACTCAGGGCTATTGTGATCTGCTATTATATCTTTTGCAATAACTCTACCTATTGTATTTGTAATAAATAGTTTTTCAGTACTTTGTTTATTTATAGAAATATTGTTTAATATTTCTAATGATTTTTCATAACTTATAAAATTTCTCATATTTGGTACCTATCTTTTACTTAAACTTTTATTCAAATTATTATTTTTATTAATAAAAATTTGTTCAAAGAGCATTGCACCAAAACCTGATGGTAAATCTTCATTGCTTTTTTCAACATTTTGAATAATAGTTCTAATTTGATTTTCTGTCATGTTTATTGCTATTGGCATAATAGTTTCAATAATCTTTTCTTTAAACTCTTTTTCTTCTTCTTTTGTCATTATTTAATCTTTATTTTATTATTTATGAAATTATATAGATATTATATAAAAATTGAGTAAAAATTTCATTATTTTTCTAAATTATATCTTTATTTATATATAATATCAGAAATGCTTTGATATGATGAAATATATTTAAGTAAAAGGGTTCTTTTGGAGATTAAAATTGCAACAGAAGAAGAAATAAAATATTGTTATAAGCTTATGCACAAAACTAATAAAAGTTTATCTGAAAAAGATTTTATTAATACAATTTCTGAACAAATAAAAAATGGTTATAAATTAATTTATGTGATTGATAATAAAGAGGTTATTTGTGTAACAGGTTTTGTAATCTCACAAAAGTTAGCTTGGGGTAAGTATTTACATATTGATGATTTTGTAACTAATAAAAGTGTTAAATCAACTGATGCAGCGAAAGCTTTATTTGATTTTATTAAAATTTATGCAAAACAGCAAAAATGTACTTCTATTCATTTAGATTCTTCTGTACAAAGAGAAGAAGCTCATAAATTTTATTTTAATGAAAATATGAAAATAGACTCTTATCATTTTAGTATTAACATAAAATGAATTCATTAAAAAAGGTTTTGAGAACTTTTTTGATATAATCCATTTAAAAATTTATAGGAATAATATATTGGTTGAATTAAGCAAAAAAATTTCTACGATAGTTGGTAAAACTAACGCAGAATATGGATTAATAAAAGAAGGAGATAGAGTATTAGTAGGCTTTTCAGGTGGAAAAGATTCTCTTACTTTAATACATGCCTTAAATAGAATAAAAAAAGTTGCCCCATTTAATTTTGATTTTAAAGCAGTAACTATAACTTATGGAATGGGTGAACAAGTACAATTCTTAAGTAATCATTGTAAAGAGCATGGAATTGAACATGAAATAATCGATACACAAATTTTTGAATTAGCTGGTGAAAAAATTAGAAAAAACTCATCTTTTTGTTCATTTTTCTCAAGAATGAGAAGAGGGTACATATACACAGCAGCACAAGAGCAAGGATATAATAAAATTGCACTTGGACACCATTTAGATGATGCTATGGAATCATTTTTTATGAATTTCTTTTATAATGGTACTATGAGAACTATGCCTCCTAAATATACGGCTGAAAATGGTTTAGAAGTAATTCGTCCTTTGATTTTTTGTAGAGAAAGACAACTAAGAGCATTTGCAGATACAAATGAAATTAATGTTATTGGCGATGAAGCTTGTCCTGGTTTAAGGTTTGATGTAAAAATGCCACATGCAAGAGCTAGTACAAAAGATTTATTAGCAAAATTAGAAGAAGAAAACCCAAAAATATTTGTATCTATGAAAGCAGCATTTTCAAATATTCAACTATCAACATTTTTTTATAAAGAAAATGAAGAAATCATAGAAAGTATTGAAGAAGATAATATAGTATGAAAATATTAATATCATCTTGTTTATTGGGTGAAGATGTAAGATATGATGGAAATAATTCATCAGTAGCTTTTAATCCAAATATTTCATTCTCATTAAAAGAATTATTTATGGATATTCTTTGTGATAATGAAATTTACTCATTTTGTCCAGAAGTAGCAGGAGGATTAGGAATTCCAAGAGTTCCTGCTGAAATAGTTAAAAACGACAAACCTTTTATAGTACAAAATGAAGAAGGGAAAGATGTTACAATAAACTTTTTATTAGGAGCAAAAAAAGCTTTAGATATTTGTCTAGAAGAAAATATAAAAGTTGCTCTATTAAAAGCAAACTCTCCATCTTGTGGAAATATAAATATTTACGATGGAACTTTTACAAATAATCTTGTTGAAGGTCAAGGCTTAACATCAAGACTTTTAAAAGAAAATGGAATAGAAGTTTTTAACGAAACCCAACTAAAAGATTTAAAAGGGTTTATAAAAGCTAATAAGTAAAGCTTTTATAAACTTTCATTTACAAGATTTGATAATCTTAAGGGATCTAACGCTCCTGAAACTCTTTGTTTTTCTACACCATTTTTATAAACTACAAGTGTAGGAATAGATCTAATCCCAAATCTTGCACCCATATTTGGCAATGCTTCTGTATTTACTTTTACAAATAAAGCTTTCAATGGATATTTTTTTGCAACATCATTAAAAATTGGAGCCATCATTTTACAAGGCCCGCACCAAGGTGCCCAAAAATCTACAATAACTGGAATATCTGAATTTACTATTACATGATCAAAGTTTGATTCATCTAATTCAACAGGATTAGTATCAAGTAAAGAGTTTTTACAAGAACCACAATTTGCTTTTGCATAGCTATCTTTTTTAGGAATAGCATTTATTTTAAAACAGTGAGGACAAACGATATTGATTTTTTCCATATTTTTATGCCTTAATATTTAATAAGATATCAGATACCGCATTTTGAGTTTTTATACTGTTTGCATTTGCACTATATGATATAACTTCAGGTATTTGACCTATTATTGAATTTATTAGGTCACTACTTACTTCTTGAAATTCTGGAGCACCTAAAGTATTTGCTACTTGAGCAATATTTGTAGCCATTTCATTTAGTTTCAATTCTGAAGAAACCATAGAATTTAGATTATTATCTATTCTCATAAATTGCTCCTTATGATATATATGTAAAATTCTAACTAAAAAGCTAGAAAAAGTAAATAAAAGAATTTTTAAATATATGTATAAAATTATTTTTTTATTTTATCATTAGTTAAATAATTTTAGAGTATTATCCCTTCCATGATATATAAGTTATTAAAATCAACAACTGTAAAACTTTTGTTACTTATTTTTACAGTTCTATCAACATTAATATTATCCTCTTTCTTATTCAATAATCAAATAGATATGTTAAAAAAACAAATTGATAGTATTTATTTTGCTAACTTAATTCCCATTGTAAAACTTCAAATAATTGCTGATAAGTATAAAGATATTGTGTCATGCAGAAAAGTAAAATATATCTGTGATTTTAAAAATGAGCAGGAAATTATTCTTCAAGAGTGGTCTTACTATAACAATACTTATAAAAGCAAAGATGAAAGAATTGTTGTTGATACAATTAATAATGAAATATTAAATTCATTTAAAGAAAATAAACTTCACTTTTTTCAAAATGCACTAACAAGAATTAATTTTTTAATTAAGTATGAAACTCAAGTTGCATTCAAACAAAGAAAAAGTTTTGTAAAAGATTATGATAAAATGAAAAACTATCTGTTTTATAGTGTGGTTTTTATTATTATAATATCTACATTTATTGTTTTTTATATTGTAATTCAAGTTATTAGAAAAGATAAGCAACTTACAGTATTAAATAAAAGATATAAAATAGACTCAATAACAGATTCAATGACAAAACTATATAATAGAAAATATTTTGATACAATTTTCGATAATATGCCCTTTATTGCAAATGCAAATCATTGGGAATGTGCTTTTATTATGATTGATATTGATTATTTTAAACAATATAATGATACCTATGGTCATGATATGGGCGATGTTGCTCTAAAACAAGTTGCAAATACCATGAAAGATTATTTTGATAAAAAATATGAATTTACTTTTAGGTTAGGTGGAGAAGAATTTGGTATAATTCTATTCGATATTGATAGCCATATCTTAGAAAATTGCCTAAAAGATATGAATAGAAAAATTTTAGAATTACAAATTGAGCATAAAAATAGTAAAATACTAGATATTCTTTCTATTTCTATGGGAGCAATAATTTATAAACCAAATACTTATGTTTCGGCTAACAAAATGTATAAGCAAGCAGACGAGTGTTTATATAGATCAAAAGAAAATGGAAGAAATCAATATCATATATATAAAGGATAAAAATGTCACTACTAAGTTTTTTATTTAATAAAAACAGTCATTTTAATTTAGCTAACATAGTTACTTTTTTTAATATTGCATCAGGAATTTTTGCAATATATTTTTTAACTCATCATGAGTTTTTCGCAGCGGCACTTTTTGCATGGCTTGCTGGTGGTTTTGATATTGTTGATGGTAAGATTGCTAGAAAATATAATCTATCAACACAATTTGGTATTCAATTAGATTCATTTGCAGATTTTTTATCTTTTGTTATTGTTCCTACTATGTTTATTTTCTTTGCTGTAATTGATACAAAAGAAGTGTTTTTAAGTATGCCATTAATTATTTTTGCATTTGTTTATTATGTTATTTCAGGACTTAGAAGATTAATCCAATTTAATATAAATGCTGATGAAGGTAAAGTTGAAAAATATTTTACAGGTGTTCCTACACCTTTAGGAGCTATTTTATTATGGCTTGTTTATTTGATTTTTTTAACAGGTTTTATTACTGAAACTTTTGTATTATTATTAATGATTTTAATTGCTTATTTATTAAATTCTAAAATTAAAATACCACATTTATAAGAAGCTAAATGAATCAAGAAATAGTAAGTGTAGATTTAGGTTCTAACTCTTTTCGTGTTTTAAAATATGATTGTAAAAATCATCAAATTATTTCAGAATATAATGAAGTTGTAGGAATGGCTGATGGTCTTATTGATACAGGATTAATCTCAAAAGAAGCTCAAGAGAGAGTTATTAAAGCCATTTTACACTCTGTTGAAATTATAAAGTATGATCCTTCACAAGCTGTATGTGTAACAACTGCTGCCATGAGAAAAGCTTCAAACAATAAAGAAGTATTGAATTACTTTAAAGAAAAAACAAATATTGAATTTGAAATAATCGATGGATTTGAAGAAGCAAGACTTACTTTATTAGCAGTTCAATACGCTTTAAAAAGAGAAAAAATAGATTCTAAAAAATTTATTTTACTTGATATTGGTGGTGGATCAACGGAAATTATTGTAAATACAAATGATAGTTATGAAGCTCATAGTTTTGATTTTGGAATAGTTACAATGACTCAAAAATATCTAAAATATCATGATTTACACAATGATTTAGATTCTAGAAAACAACAAATAAAAGAGTTTCTTGATTCATTAAAAATAGATTTAAATGACTATAGTTTTGTGGCAACTGCTGGAACTCCAACAACAATTGCAGCTATTAAGCTAGGACAAGATTTTTTCTCATATGATAGAAATATTGTAAATGGTGCAATAGTAAATTTAGATGATTTAGAATATAGTTTAAATATTTTTAAAGACTCTTCTAAAGAAGAAATAGCAAAACTAGTTGGACGAGGAAGAGTAGAATTTATAGAAGTTGGGATTTTTATTTATAAAGCAATATTTGAAGTTTTAAATAAAAAAGAATCAATTGTTTTAGATGATGGTCTAAGAGAAGGCGTAGCTATAAATTATTGTTTAAACAAGTGTAATAATTAAGAAAGTAATCTTACACTTTGTTCTTGAACTATATTAGCTTGAGAAGCTGCTAAATAACCCATATTTGCCGTTATATTACTTTTAGTAAAATCTGCAGAATCTTTTTGAAAATCTCTGTTTTTATTTATTTTATTTCCATTAAATAAATCTACTTGTTCTTGTATCGTTTCTTGTGCATTTGTTTCTAACTTATTTCCTAAGTCTGTAAATTGATTATAAGTGTTTTGTAATTGATTTGATGAATCAGCAACTTTTGTTACAATTTCATTTAAAACATCTGTATTATTTAAATCACTATTATTTATAGTTTCAAAAATTTCATTTGCAATGATTGGAGTATTAGGTTTTTCTATTGAAAAATTTGATGTTTTAGTATTTACATCAATAGTACTTTTTTCATCATAATAATCTATTGATAATAAAGACTCTTTTTTATATTTAGTCTCATATGCTGTTTGATTAAAAGATCTTAATTCATCATTTATACTTTGTTTAATATCATTTTTATTTTCATAAGTATCTATTGTTTCAAGTTTACTTTGAATATTATTTAAATTGTTTTGTTGTTTTGATATTGCATTTTGGGCTACTTTTGTAATTCCAATTCCATCATTTAAAGATTGTACACTTAAAGATAATTCATCTCTTTTTTTATTGTACTCATTAATTGAAAGATTTAAAGCATCTTTGCCATTATTTAAAACTTTTGATGAAGAAGTAGATTTTTCTAATTGTAAAGAAGAAGAATTATTAAGGGTAGAGATATTATTATTTATACTATTTACATCCATAAAAAACTCCTTTTTTTAGATGCTTTATTATATTTAAATAATACTAAATAGTAAATAAGTTTAATGAATAATTAAATAGAAAATAAAAGAGATATTGTCTTATATAAACAAAAAGAAATAGTCTTAGTAGCCATTTTATTTATACCTAGCAATAATTTTTCAAATTAATTCTTTTATCAAACCGTAATTTAATTAATCTTTGAGTAAAATATCTACTTATTTTTAGAACAACGGAGAATTATTATGAAGATGACTGGCGCAAAAATGGTTGTAGAATCATTACATCAAGAAGGGGTTGAAGTAGTATTTGGATACCCTGGAGGCGCTATTATGAACGTCTATGATGAAATATATAAACAAAATCATTTTGAACACATCCTAAATAGACATGAACAAGCTTCTATAATTGCAGCTGAAGGTTATGCAAGAGCAACTGGTAAAGTTGGAGTTTCAATAGTAACTTCAGGTCCTGGATTTACAAATGCTGTAACAGGACTAGCTGATGCATATATGGATTCTATCCCTTTAGTTGTAATTTCAGGACAAGTTCCAACTACAATCATTGGTTCAGATGGATTTCAAGAAATTGATGCAGTTGGGATTTCAAGACCTTGTACAAAACATAATTATTTAGTTAACAGAATTGAAGATTTACCAAGAATTATTAAAGAAGCGTTTCATATAGCGAGTACTGGAAGACCAGGACCTGTGCATGTTGATATCCCAAAAGATATTACAGCTGAAGTAGGTGATTTTATTTATCCTACTGAAGTTAACATGCCTACATACAAACCAACAATTAATTACAATAAAAGACAATTAAAAAAAGCAATGGAAGCTATTTCAAATGCTAAAAAACCATTGTTATATGTTGGTGGAGGATCAGTTTTATCAAACTGTTCATTTGAAATTAGAGAATTAGCTAAAAAGTTAAATATTCCAGCTGTTGAAACATTAATGGCAAGGGGAGTAATGGGTGATGAAAATCCATTATTCTTTGGAATGTTAGGAATGCATGGAGAGTTTGCTGCTAATATGGCTGCCCATGAAACAGATTTATTAATCTCTTTAGGTGCAAGATTTGATGATAGGGTAACAGGAAGACTTGATGAATTTGCTTCAAAAGCAAAAGTTATTCATGTTGATATTGACCCAACATCTATTGCAAAACTTGTAGTTCCTGATTATCCAATTGTTGGGGATTTGAAAATTACAGTTAAGGCAATGATTGATGCTATTGATAATAGTGAAATAGAGTTTAATGATTATACAAATTGGGTTGAATTATTAAGGGATTATAGAGAAAAAGAGCCTTTAAGATATATTGATTCAAATGAAGTTATTAAACCTCAATGGCCAATTCAAAGAGTTGGAAAACTATTAGGTGAAAAAGCAATTATTTCTACAGATGTTGGACAACATCAAATGTGGACAGCACAATTCTATCCATTTTCATATCCAAGACAATGGATTACATCTGGTGGTTTAGGAACTATGGGGTTTGGATTACCTGCTGCTATGGGTGTGGCACGTGCATTAAAAGGAAGCGATAAAGTTTCTATTAACTTTACAGGTGATGGATCA
>CBFHMY010000051.1:0-15748 GCA_965657055.1 uncultured Aliarcobacter sp. | reverse complement strand
AAGAGAAAATATTAAAAGATATGAATCAATAATTGATAATCTAAATAAAAAAAATATTGAAATTTTACTTCAATCAAAAGAGTTAATAAAAAGTGAAAAGATTTATAATGAAATATTTAAAGATTTAACAAATGAAAATATTCATGAAAAAAGAGTTTTATTAAATAATAAAATCTCACAATTAAATTTATGGTGTAAAACAAATCAAGAAAAGCTAAAAGAAATAACAAAAAATTCAAATGATAATTTGATAAATGAAGCTTTAGATGAGCATCATAAAAACTTTCATGAAGAGAAGTTAAAAAATAGAGTTGATGAATTAATAAATGATAGAAACTCCATACTAGAAAAAAGTACAAAAGAAAGAATAAAATATTCTAAAATCTTAGCTATGACAATTGATGCCTTTGTTCAATATACATTAAAAGATAAAATAGAAGTAGATCATATATTTTGTGATGAAGCTGGATATATGTCAAATATAAAAGCTCTAACTCTTTTTAGAAATGATTGTCCTATTACTTTTTTAGGAGATCATATGCAACTTCCTCCTGTTAGTGAAGTAAAAAATGATGATTTAAAAGCTATTTCTAAAAGTTTTCTATATTCGCAGTCATCTTTATTTTTTGAAAGTATATTTTTAAAAAAAGATGAAGATGAATTATATAAAGAGTTTTTAAATCTTACATTACCAAAGTATGAAAAGACTGTACAAATAAATCTTAAATATACCCATAGATTTGGAATAAATTTAGCTAGGGTTTTAGATAAATTTATATATAAATTTGGTTTTCAATCTGCTTTAAATAATGATACGCAACTACTATTTATAGATAGTAATTCAAATACAAATGAAGCAAGTGAGCGTTCAAGTTTAGAAGAAGCATTAATCATAAAAGAGTTGGTAAAAAAACTAGAAGGCAAATCATTTGCAATTTTAACTCCATATAAAAAACAAGTGAAAATACTAAAAGAAGTTTTAGGAAGAAAGTATTATGAAAATATAATGACTATTCATAAATCCCAAGGAAGTGAATGGGATAATGTAATTTTTTCAGTGGTTGATGATTCAAATTTCGGAAAAAGAAAAATGTTTTTTACAAATTCTCTAAATCATAATTTTAAAAGTTTAAATCTAATAAATACAGTCGTAAGTAGAACAAAAAAAAGATTGATTATCATTGCAAATGAAGAGTTTTGGATAGAACAAAATGAAACACAATTAATAGGAAATTTAATAAATATATCAAAAAAAGTAAGTATATAAATACATATCATTAAAAACTTATTATATAATTTAAAAAGTCACTATTTAAATTATATAAAAAGGATTATCATGTTTACTGTATATAATAATGGAAATGTTGGTTTTAGAAGTACAGCTGATAATTTATACGAGCTTAAGAATGTAGATGAGTTATCACCAATAAGATTAAATCCAGATGAAGGTTTTATTCAAGAATTTAATAATAAAAAAAATAAAGATGAAAAAAAATCAAGTGAAAATGCCATAGAACAATATAAAAAAATGGCAAATATTGATACACTTGAACCCGTATATGAAGTAAAAGATATAATGACAAGAAATTGTATTTATATAGATAATCAATCAACAATAAAGGATGCCTATGATTCTTTAAAAGAGTTAGATATTAATCAAATGCCAGTTGTTTCTTTTGGAAAAAAAATTACTGCAATGATAAATAAAGAACAAATTTTGTATCTTTTAATGAATGATATCGAAGATAGTAAAAATACTTTAAAGAAAAAATTAAATGATGTATATTTAGACAAGGTTATTACGGCAAATCCAATTTCAGATATTAGAAGAGTTGCAAAAGTAATGATAGATTTAAAATTGGATGCCATTCCTATTGTAGATGAAAATGATATTTTACATGGAATTGTTTCTAAAACAGATATTATTAAAGCTATTTCACATATTCCACATTTTCAACTTTGGTCATAATCTGTAAAAAAGAGATATTATTTTTACACAATTATTGTAAAATTTTTCTGTAATTTTCAGATATAATTCCACAAAAAAATAAAGAGTATATATGGAATTTTTACAAGATATAACTACTACGTGGATTATTATATTTATTATTACAGGATTTATTGCAGGATATGTAGATTCTATTGCAGGTGGCGGAGGAATGATTCAAGTGCCTGTTTTACTATATAGTGGAATTCCCCCTGTTTTTGTTCTTGCAACAAATAAAATGGCAAGTTTATTTGGAACTTTAATGGCAACAATCAAATATTTCTTGAGTAAAAAGATATCAATTAGAGTAGTTAGTATTGCAATAATTCCTTGCTTACTTGCTTCATATTTGGGAAGTTCACTTGTTATGTATATACCTGATTATATTATTCAATGGGCTATTTTAATAGCAATTCCAATTGCCTTAGTTTTTTTACTTAAAAAAAGCTCTAAAATAAAAGAAGAAAATACAGAACTTACAAATAAAAATATAATCTTAGCAACTGCTCCAATTGGTTTTTATGATGGAATTTTAGGACCAGGAACTGGAACTTATATGACAATATCTATGAAGAAATTTTTACACTTAGATTATATTATTTCAACTGCATCTACTAAGCCTTTAAATTTAGCTACAAACTTAGGTTCAGCTATTGCCTTTGTTTATGCAGGAAAAGTTTTATGGATGATTGCAATTCCTATGGCAATTGCCAATATGGCTGGATCGTATGTGGGAACTCATTTTGCTATTAAAGGTGGAGAATCATTTATAAAAAAAGTTTTGATTTTTGTATTAGTATTTATGTTATTAGCAAATATTGTAAAGATTATATTAAATTAGATTTCTATATTATTATCAAATATAATCTTATCTCTACCTTTGCTTTTAGCTTCATATAAAAGTTCATCAGCTCTTTTTTTAGCATCTGAATATGAATCATATTTATTTCTGTAGCTAATTCCTGCAGAAAATTTTATATGAATGCTTTGGTCTTTATAAATGAAATTAGTAGAAGTAATTGCTTTTTTAACTCTTTTAATATATCCTAAAACTTCTTCTTCTGTTTCATAATTTATTAGGGCAATAAATTCTTCACCACCATATCTAGCAATCACATCTTCAGTTCTTGTTAGATTTTTTAATATTCCTGCAAAATTTCTAAGTACAGCATCTCCACAAGTATGTCCGTAGGTATCATTTATTTTTTTAAAATGATCGATATCATAAAAAATAATCGCATAATTATTATTAAATATAGTATAGTTTTTTTCAATTTTTTCTATTTCATTATGATATGCACGTCTATTAAATACGTTTGTTAAAAAGTCAGTTTGTTTCTCTACTCTTTCTATTAATAGTTCTTCTTGAAGCTTTTTAATTTGCTCATTTAATGAATTAAATTGCATTTTCTGATCGTTAATTATTTTACAATTTAGTTTAATTGAATTTTCTATTTTATGAATAGTATCTACTAGTTTTGTTTGAACAATTTTTAGTTCTCTTTGTGATGACTCTGACATATTTAAGGTAATCAATTCATTTTTGATTTTTAAAATATCTTCACTTGAGTTTCCACTTTCATTTAAAGTTTTATCAAAATATCTTCCCATTAATGAAGTTAATTTTATAATATCACTGGTTTTATCTTTAAGTATTTTTCTATCAGAATTAACTCTTTTATTAGCAATTTCTTTAAGAATATCAATTGATTCATCTAATGTTATATTTTGAGGATTTTCAAGAATTTTTAAAATAAATTCTTTAATTTCTTGGCTTAAATCAGAATCAGAAAATGGTTTTAAAATTTCTTCAAAAATATTGATTAATCTTTTTAATTCTTCTTCATTAACTCTTTTTGCAAGAATAATAGCTAATTCATTGAAAGTGTTAATTTCTAATGATTTTATTTCATTTATAGTTAGATTTTTTTTGATTTTATTAAATAATTCAAATTCTGCAATTTCAATATTTGATTCTTGTGCTTGATTTTTGAACTCAATAAAATAGTTCTCAGGTGTTGTTGGAAGATTTTCTTCTTTTAGTTTAAATAATGTATTTTTTGTTAATTCTTTAATATTGCTCAAGAAATAAAACCTTATAATTATTGTGTATAATTCTAATATGGAGTATTATAACACTTATTTTTTAATAATAAATATAAAAGTGTATAATAATTAAAAAAAGGAAGTAAAATGACTGCACAAGATAAAGAATTAGCTCAAATACATGATGCAATTGTAGATGATGTTAAAATGTTGGTTGAAAAATATATGTCAATAGTAGGTTGGGATGTTCCTGAAAATAATGAAGATACTGCTAAAAGTAAGATTTTATATATAATAAAAGATGCAATAGACGAAATTGAAGAACAAGAAACAAAATAAGCTATTGATCCCTATCAATAGTTTTCTTTTATAATTGCCTTATAATACATAAAATATATTATATAAGGTAAATATTATGAGTACTATATCATCTTTTTTAACATCAGATCACAGAGCTTGTGATGAGGAATTTGCAAATTTAGAAAATGCTGTAGCATTGGATAACTGGGATGAATCACAAGTAAAATTAAATAAGTTTATTACAGACTTATTACACCATTTTGATATGGAAGAAAAAGTTATGTTTCCAAAATTCGAAGAAGTAACAGGTATGACACAAGGACCTACTATGATTATGAGAATGGAACATGATCAAATGAGACAACTTTTAAATGCTTTACAAGAAGATTTAGAAAAAAAAGATAGAAATCATTTTTTTGGTGTGAGTGAAAGTTTAATGATGTTAATGCAACAACATAATATGAAAGAAGAACAAATGCTATATTCAATGGCTGATATGCGTTTAGGCTCTCTTGTTTCAAAAGTTATTGAAGATATGAAAGCTTTATAAAGATGTTTAACCAAGGCTTGAGTTTAGATCAAGCACCACCTATTTCTGTACCTTTTAGATTTTTTTTAAGTGCTCCAATTTTTGGAGTGCTTATCTCATTAGTTTTTTTCTTCTTTCCTTTTGATGAAATATCAAATCAGTATTCTCATTTTGCAATAGGTATAATTCATCTATTTACCCTTGGAATATTATCAATGATAATATTTGGGGCAATGCAACAAATGATGCCAGTTCTTGCAGGTGCAATACTAAAAAAACCTAGATTATTTGCAAATATAGTTCATCCAAGTTTAGTCTTAGGAACTTTATTTATGAGTTTCTCTTTTATCTTTGAAATAAAAATGTTACTTCATTTTGGAGTATTGTTTTTAGCAATTTCTTTTTTGACTTTTTTTAGCCTTTCTATGAAACTTTTATTTAAAGTTGAGTTTTTAACTAGTACAGTAAAAGCCATGAGATTATTTTCCATAGCTGGATTTATCACTTTACTTTTGGGATTGTATTTAGCAATAGCTCATATAAGTTCAAATATAGGTGAACAGCATTATGTTTTTGTAAATATGCATATTCTCTTTGGTTTGTTTGGCTTTGCCATTTTGATTATTATGGGTGTATCTTTTCAAGTAATTCCTATGTTTTATGTGGCACTTGATTTTCCTAAATTTATACAAAATAAAGTTCCTTTATTACTGTTTTCTTTGTTATTTATTTCTTCTTTATTTTTATATTTTGGTGTTAATTTCTTAGTTCTAAAAATTTTATTTGTTAGTTTAGTTATTTCATATTGCTTTTATGCTTTGAAATCTCTAAACAATAGAAGAAGACCTGTTTTTGATGTGACTTTATGGTATTGGAAATTTTCTTTAAGTGCCTTAGTAATAGCTATGATTATATGGTTATTTAATATTTTTGAATCAAATTATATCTTGGCAATTGTTTTTGCTTTTGGATTTTTGTATTCATTACTTCAAGGAATGGCTTATAAAATTATTCCTTTTTTATCATGGTTTCATCTAAACTCAAAGGGTTATTTTAAACTACCTACAATTAGAGAATTTATAGAAGAAAGATATATAAAATTACATTTCTTTTTTCATGTTTTTTCTTTAGTATTTTTTGTTGGAGCTTATTTTATCAATAGCTTTATTTATATGGCTTCCTTTTTATTTTTAATATCAAATATAATCTTTTTTATAAACATATTAACTGCAATTAAAAAATATTCAAAAATAGCAAAAACTGACCCTATGGATATGTCTTCTTTTAAATAATATCACTTGTGTTATAATGTTGCCTAATTTTTAGGTACATTATAATTTAGGGAATCAAATGGCAAATCAAAACAATCAAATTTTAAAAAATACAAACGCACAAATATTAGATGAGTTTAACGCTTCAATTATGTTCGATAAAGAACTTTATGCACAAGATATTAAAGGCTCAATTGCACACTCTCAAATGCTTTGTGAACAAGGTATTTTAACAGCAGATGAACAAAAAGCAATTGAAACAGGATTATTACAAGTTAAAGAAGAAATTGAAAGTGGGAAGTTCCAATTTTCTCTAGCATACGAAGATATTCATATGGCTGTTGAAAATAGACTAACAGAAATAGTAGGAGAACCAGGTAAAAGACTTCACACAGCAAGAAGTAGAAATGACCAAGTTGCAACGGATTTTAGACTTTATGTACAAGATAAATCATTAAGTATAAAAGCTCAACTAAAAGAGTTGGTTGAAACTTTTGTACAAGTTGCTGGAAAATACACAACTACTTTAATCCCAGGTATGACTCACTTACAACATGCACAACCTCTTAACTTTGGATACCATTTATTAGCTTATGCAAATATGTTTAAAAGAGATTTTGAAAGATTTGAAAGTTCATATGAAAGAAATAACTATTGTCCCCTAGGAAGTGCTGCCCTTGCAGGAACTCCACATGATATAAATAGAGACTCAACTTCTCAAAAATTAGGATTTATTTCTCCAACACTTCATGCTATGGATACGGTTTCAGATAGAGATTTTGCTTTAGAAATTTTATTTAATATCTCTACTTGTATGATGCATATTTCTAGAATTTCAGAAGAACTTATTTTATGGTCATCTTATGAATTCCAATTTGTAAGAATGAGTGATGAGTATGCAACTACAAGTTCAATTATGCCACAAAAGAAAAATCCTGACGTACCTGAACTTCTAAGAGGAAAAACAGGTCGTGTTTATGGGAATCTTATTTCACTTTTCACAGTTATGAAAGGTTTACCACTTGCTTATAATAAAGATACACAAGAAGATAAAGAGGGTGTTTTTGATTCAGTTAAAACTATTGAAATTTCAGTTTCTATTTTAAATGAAGTTATAAAAACTATGATAGTAAATACAGATAAAATGGAAAATGCTTGTAAAATAGGGCACTTAAGTGCAACTGATTTAGCAGATTATTTAGTTCAAAAACAAAATATGCCATTTAGAACAGCTTACTATATAACAAAAGATGTTGTAGCTACTGCTAATGCTTTAAATAAAGATATTAGTGAACTTACTATTGATGAAATTAGATCTGCAAATGATGAGTTAAAAGATGTAAGTGAAGAGATTGTTATGTATTTAGATTTAAGAAATTCTATGAATGCTAGAAATTCATTTGGTGGAACATCTTCTATTCAAACGGAAAATCAAATTAAATATTTTGAAGAGTGGTTAAGTAAATAGGCAATATATTTAAAAAGTATAAAAAGAAGATGAGTTTAACTCATCTTACTTTATAGTTAGTTTTAATGAATTAAATGTCTTTTTGTTAATTCAAAAAGAGTAGAAATATCAGTTTTCCCAACAAATCCATCAACACCAATTTTATTCATTTTACCTCTAACAGCATCTGTTGTCATTGAAGAGTTAATAATTACAGGAATATGTTCAAATTTTTTATTATTTTTTACATAAGAAGCAACTTGATATCCATCAGTCCCTGGCATTTCTATATCTGTAAGTATCATTCCAATATCATTTGGATTTAATTCTTCTAATCTTTTAATTAACTGCTCGCCATTTGCATATATTTCAAATCTTGCACCTGTTTTTTTAAAAAATTTATTTAAAACTTCTCTAGCAACTCCTGAATCTTCAGCTGCAAGAATTACCTTAGAAGATTCAAGTTTTTCATCAACATACTTTCTAACTTCATCTTCTCCATCATTTGTCCAATGAATATCTCTTAAAAGTTGTTCTGCATTAAATACTGTACAAAGTTCATCTTTATTATTTACTTTTACATAAGTAGTGTATGTGATTTTAGAATTTGTTTCTTCTGTGTGTCTTAATTCTTGAGTAGTTTTTTCAACAATATCAATCATATCTTTAACTAAAAAACCTATTTTTTTATGATTAAATTCACAAAATATAATTAATTTATAATCTTTTATTTCAAGCGCTGGTAGACCAAGCCATGCATCAAGATTAATTAATGTTACAGGTTCTCCTCTGATAGTTGCAATTCCAGCAATTACTTCAGTATCTCTAGGAGTATCATTTATTGCTACTTCTTCAGTTATAATAAAAGCTTTAACTTTTGCTATATTAATTGCGTAAATATTTTTATGACCAGTGTAAAACACAGCTAATTGCTGAACATTTCTTAAATGTGCTTGAGTCATTTGTTCAACACTACCACTAATACCGCTCATGAGAATCCTTTATTTATATAAGTTAATTATTATATATGTTTTAAACTTTAAGAAACTTTAAGTTATTTTTTGAACTTATTGATTAATTTTTGAATTGTAACTGATGCCATCATTAATCCAAATGAACCGGTAACTCCCTCAAAACTACCTTTTTCTAAACAAAGTGGAAGTTCTGATGAAAAAATTACTTTAAATTTCTTTTTAAATCCTTGATTTTTTAATTCTGTTCTTATTTTTTTTATGAATGGATCATTATATGTATCCCAAATAGATATATACTCTATTTTAGAAGGATCAATTCTTTTTGCTCCACCACTTGTAGAAATTATTTTTGTAAAATGTTTTTTTATTAAATGAACTTTTGGCTTTACATCATCAATTGCATCTAATATATAATCATAAGATGAAAAATCAAAATTATCAATCCATTCAGGTGTAATCTTGATATGAATTGCAGTAACTTCTGGATATTTTTCTTTTAAAGCTTCTACTTTAATTCTTCCGATATTACCTTGACTTCCCATTTGTCTATTTAGATTTGATTCTTCATATGTATCAAAATCAACAATTGTAATATTTGTAATTCCTGTATTATAAAGGGCATCTAAAGCAAAGCTTCCAACACCACCAACTCCTAAAAGTATTAGCTTTACATCTTTGAATTTCTCAAAAACATCCTCACCAAATAACTTTTTTGATCTATCATATTTCATCTAAACTTCTCTTTTACTATTTTTGGGTATTATATCATAAATTAAATGATGGGAGATGTTGATGGATAAAGAACCAATGACACTAGCAGGATATAATAAAATTACAGGAGATTTAGAGTTTCTTAAAAAAACAGAAAGACCTGAAACTGTAATTGCACTAGATGAAGCTAGACAATTAGGAGATTTAAAAGAGAATGCAGAATATCACTCAGCAAAAGAAAAACTAGGATTAATTGACTCTCAAATAGCAGAGTTAAATGCAGTTATTTCGAAAGCTGTGATAATAGACCCTTCAACACTTCCTCATAACAAAGTAAGTTTTGGCTCAACTGTATCTTTAGTTGATGTTAAAACAGACGAAGAGTTTACTTATACAATAGTTGGTGGTGTTGAATCAAATGCCGAAAAAGGAATGATTTCATTTAATTCGCCCTTAGCAAAACAGTTAATGGGAAAAGAAGAGGGCGATGAAATTAAAGCTACGCTTCCTGGTGGAATTAAAACTTATGAAGTTTTAGGAGTATGTTATAAGGAGATATCTTTAATATGAATGTAGCAATTATTGGAGCTAGTGGTTACACTGGTTTAGAATTAATTAAAATTTTAATAAATCATCCAAAATTCAATATCTCTTATGTTGCAAATACAACAGGAGATATTAATATTCAAGATTTACATCCATGCTTAAAAAGTGTAATAAATATAGATGTACAATTAGCAAATGCAAGTGAAGTTGCAAAAGTAGCTGATTTAGCATTTCTAGCACTTCCTCATAAAACTGCCATGGCTTTTGCAAAAGATTTAATAGCTTTAGGTGTAAAAGTTGTAGATTTAAGTGCTGATTATAGACTTGAACTTGAAGCCTATGAAAAACATTATTGTGAGCATGAAGATAAAGAAAATATCAAAAATGCTGTTTATGGATTGCCTGAATATTTTAAAAATGATATTAAAGATGCAAAATTAATTGCAAATCCAGGATGTTATCCAACAGCTTCTTTATTGGCTCTTTTACCATTTATTGATTATATTGATACTGATGCTCCTATTTTTATTGACGCAAAATCAGGTGTTAGTGGGGCAGGGAAGAATCCTAGTGAAACAACACATTATTGTCAAATAAATGATAATGTTCATGCTTATAATCCTTTTAAACATAGACATATGCCAGAAATTACTGAAAAAGTAAGAGTTCTAAAAGGTAAAGAAGTATCAATTAATTTTGTTCCTCATTTATTACCATTAACAAGAGGAATGCTTGTATCTGTATTTGCCACATTAAAAGAAGATATTGATGTAAATGAAATTTTGAATAATACATATAAAGATAATGAATTTGTTAGAATTAGAAATAAACCAGTTGATGTGAAATCAGTAGCAGGAACAAATTTCTGTGATTTATTTACTGCAAAAAATGGTAAAGCACTTTTTGTAAGTTCAGCAATTGATAATTTACTAAGAGGTGCATCTTCTCAAGCAGTGGTAAATGCAAATATCATGTGTGGATATGAAGAATATGAAGGAATACCAAAAATAGCCTATGTACCTTAGTATAAAACAAGGCGCTATTTTTGTAGCTGATTCTCACTACAATCAAAAGAATAAACAGTTTTTATTATTTTTGAAAAAACTTGAAAATAAAGAAATAAAAACAACTCAACTTTTTTTGATGGGAGATATGATTGATTTTATCTCAGGTGAAAGTAAATATTTTATAAAACAAAATAATGAAATACTTGAACTTTTAAATAAATTATCAAAAGAACTTGAGATAATTTATTTAGAAGGAAATCATGATTACAATCTAAAAACTCTTTTCCCTAATATAAATGTAATAAAAAGAGAGAATCAACCAGTTCTTGGAAAACTTAATAATAAAACAGTAAGTATTTCCCATGGAGATAACTTTATAAATTGGAAATATGATTTATATTGTAAATTTATTAGAAACAGTGTTTTTTTACGATTTATGAATTTTATTGATATAAATTTTTTCATTTCAAAAAAAATTGAAGCTAGTTTAGTAAAAAAGAATATATGTCATAAAATGAATAATTTTAAAAAGTTAGTTGAAAGAAGATTAGAGAATTATAATACAGATATAGTAATAGAAGGGCATTATCACCAAGGTGAAACTTTTTATATAAAAGAGAAAAAATATATAAATATTCCATCTTTATGTTGTCAAGAAAAATATATAGTAATTGAAAATTTAGACTTTGTAGGAGAATGCATATGAATACAACTTTAATTGCTTTTATTATAATAATCATTTTATTAATAGTTATTATAATTTATTTATTATCGATTAATAGAAATATTCAAAATACTAAAAACAGACAATCAATTACTAAAAATATGTCAGAATTTGCATTGGATAATATAGAACTTCCGAGAAATATAGAGCGAATGGATGCGGATTCTTTATTAAAGGCTACTAGAGTTATTGTAGATTCTTTCAAATCTTTAGATTATGCAAGTAAGGGACCAAATGTATTGGATAAAATAGAGTGGCATACTTGGCAAGTATCAATTCTTTTGAGTTTTTTAAAAGGAAATAATAGATTAATTGGTGTAAGTACCAATGAAAAGTTATTTCATGAAAATATTTTAGATTTAGATTATTCTCAGATGGATCAAGAGATACAAAGAGTTATTAAAAAATATTCGCAAAATGTAAATATACAACAAGATAGAGATAGTTTAAGTAAAGATGTTATTTGGTCTGTTCGAGATGTTTCAATTATCTTATATGAAATTATGTACAATAATTAAAAATCTGCTATCATCGGTAATATAATAATTTAGGAGTTGTTTTGAAAATTATTTTAATAATATTATCTACTCTAGTATTTATGGGGTGTTTTAATGAAAAAAAAGCTGAAACTATAAAAATTGGTGTTGTTTTAGGATTAACAGGAAAATATTCTGATCTAAGTTTATATGAAAAGAACGGTATTATATTAGCTTTTGATAAAATAAATTATCAAATTAACAATAAAAAAATAGAATTAATCTTTAAAGATGATAAGCAAGATGAAGAAGTAAATAAACAAGTGGTAAAAGAACTAATAGAAGATAATGTAAAATATATTATTGGAAATGCTACAAGTTCTATGAGTAAAGTCTCTTTTGATTTAATTTCAAATCATGATGATATATTTCAAATTTCCCCAACAGCTAGTAGTAGTTTTTTTACAAATAAAGATGATAATTTTTTTAGAGTTCAAACTGCAAATTCCCCAGAACATTTTAGTAATCTAATTGAATTATTAAAAGAGAATAATGCTAAACATATCTATTTAGTAGGTGATAAAGAAAATAAAGAATATCTATATGATTATTTACACCTTTTTGATAATTATGAAATGAAATATGAAGAAATAATTGATTCAAGACTTCCATATAATGAAATTTTAGAAAAATTAAAAAATGCAGATTTTATAATACTCTCACAAAATGCAACAGATGCAGCTAATTTGGTTCAATATTTAAGAATAAATAATAATAATACTAAAGTAATATCATCAGGTTGGGCTAGAACTGAAGAATTTTTAGAAAATGCTGGAAAATGGGCAAAGGGTATTTATTTCATTTCGTCTGATTATATTAATTATGAAGATAAAAGTTATCAAGACTTTGCAAAACAATTTAATGAAATTTATAAGAAACAGCCAAATAGAACAAATATTCAAGGATATCAAGCTGCTCAAATACTTATATCTGCTTTAAAAAATGGAAATGAAAAAGTTAGTGATATAAAAAAATATATTATAGAAAAAGAAACATTTCTTCTTGCTGGAAATGATATATCATTTAATAAATATGGCGATATTAAAACACCTTATTATATTTTTGAAGTAAAAGATAATGAATTCGTGAAGATAAAATAAATTTATGAAATCAAAAAATAAAATATTTAAAAAAGATTTGTACCGTAAATTCTTATTCTTTTCTATTTTGCCCATATTATTAATAAGTCTTATTTTTGTTTTTTTAATAACAAAAGAAAAATATGATTTAATTTTATCCAAACATACAAATATAACAAAAAATATCGAATATAATATAAATCTTTTTAATGAAGATATTAAAGATATTTTTAAATTACTAAAAGATACTGAAAACAGTGAAAGAAAGAAATTATTATCTGATATTTTGAAATATAAAAACTCAATTGATACTATTACTATTTTAAATAAAAATGGTATTATTGAAGAAATTTCTTCTAAATCAAATATAAATGTATTTGAAGGTTATGATTATTCCAATAAGCCTATTTTTAAAGAGTATATGAAAAAACAAAAAGATTTTTTAAGTAATATTTATTTTTCAAATTTGGCGGATACTCCTTTACTATCTTATGTTTTTGAATTTAATAATGAAATTTATATAATAGAATTAAATCTTGATTTTATAAATAGTTTGGTTTTTAATCTGAATCCTTCTTCTCTTAGTGATATTAGTGTATCAATAATTGATAAAAATGGCTTATATATTTTAGATACTTCTAACAAGTTTAATGTTCAAAATAGGAATTTATTTTTCACTACAAAATTATATAAAGAGAATATAGCAATAAGTCCAGAAAATAGTCTTATAAAATATTTTAATGATTCAACTCATGAAAACAATTATGTTTCATATAAAACATTTGATAATTTATCTTGGTTAATAGTAGTACAAGATAATAATGACAAAATTGATAAGTATATAATAAGTACTTCATTGATTATTTTATTTGTAATATTTATAATTGCTTTTATATCAATTATGAGTGCAAGAAAAATTGTAGATAATATTGTAAATCCCCTTGAAATATTAACATTAAGTATAAATAAATTTTCAAAAGATCATAGCGTTAAAATTGATAATATGCAAAGTAATTATAATATGTTTGAAATTCTAATAAAAGATTTTAAACATATGCAAAAATCAATTATTGAAAGTGAAGAATCTTTAAAAAAGCAAATAATAGTAAATCAGGAAAAAGATAAGATACTAGGCGAACAATCAAAAATGGTTGCAATGGGTGAAATGATAGGTAATATTTCACACCAATGGAGACAGCCACTTTCAGTTATATCAACAGCAGCTACGGGAATAATGATACAAAAAGAATATAATATATTAGATGATGATAAACTTATTGAAAATTGTAGTATGATTAATGATAATGTACAATACTTATCTCAAACAATAGATGATTTTAAGAATTTTATTAAAGGTGATAGAACTAAAAGAATATTTAATTTGAAAAGTAATATAGAAAGCTTCTTACATTTAGTAGACTCTACAATAAAAAATAATCAAATAAAAATGATATTAGATTTACAAGATGATATAAAAATAAATAGTTATTCTAATGAACTAATCCAATGTTTCATTAATATCTTTAATAATGCGAGGGATGCTTTAAATGAGAATAATATTGAGAAAAAACTCATATTTATCACATCTTATAAAAAAGATGAAAAAATATTTATAAAAATAAAAGATAATGGTGGTGGAATACCTGATGATATATTACCTCATATTTTTGAAGCATATTTCACAACTAAATATAAATCTCAAGGAACAGGACTAGGGCTTAATATGACATATAATTTAATAGTAGATGGAATGGATGGAACTATTAAATCTAAGAATACAACTTATAAATACGAAGGTGAAAATTATACTGGAGCAGAATTTATTATTATATTATAATCTTGGTATTTAAACCAACTCATAATAAAATCTTAGATACAATAAAAAAAATCATAAGGATAAACTATAGCAAAGTTTGAAGTAGTAAGTGATTATGAGCCAGCAGGTGATCAGCCTGTTGCCATAAAAGCTTTAAGTGATTCTATAATCGCTGGAAATCAATATAATACTCTTTTAGGTGTTACAGGAAGTGGTAAAACATATACAATTGCCAAGGTAATTGAAGCCACTCAAAAACCAACTCTTATTATGACTCACAATAAAACTTTGGCTGCACAGTTATACTCTGAGTTTAAACAGTTTTTTCCTAATAATCATGTTGAATATTTCATCTCTTATTATGATTATTATCAGCCTGAAGCTTATATTCCAAGAAGCGATTTATTTATTGAAAAAGATAGTTCAATAAATGAAGAATTAGAACGACTGAGACTTAGTGCCACAGCTTCACTTTTATCTTTTGATGATGTTATTGTAATAGCGTCAGTTTCAGCGAACTATGGTTTGGGAAATCCAGAAGAATATAAAGCAATGGTTCAAAGAGTTGAGGTTGGATTTGAATACTCTCAAAAAACTTTTTTATTAAAACTTGTAGAAATGGGTTATAAAAGAAATGATAAGTTTTTCGATAGATCAGATTTTAGAGTAAATGGAGATGTAATAGACATTTTTCCTGCATATTATGAAGATGAATTTATACGAGTTGAGTTTTTTGGTGATGAGGTTGAATCTATTTCTAAACATGAATATATCA
>CBFHMY010000050.1:0-15761 GCA_965657055.1 uncultured Aliarcobacter sp. | reverse complement strand
TAACTAGTATTAAATGTTCCAGCAATAAAATCCGCATCTCTTACGATTTCTCTATGTAAAGGAATATTTGTAGGGAAACCTTCAATATAAAACTCATCTAAAGCTCTTTTTGCTTTTTTTACAGCACCTTCCCAAGTTAATGACCAAACAATCAGTTTTCCAATCATTGAGTCATAGTTTGCTGGTACTTTATATCCTGAATAAATACTTGTATCAATTCTTACTCCTGGACCTCCTGGAGTTAAGTATTTAGTAACTGTTCCAGTTCCTGGCATAAAGTTTTTTTGTGGATTTTCAGCATTTATTCTAAACTCAATTGCATAACCTCTAAATTGAACTTCTTCTTGTAAGAATTGAAGTTTATCACCTTCAGCTATTTCTATCATTCTTTGAATAATATCAACACCTGTGATAGTTTCAGTTACAGGATGCTCAACTTGAACTCTTGTATTCATTTCAATAAAATAAATATTGTTTTGCTCATCAACTAAAAACTCAACAGTTCCAACACTTTCATATCCTAATTTGAACATAGCTTTTGTTGCAATTCTATAAAGCTCTTTTCTTGTTTCATGATTAAGTCTTGGACTTGGTGCAATTTCAATAACTTTTTGATGTCTTCTTTGAATAGAACAATCTCTTTCACCTAGGTGTAAAACATTTCCATATTTATCAGCAATAATTTGAATTTCTATATGTCTTGGATTTTCAACATATTTTTCAATGAAAACTTCATCTCTACCAAAGTATTTCATAGATTCATTTGTTGCACTTTCATACATATCTTTGAAATCTTTTTCAAGTTTTACAATTCTCATTCCTCTTCCACCACCACCAAATGCAGCTTTGATAATAACAGGGAATCCAATTTCTCTAGCTATTTTTTCACCTTCTTGGATATTTTTAACAGGCTCATCTGTTCCTTCAAGAACTGGAACTCCAACTTTTTTCATAGCTACTTTAGAAGCCATTTTATCACCAAAAAGTTCAATATGTTCAGGTTTTGGTCCAATGAAAATAATTCCATTATCTTGACAAGCTTGTGCAAAATCAGCATTTTCACTTAAAAATCCATAACCTGGATGAATAGCATCACAGCCAGCTTTTTTTGCAATTGAAATAATTACACTATAATCTAAATAGGCTTTTATAGGATCTCCCATAATTGGATAACATTCATCCGCTTTTCTAACCCAAATACCCTCAACATCAACTTCAGAGAAAATAGCAACACTATTTATCTCAAGCTCTTTACATGCTCTTATAATTCTAAGAGCGATTTCTCCACGGTTTGCAATAAGTACTTTTGAAATTTTTTTCATTTTATTTGCCTTTTAGATTTAATAAAAATATTTAGAATTGTAGGGTTTTTTATAAATTAAGTCTTCTTTTTTATTGCTATATAAATAGCTTATTAGTGCTAAATATATTATTTGTTATTGCTATGGTTTATGTCGAAATTAATTGATAAAAATTATAAATTATTAAGAAAAGTAATATATGGAATTTTTAGACAAGAATATACTTACAATTATAATAATCATCGGTTAATATTTTGATTGCAGATTTATGAAATATATCTTTGTAGGGCACTGCATATCTAAAAACTGCATTCTTTTCTTTTATATTATTTGTATTGATGTACTTGATTGCATCATCATAAAATGCCATTATATCTTCTTCTTTTATTGATTTTGAATTAGAACTATTATTGCATTTAACTAAAATTGTTTTATCATCTTTATAACAAAACATGTCTATATCTTGATTTTGCATTTTATTTGAAACTACTTTATATCCAAGGTCTTCGTATTTTTTTATTGTTCGTAATTCTAAAGTTAGGCCATTTTTTTCATTTTCTTCGTTTTTCATTTTTCTTTTTTTATTATCTCTTGCTGAGATAAATTTTTTTAATAATATTATAAAAATAATTATTGGTATTAAATGCCAGATATATGATAGTGAACCAATTATAATTTCACTAGAGTTAGTCATTGTAGTTTCTCATTTTTATTCCTTAGTAGCTTTCTTCTATTGTATACTTATTTAGCATAGATAAGTTAAAAAATGATGATTTTTTATATATTTTTAAAAACTATGGCTTAAAAAGCCATAGCTGCTCCACTTGCTCCCATTACTTCTCTTGCATCATCACTCATCATTGATGGATCCCATGGTGGGTTAAATACTAATTTTACAAAAGCTTCATCTATCTCATCAACAGCTAATGCTACATATTTTACTTGCTCTAGTAAGCTTTCAGCAACAGGGCATGTTGGACTTGTTAGGGTCATTGTTATTGTGCAATATAAGTAATTGCTATTTATATCAAACTCAATATTGTAAATCAATCCTAGGTCATAAATATTTGTTGGTATTTCTGGATCGAATACGTTTTTTAGATTTACTATTAATTTCTCTTCAATATCTTTTAAATCAAAAGTTGTTTCCATTTTTTATCCTTTATGCATTTATTGCATATTCTTTAATTTTTTTCATCATTCCAATTACTCCACTTTGTCTATTTGGAGTAATAACTTCACTAAGTTTTAGTTCATGAACTATATCCATATCAATTTCTTTTAGTTCTTCAATTGTTGAGTTAGAGAAGATTTGTAAAATCATATAAACTAAACCTTTAACGATTATTGCGTCACTTGTACCTTTAAAATACATTTTTCCATCTTTTACTTCATGGGTTAACCAAACTTGTGAGGTACAGCCATGAACTATATTGTCTGCTATTTTATCTTTCTCATCAAATGCTTCTAATTTTTTACCTAAATCTATAATATATTCATATTTTTGTAATTCATCTTCAAAAAAATCTAAATCTTCTTTTATATCATTTACTCTTTTTTCTATAATATTCAATTTTAATCCTTTAACATATGCAAAGCTTTTTTTAGTGCAACAATTAGTGCATCTACATCTTTAAAATTATTATAAAAAGCTGTAGAAACTCTTATAGTTCCTTTTACACCTAATTTTTTCATTATAGGTTGAGCACAGTGATGACCAACTCTAAGAGCTATTTTCATTTTATCAACTAAGATTCCAATATCATCGTGAACTATACCTTTAAAGTTAAAACTTCTACTTCCTATAGAATCACTAATGTCATTATAAAATATAATATCAGGAAGAGTAGAAAGTTGTTCATCTAAATATTTATAAACACTATTTTCAATTGCTTCGATATTTTCATATCCAACTTGATTTAAATACTCTAAAGCTTTTCCAAATCCTATAACACCTGCTATGTTTTGAGTTCCTGCTTCAAATTTATAAGGAGAATCAAGTAGCGTTGAACTATTAAAATCAACTTCATGAATAGTTGCTCCTCCTGTTTGATAAGGTTTTAACTCTTTTAAGTGCTTTTCTTTTACATAAATAGCCCCAACACCTGTTGGTGCAAATGTTTTATGTCCTGAAATAGCAAAAAAATCACAATCTAAATACTGCATATCTACTTTTTGATGAGCTAAACTTTGAGCTCCATCTATTAATATAACAGCACCATGTTTATGAGCTAATTTAGTAATTTCTTTTATATCATGGATTTTTCCAAAGGCATTTGAAATATGTGTAATACTTACAAATGAATGAGGATTTGCTTTTAATAACTTTTCAAAATGATTCATATCAAAATCTAAGTTATCATTACAATCTACAACTTCAAGTCCCTTTCCCAAAGATCTTCCTTGCATATGCCAAGGTACAATATTTGAATGGTGCTCAAGTGAAGAGATAATCACAGTTTTAAAATTAACTGCAAAAGAACTTGCAATAAAATTTATAGATTCTGTTACACCTTTTGTAAAGATAATCTCTTCTTTTTTTGATGCATTTATAAACTCTTTTAAAATAACTCTTGTTTTTTCAAACTCTTGTGTTGCTTTATTTGCATGACCAAAATTACTTCTATGAGTATTTGAACAGTATTGCGTATAATATTCAACTTGTGAATCAATCACAGATTTTGGTTTTTGAGTTGTTGCTCCATTATCCAAATAAACTATTTGTGAGTTTTGAAAATATGGAAAATCTTTTTTAAACATATTTACTTCTTTCATAAGTTTCTATGAACTCTTTGATAATTTCATCTTTTATATTTTGAGCTATTTTTTCTTCAAAAGCTTTCAATAGCATATCATAAGCTAACTCTTTTGGTATTCCTCTTGATTCTAGGTATAAAAGTTGCTCTTTATCTAAAGTTCCCGTTGTTGCTCCATGGCTTGCTTCTAGTTCATCTATATTAATTTCAAGATGTGGTTGAGCAAAAATAACAGCATCATCGCTTAATAAAATCGTATTTGTATTTTGAAAAGCTTTTGTAAATAAAGCTGTTTCATTTACTAGTGATTTTGCTTTAAATACTGCTTTGGAAGTATCTTTTAAAGAATGTTTATAGTTTATATCACTAACTGAACTTTGTGCATTATGAACTGTTTTTATTAGATTTGAACAAGTTGTATTATCTTTTAATTTTACTAAACCATTTAGATTATAAGTGATTTTTTCACTATTAATATAGTTTATGAAATTATTTAAAATAAATCCATTTCCATACTCAAAGTTTGTAAAGTCAAGAATTGAACTATCTTTTTGTTCAATATTTGAATTAAAAATAAAAGAGTTAGATTCATTTATATCTTGAACTTTTACATATTCTAAAGTAGCATTTTCATCAAGTTCAAAACTTCTGTTTACACTATAAGCAGAATTTTTCCCACTGCTTACAAAAACTTCAACAACTTGAGCTTTTATATCTTTTTCAACTTTTATTTTTAATGAATTAGTAAAAAATGTTTCATCTTCTTTTATTTTATGAATTAAAAAAATAGGTTCTGCAATATTTTTATTTATTGTAATAACCTTTTGTGTATTATCAATACTTCTTGTAATATCAAATAAAATACTGTCATAAGAGTTTTTATCTTCAATACTTTTTAATCCCATAATATCAAATTCATAAGTTTGATGCTCTTTAAAATCATAAGAGAATAGGGCATCAAGATTGATTTTTAAAAATTCTTCATCTTTTTTATTAGGAAGGATTAATCCTTTTATATCATTTATTTTCATCTTTAATTCCTATTGCTTCGTAACCTTTTTCATCTAGTTCTAAAGCTAAGCTATAATCTCCTGTTTTTACAATTTTACCATCATTTAAAATATGAACAAAATCTGGTTTAATTAACTCTAAAAGTCTATCATAGTGAGTAATCATTAAAATTGATCTCTTACCATCTAACATAGAGTTTATTACATTTGCAACTGTTTTTATAGCATCTACATCAAGTCCTGAATCTATCTCATCTAATAAAATTAAATCAGGTTGTAGCATTAAAAGTTGAACTAATTCATTTCTTTTTTTCTCACCACCAGAAAATCCTGCATTTAAATCTCTTTGTAAAAGTTTTCTATCTATATTAAATTTATTAGTTTCTTCTTTTACATGTTTTAGAAATTCCATAGCATCGATTTCTTCAAGACCTGCATATTTTCTTTTTTCATTTATTGCTGTTTTTAAAAAGTAACTATTATTAACTCCAGGAACTTCTATAGGAGATTGAAAACTCATAAAAATACCTTCATTGGCACGTTCGGAAACATCTAAATCAAGAAGATTTTTCTTTTTGTAAGTTATTGTTCCATTTGTAACAACACAGTCATAGTGAGCACTTAATGTTTTTACCAAAGTAGATTTTCCAGCTCCATTTGTTCCCATTAAAGCATGAACTTCACCCTCTTTAATTTCTAAATTTAAACCTTTTAAAATTTGTGTTTCATTTATATTTACTTCTAAATTTTCTATTTTTAATACTGTATTTTTTTCCATGATTTAACCCACACTTCCTTCTAATGATATGCTTAATAATTCTTTTGCTTCTGCTGCAAATTCCATTGGTAATTCTTTTAAAACTTCTTTACAAAAACCATTTACTATCATAGCTATTGCATTTTCTTCACTTATTCCTCTTTGAGAAATGTAAAATAACTGCTCTTCTGAGATTTTTGAAGTGGTAGCTTCGTGTTCAATATTTGCAGAGCTATTTCTAATTTCATGATAAGGATAAGTATGAGCATGGCATTTATTACCAATTAAAAGTGAATCACACTCTGAAATATTTCTAGCATTGCTAGCATTTTTTCCAACTCTTACAAGTCCTCTATATGCATTCACTCCATGCATAGCAGAGATTCCTTTAGAAATAATAGTTGATTTAGTATTTTTCCCTAAATGCACCATTTTTGTTCCTGTGTCTGCTTGCTGAGATTTTGAAGCGATGGCAACTGAGTAAAACTCTCCAACGCTATTATCACCAGCAAGTATACAGGAAGGATATTTCCATGTAATTGCAGATCCTGTTTCAACTTGTGTCCAAGAAATTTTTGAATTATCACCTTTACATAAACCTCTTTTTGTAACAAAGTTTAGTATCCCACCTTTTCCTTTATCATCACCTGGAAACCAGTTTTGAATTGTTGAATATTTTATTTGTGCATCTTTTAATGTAACTAATTCAACAACTGCTGCATGAAGTTGTCTTTCATCTCTTGTTGGAGCTGAACAACCTTCATTATATGAAACATAAGAGTTTTCATCACAGATGATTAAAGTTCTTTCAAACTGCCCTGTATCAAGTGCATTAATTCTAAAGTATGTTGATAGTTCCATTGGACAACGAGTGTTTGGTGGAATATATACAAAACTTCCATCTGTAAATACAGCAGAATTTAAACATGAAAAATAGTTATCAACAACAGGTACAACTGATGCTAAATACTCTTTTACTAGTTCAGGATATTTATGTGCTGCTTCACTAATTGAACAAAATATAATGCCTAGTTTTTCAAGTTCATCTTGATATGTTGTTTTTACAGAAACTGAGTCAAATACAGCATCAACTGCAACTGTTTTTACACCAGCTAATTGTTTTTGTTCTTCAAGTGGAATTCCTAATTTTTCATAAGTTTTTAATATTTCTGGATCCACTTCATCTAAAGAATCTAAAGCCTTTCTAGGTGCTGAATAATATGCGATATCTTGATAGTCAATTTTTGGATAATTTAAATGTGCCCAAGAAGGCTCTTCCATTTTTAGCCATTTAGCATAAGCTTTAAGTCTAAAATCTAAAAGCCAAGATGGTTCATCTTTTTTTGCAGATATTGCTCTTATTACATCTTCATTTAAACCTTTTGCAAAAGTATCACTTTGTACCAAAGTTTCAAATCCAAGTTTGTACTCTTTGTTTATTACGTCATGTATTTGTTTGTTTTCGCTCATGACTACTCCAATATTTATTTGAATTTTTTAAATAGGATATAAATAGTCCTATTTGAAATATAACACCATAATAATTAAGAAATACTTAAATAGGATAAAAAATATCCTATTTAAAAAAGATTGTTAATTAAGTACTATTTAATCTTCTTTTCTAAGCTCTTAGTATAGTACGAAATAGGATAAGTTAAGATTAAATATCCAATGGCTAGAGGAATATAACTTTCAAGTGTAGAGTAGGTAATTGCATCAACTTCTTGAGCATTCATTGTAAATTCACTAATAGCAATAATTGATAATAGTGAAGAGTCTTTTATAATAGAAGCAAATTGACCAGTAAGGGCAGGAAGCATTCTTTTAAAGGCTTGTGGAAAGATAATATAACGATACATTTGATAGTTGGACATTCCTAAACTTAAAGATGTTTCAAACTGTTCTTTTTCAATTGATTCAATTGCTGCACGTATAATTTCACATACATAAGCTCCTGAAAAAATAGCCAAAATACATGTCCCAACAATATATCTATTTTCAAAACCTAAATTATTTGCAAATACATAAAAGAAAATAAGTATTTGAACTAGTAATGGTGTACCTCTTATTATTTCTATATAAAATCTAGCAAAAAATCTTAATATTATTAGCTTTGAATTCTGAGCATAAGCAAAAAATAATCCAATTATAAAACTTAATATAAGTGCAAAAAAGGAAATAATAACAGTCATAATAAAACCATTTATAAATTTTTGTTTATATTCATATACATGAGCCCAATTAAAATTATAAGTCATACTTGAAAACATTATATAAATGGATGATGAGATTAAAATAGAGATTAATAAAAAATTAAAAAAATAAACCCTTTTTGATAAAGGATTTATTTTCTTGAAATCTAATTCATGAATGAAATATTTTTTTAAACTAAATATAATTTTGTCCTAAAAGAAAAATGGAATTTTTAATTCATCAAAAGTTGCTTTTGCATCTTTTAAATGAGTTGAAGCAAATGTTGCAAATGTACCATCAGCTTTTGCTTTTGTAATAAATTCATTAACTTGATCTTTTAAAGGATCATTTTGTCTAAGAGCAACTCCCCAATATTCAAAATCTTTTTGAAATGGTTTAAGTAATGCAACTGTTGTGTCTTTATGTTGAGCATAATTCTTATAAATTGTTAATTGATCATATAAGAAACCATCAGCTTTTCCTTGCACTACTTCTAAAACACAAGCATTTTCTTTATCAAAAACTAAAATTTCTGCATTTTTAAGATTTTCTGTTGCATAAATATGTCCAGTTGAGCCTTTTTTAACAGCAATTTTTTTCCCAGCCACATTTAAATCATCAATTGAACTTACATTTGAATCTTTATTTGCAAGAATCGCTAAAGCAGTTTGTGCATAGGGAATAGAAAAATCAATTGATTTTTTTCTTTCATCTGTAATTGTCATTGAAGAGATGATTAAATCAATTTTTCCAGTTTTAAGTGATGGAATTAATCCACTCCATGCTGTATTTTCAATAATAACTTCTTTCCCTAAGTATTCACCTAACTTTTTAGCAAAATCAACTGATACACCTTGTGGATTTCCATCTTTGTCACTCATCTCAAATGGAGGATATGCTAATTCCATTCCTACTTTAAGTACTTGTTTTTCTTCTTTCTTTTCACTTTTAACTTCTGTCTTATTGTCACATGCTACAAAGAATAGTGATAAAAAAGTAAGTGTGATAATTGAAATAATTTTTTTCATTTTAAACCTTCTATAAATATTTTTGTTATTATCTCATAGTAAACTTAACATTTCTTTATTAAATAGAAATATAATTATAAGTTATTCTAATATTAACTAATAATTCATTTTAATTATGTTAGAATTTAAACTAGATTAAAAAAAAGTATATTATGAAACAAAATCGTATAAATAAATTTTTTAGTAATTTTTTACTATCTATTATTATTTTTTCTCTAGTATTAACCTCAATGTTTATTTATTTTCAATATCAAAAAAAGACACAAATTGATAATTATTTAAATGATCTAAAAAAACAATATCAAATTCAATATAAAATTACTCTTGAACATTTTAATATTTTGGCACAAAATAGTTTTTATGGAATAATAAATAAGCCAGAAATCTATAATTATGTTAAATATGCATATAAGAAAGATGATAAAACACAAAAAATTAATAGAGGTTTGTTGTATGATAAATTAATTTCTGATTATAATAGATTTGTTGATTTGAAATTTCAACAATTACAATTTCATTTTCCTGATAATGTAAGTTTTTTGAGAATGTATAAAAAAGAAAATTTTGGAGAAGATACAACAAATTCTAGATTTATAATAAATGAAGTTAATAAAAAATTAAAACCATTAAGTGGATTTGAGATAGGTAAAACAGTTGATGGTTTTAGATTTGTTTATCCCTTATTTGATGAAAATCTTTTTCATATAGGAAGTGTAGAATTCTCAATAGATAGTGATTCTTTTGATAAGGTATTTGAAGAAAATTATGATTTAGATTCTCATTTTCTCATTAATAAAGAACTTGCAGAAAAGCAAATATTACCTAAATATTTAAGTAAATTTGAAGCTAGTTTTGAAAATGATGATTATGTATTTTTTGAAGATAGAGAATCAGAAGATAGACATTATGCAAGAAATAACTTTTTTAATAAACATGAAAAAGAATTAATTAATCATATTATGAAAAAAAACGAAGATTTAATATTATATAAACAAGTTGATGGAAAATATTTAAGCATATATTTTATGCCTATTAAAAATAGTAATAATGCAGCATATATGGTTTTGTATAAAGAAGCTTTTTTAATACAGCAGTTGGTATATAATTTTTATAAAATATTGATTATTTTATTTATTTCAATAATAATATTTATAATATATTTAAACTATAGATACAATCAAATCAATGAATATAATAATAGATCATACCTATTGTCTCAACAATCTAAAATGGCTGCAATAGGTGAAATGATAGAAAATATTGCTCATCAATGGAGACAGCCTTTAAGTGTTATTTCAGTTGCTGCAAGTGGAATGAAAATCAAGAAAGAATTTAATATTTTAGATGACAAGGCTTTTGTTAGTAGTATAAATAGTATTCTTGGAAATGTTGATTATCTATCAAATACAATTGAAGATTTTAGAAACTATTTTAATGATAATTTAGAAAAAAAGAATTTTAATTTAAAAGATACTATTTTACAATCAATATCTTTATTTGAATCAGATTTGACATATAAAGATATAAAAATAATAAAAAATATTGATAATATTGGTGTTTTTTCTTATGAATCAGAGATAAAACAAGTAATAATAAATATTTTAAGAAATGCAAAAGATTTTGCTACAAATGGAGTTTTAATAATTAATGCACATGAAAATAAAAATGAAATAAGAATTGATATTCAAGATAGTGCAGGTGGGATTTCATTAGATATTATAAAAAAAATATTTGAGCCTTATTTCACAACTAAACATCAATCTTATGGTGTAGGATTAGGTTTATATATGGCATATGAAATTGTTAATAAAAGTCTAAAAGGAAATTTATTAGTTGAAAATAGAGAGTTTGAATACAATTTTGCAAAATTTACAGGTGCTTGTTTTTCAATTATTTTATTCAGAGATAAATTATAAAGGTAAGTCATTATGAAAAGTAGTTTAAGTTTTAAATTCTCGATTTTAATTGGAGTCTTGACATTTTTTGTAGCTATAGCAGTAGGTTTTTATTCAAATACAATATCTTCAAAACAACTTGAAATTAATTCTGGAGAATCTTTAGTAAAATTATCAAAAAGAGTAAATGATATTTTAGATAGAGAAATGTTAGAAAGGTATAGAGAAATTAAATTTGCATCAACAATGCCTATGTTAACTAATGAAAATACTTCAATTGAAGAAAAAAGAAAATTTATACAAGATATAAAAGATAATTATAATCATCACGAATGGATAGGATATGCCTTACCTGATGGAACAGTTCAAGTTGGAACAAATGGTTATTTAGAGGGTAAAAATGTAAAAGCAAGACCTTGGCATCCAGCAGGTTTAGAAGCTCCTTATATAGGTGATGTTCATGATGCTTTACTCCTTGCTAGATTATTACCAAATAATAGTGGTGAAGCAATATATTTTTCAGATGTTGCTTTTCCCGTAAAAAATAATGATGGAAAAGTTATAGGGGTTTTATGTACACATCTTATGTGGCAATGGACAAGAGATATTATTAGAAGTATACAAAAAGAAAATAATGTAGATATTTTCCTATTATCAAAAGATGGATTAGTACTAGTAGGACCTGGAAATAGTGAAAGAAGTAATATTGGTGATATTTCTAATAACGTTGCACAAACTTTTAAATCAAATGAACCTTTATTTAAAACCATCCAATGGAATAATGGTACTAAATATCTAACTGCAAGTAGTGTAAGTAATGGATTTGAAGAATATAAAGGTTTTTCATGGAAAGTGATTGTTAGACAACCACTTCCCGATGCTTTTAGAATTGCAGAGAAAAATAGTTCAGCGATATTCATTATAAGTATAGTTGCAGGTATAATTGGTGCATTATTAGGTGTTTTGATGTCTATTTTAATTTCCTTACCTTTAAAAAAGTTAAATTTAATTGTAAGTGATTTAACTCAAAATAAAAATATTAAATTTTTAAAGAACTTGCCAAATGATGAAATTGGTAAACTTCATAATGCAATTGAAAATTTATATAAAAATTTAAACAAAGAATCAGAACTTAAAAATGAAGCTCAAGAAAAGGTTAAATTATCTTTAAAAGTTTTCGAACAAGCATTAGAAGGTATCATGATTACAGATAAAGATAATAATATTATTCTTGTAAATAAAGCATTTAGTGAAATTACAGGTTATAGTTTAGATGAAGTCTATGGTAGAAATCCTTCTTTTCTAAGCTCAAAAGAACAATCATTAGATTTTTATAAGAAAATGTGGACTGATATTAAAATAAATGGAAAATGGAATGGACATTTAAAAAATAGAAGAAAAGATGGATCTCTTTACGATGAATATTTAAAAATTTCATGTATAAGAGATGAAACAGCAAAAATTACAAATTATTTAGGAACGTTTAATAGTGGATTTTAATTTTTCTTGATTGTTATTTAACATAAACTTGTTACTTTTAGAAATAAAATTTATCTAAATAAAACAATTAAGACAATTCTTATCCTATTTACATTACAATACAAAAAAATTTATATGATACAATTAAAACTTTGGAATAAGTTTTGCATATAAAATTAAAAAATATAGGAAATTATAATGGAAGTTTATTTAGATAATAACGCAACAACAATAGTTGACCCAAAAGTATATGAAGAGATGAAACCATTTTTTTGTGACATATACGGAAACCCAAATTCATTACATAAATTTGGAGCTGGAACTCACCCTAAGATGGTAGAAGCTTTAAACTTTTTATATGAGGGAATTAATGCAGCTGACGAAGATGATATTATTATTATGTCAAATGCAACAGAAAGTATCAATACAGTTATAAAAGGTATTTGGATAGATAAAATTTTAAATGGTAATAAAAATCATATTATTACTTCAGAAGTAGAACATCCAGCAGTTACTGCAACTTGTAAATTCTTAGAAACGCAAGGTGTTTCGGTTACTTATCTTCCTGTAAATGAAGATGGTGTATTAGAAGCAAGTTCTGTAAAAGATTATATAAGAGAAGATACGGCACTTGTATCAATTATGTGGGCAAATAATGAAACAGGAAAAATTTTTCCAATCAAAGAAATCGGAGCTATTTGTAAAGAAGCAGGAATTGCTTTTCATACAGATGCTACACAAGCAATAGGAAAAGTTCCTGTTGATGTTCAAGATTTCAATGTAGATTACTTATCTTTCTCAGCTCATAAATTCCATGGACCAAAAGGTGTTGGTGGTTTATATGTTAGAAAAGGTTACGATTTAACTCCATTGTTACACGGTGGTGAGCAAATGGGTGGACACAGAGCTGGAACTGTAGATGTTGCTTCTATGGTTGGAATGGGATGGGCTATGAAGCTTGCTACTTCAACTATGGCTTTAGCTTATGAAAAAAATCATGTTAGTAAATTAAGAGATAAATTAGAAGCAGCAATTTTAGAATTACCAGAAACTGTTGTAATTGGTGGAACAGCAAATAGAACACCAAACACAACTTTAATTTCTTTTAGAGGAGTTGAGGGTGAGTCTATGTTATGGGATTTAAATCAAAATGGAATAGGGGCTTCAACAGGAAGTGCATGTGCTAGTGAAGATTTAGAAGCTAATCCTGTTATGAATGCATTTGGAAGCGATAGTGAGTTAGCTCATACGGGTGTTAGATTTTCATTAAGTAGATTTAATACAGAAGAGCAAATTGATTATGCAATTACTGTTATAAAAAATGCGGTTACTAGATTAAGAGGGATTTCAAGCTCATATGCTTATGCACCTTCATGTCATAAATCTGGTTTATAATAAAAAAATAAAGAATAATTTAAAAGGAAAATTTCATGGCAAAAAATAGTTTAATTAGTGGATCTATTTGGGATGAATACTCAAATCAAGTAGTAAATAGAATGAATAACCCATCACACCAAGGTGAGATTACAGAAGAAAGAGCAGCAGCACTTGGAGCAAAATTAATTGTTGCTGATTTCGGAGCTGAATCATGTGGTGATGCTGTAAGATTATATTGGGCAGTTGATGAATCAAATGATAAAATCTTAGAGTCTAAATTCAAATCTTTTGGTTGTGGTACAGCAATTGCTTCTTCTGATGTTATGGCTGAACTTTGTATTGGTAAAACAGTTGATGAAGCTGTAAAAATTACAAATATTGATGTTGAAAAAGCATTAAGAGATAATCCAGAAACTCCAGCAGTTCCACCTCAAAAAATGCATTGTTCAGTAATGGCATATGATGTTATTAAAAAAGCGGCATCTGAGTATAAAGGTGTTGATATGGAATCTTTTGAAACTGAAGTAATCGTTTGTGAATGTGCAAGGGTTTCATTAGGAACAATTAGAGAAGTTATTAGAATCAATGATTTAAATACTGTTGAGCAAATTACAGATTATACAAAAGCAGGTGCTTTTTGTAAATCATGTATCAAGCCAGGTGGACACGAAGCAAAAGAACACTACCTTGTTGATATTTTAAAAGATGTAAGAGCTGAAATGGCAGAAGAAAAAATGAAAACAGCAGCAGATGCAAGTGCTAGTGGAACATTATCATTTGATAAAATGACTTTAGTTCAAAGAATTAAAGCAATTGATGCTTTATTAGATTCAGACATCAGACCAATGCTTGTAATGGATGGTGGAAATATGGAAATTATTGATATTAAAGAAAACTTACCTCATTATGATTTATATATCAGATACTTAGGTTCATGTTCAGGATGTTCGTCAGGATCTACTGGAACTTTATATGCAATCGAATCTGTATTACAACAAAAAATTGATGAAAACATTAGAGTTTTACCAATTTAATAAATTATACAACTAATATAAATACTAACAATTATTAAAAAGGGCTTGTGCAGTTTGCATAAGCCTTTTTGTTTTATAAGAATCTTCATAACATTGGAAATCAGTGAAAATATCTCAAATCAAAGAACTTTGTCATTCTCAATCACTTTATTATTATGATTATGTAAAAAAATATAGCGAACATAATGGTAAAACAATTGAAAAAGTTCACTCTATCTCTTTTCAAGAGGGAAGTTCTCCACTATTGTTTGAAATAAAGCTTGAAAAACCTATTTTTGATTTTGAAAAAACTTATTATAAAAACAATTCTACCAATGAATATTATTTCAATAAAAGAGATATTTTAATCAAAGAGTATGATGAAAAAAATAGACTGCTTTATATTCAGATCTTAAGAGAAGATATAAATCTAAAACAGTTAAATAGTGATGATTTCTTTGTAGTAACTGATTTGCTTTTTTTAATAAATAATCTAATAGATTGGTATGATAAAAATGGTTTAGAATTAAACTTTTCAACCCAAACACCTTGTATTCAAAATCCAAACCTTAATATTTGCGTTGACACTATTTTAAATGATAATCAAAAAGATTCTGTGAATGCAATTTTTCAAAATACTTACTCTTATATTTGGGGACCTCCAGGAACTGGAAAAACAAAAGCTGTTTTATCGTGTAGTGTATTAAATTATATATTACAAGATAAAAAAATATTAATAGTGGCTCCTACAAATGTGGCACTAGAACAAATACTTTTGGGAGTTTTAGATAATACTGAAAAACTACAAATTCCAAGGGAAAGAATACTTAGATTTGGAATTCCCTCAAAAGATTTTTTTGATAAATATCCAGAAATTTGCGAAACAAGAGGTTTGGAAAAAGTTCTTGAAAGTCTTGAAAATGAGATTAAAATTATAAATAGGGTAATTAAA
>CBFHMY010000049.1:0-16575 GCA_965657055.1 uncultured Aliarcobacter sp. | reverse complement strand
AAAACCAAAACCTATACTTCCATGAACCAAAGAAGAAATAAAAATTATAAGTGAGAAAATGATTAAAAAATCAGTGTTTAAATCCATAATAAATCCTAAAAAATTTATTATAGGAAATTATTATTAAAAAAGAGAATTAAAAGAGGGAAATTCCTCTTTTAAAAATTTTTGTTTACTATTTGTAAGAAATCTGTAGGATTTTTATATCCAACTATTTTTGAAGAAGTAACTTCTTTTTTATCTTTATCCCAAAATATTAAACCAGGAGGTCCAACAATACCGTATAATTTTTGTAAAGCTTTGTCATCATCATTATTTTCTGTAACATCAGCTTTTAAAAGAGTAAATCCTTGAAGTTTTTTTATAACTTCTTCATCTTTAAATGTTATCTCTTCAAACTCTTTACAAGCTACACACCATGAAGCCCAAAAGTCTAACATAACTGGTTTACTTGAATTTTTTATGGCTAAGTTTAACTCATCAATATTTTTTATTTTTGTAAAAACTAACTTTTCACTACTTACTTGAACACCTTTTGAAGAGGTAAATTTTTCAAATGGTTTAAGTGGATTTGTAGATCCACTAATTGCTCCAACCAATAAGCTAACACCTAAAACAAAAATTACAATAGTTAAAGTTTGAGCTAAAATATTTTTATAAATTTTTAAATAAACAGCTGTTCCTATTAATAATAAAGCCCATAAATACATAAGTAAAGTAGCATCTAAAACTCTATCCAATAACCAAATAGCAACGCCTAACATTACAATTCCAAAGATTCTTGTAATTCCTTCCATCCAACCACCTGGTTTTGGCATAAATCTTCCAGCTCCAAGCCCTATAAGTAATAGTGGAACACCCATTCCTAAACTCATTACAAATAAAGCCATACCACCAAGAAGTGCATCACCTGTTTGTCCAATATAAACTAAAGCACCTGCAAGTGGAGGAGCAACACAAGGTCCAACAATTAAAGCTGATAAGAATCCCATAATAGCAATTCCAGCAACTCCTTGTTTCTCTTTTCCATCTGCTGTTTTATTTAATTTTGTCTGAATTGACTCAGGTAATCTAATTTCAAAATAACCAAACATAGAAAAAGCAAGTGCCACAAAAATAAGTGCAAATACAACTAATACATAAGGATTTTGAAGAGCTACTTGTAAATTAGCACCAAATACACCTGCAATTACTCCAGCAATTGTATAAGCAACACTCATAGATAAAACATAAACTAAAGATAAAAAGAATCCTTTACTAGCTGTCATTTTCTCTTTTTGAGAAGCCCCTACAATAATCGAAGATAAAATTGGAATCATAGGAAATACACAAGGTGTTAAAGATAGTAATAATCCAAATCCAAAGAAAGTTGCAAGTATTAATAAAATATTCCCATCTTTTAAACTATTAGCAATAGTATCAGTTTCATTTAAATCACTATTTTCAGACACATTATTTTGTTTAACTTCTTCTTTTATTTCTGCTATTTTTGTTTCTACTACTTTTGTCTCTTTAGGAACAACTCCATCAAGAGTTAAAGTATATTTTTCACTCATAGGTGCATAACAAAGACCAGCTTTTGAACAACCTTGGAATTTTAATTCAATTTCAAATTCATTTGAATCAAATTTTGATTTTAATAATGAAAAAGGAATATCAATACTTTGATTATCAAAGTGAACAATAAACTCTTCATAAGGAACTGGTTCAACAATATTTACTTCTTCTGTAATATCTATATTTTGTGGTTTTGTAATAAATACTTTTAATTTATCATCATATAAATATATACTTTTACCTAAATCTAATTTGATATTTAAGCTATCTTCATTTTTTGTAAAACTTGTTTTAAACGCTTCTTCTGGTTCTAGGAAACCTTGATTTATCTCTAAAGAAAAAGAGTAGACAAAAACCAGTAATAGTAGTAATATTTTTTTCATTTATTTTTCTTTAGTTAAAATTTTCTTTTGATGTAGCTGTTAATTCTTCAACGCTTAATACTCCAACATAATCATTTACTGGTTTTCCATTTTTGAAATAAACCAAAGTAGGAAGTTTAGAAACTCCATATTTTTTTGCAAGTACCAATTGGTCATCAATATTTACTTTAAAAATTTCTACATTATCTGGCTTAACTACATCAAAATCTTCTAAGTTCGATGCTAATATTTTACAAGGTGGACACCAAACTGCATAAAAATCAATGATTACATTTTTATCTTTTATTTTTTCATCAAAATTATCAACTGTTAACTCTTCATATGCAAAAAGAGAAGCTATGCTAAAAAACATTAGCAGAATTATTTTTTTCATGAATATACCTTAAATTTTTTTGTATTATATATTATCTTTGTAAAGAGTTTGTTTATACTAGTAATATAACTAAAATTATAATTTATTTTATAAGTTTTTATTATATATTTTATGTTAATATTACTTTTTATTAAAAGGGATTTTATGAATAATTTAGTAGATTTACAAGCTAAAACCGTTGAAAAAATGATAGATGATAATATAGTAATGATTGATGTTAGAAGACCCGATGAATGGGCAAGAACTGGTGTTATTAAAAATGCTCACCTATTGACTTTTTTTGATGAATATGGAAACCATGATGTTGAGAATTGGATGAAAGTATTTGAAAAATTAGTACCTTCAAAAGATCAAACTTTTGTACTTATATGTGCCCATGCCAATAGAACAAGAACTATTGGAAATTTTTTAATTGAACAAGGGTATAAAAATACAGCCCATTTATTTGGTGGAATGGCTGTTTGGCAACAAGAACTAAGAGAGACTATTAAGTATTAATTTTTAATACTCTCTTTTAAATTAAATGATAGATCTTTTTCACTCACATCAACAATAAAGTTTTGAGTTAAAATATCTCTACCTAATAAAAAGGGATATGTCATAGAACTTCTATCATTTAAAGAAAGTTCAGAAATATAAGTTTTACCTAAAATCATTATCTGAGTTTTTATAAAAAATCTTTTTTGAGAAACTCCATTTGAACTTTTAACTTCTTTTATTTTAGAAATTTCTTTTGTGAAACTTTCTTTTCCTAAAACATTACATCTAACAAATTTATCATCAATCTTTTCAATATTTGTACAATGAAGTGATGAGTTTGTTGCACCTGTATCAATTCTTGTTTCTACATTCTCAAGATTGAAAGCTGGAAAATCCAACTTATCAATAGAACCTATAATATCTTTTGCATATAGATTTAAAACTAAAAAAAGAAAAAAAAAGATTTTCACTTATTCAATAATCTCTTCATTATTAAGTTCATGAAATTCACTTTCATCCATTGCAGAGTCATTAAAATATTCTAACTTACTTTCTGCACTCTCTAGATCTTTTAATTTTGCAATATGAAAAATCGCATCTCCTTCTTGAACAAGAGGAATTTCAGATTTCCCAATAATAACCCCATCAAAAGTAGCCCTTATTTCATAAATATCATCATCTAAGGGTTCATCTATATAAGCAATTATTTCATCTTTTTTTACAATATCACCAAGTGCTTTTATAGTTCTTAACATTCCGCTTTCACTTGAACGAATCCAATTACTATTTCTTGTAATAATTGGTGTTTTAATAGTTTTCTTTTTTAATACAGAGGGAAGCATTCCTATTTCTCTAAGAACATTTACTATACCTGTTACTCCAATTCGTATTGAAGTTTCATCAAATCTTAATGCTTCACCTGCTTCGTAAAGTAAAATAGGTACGCCACTATCTTGTGCTGTTCCTCGAAGTGAGCCATCTCTTAATTCCGAATGTAATACAACAGGTGCTCCAAAAGCTTTTGCTAATTTAAATGTATATTCATTATCAATATTTGTTCGAACTTGTGGAAGATTTGATTTATGAATTGAGGCTGTATGCAAATCAATTCCTAGATCACATCTTAAAACTACTTCATCAAAAAAAGTTTTTGCTACACGACTTGCAAGTGAACCTTTGATACTCCCTGGAAAACTTCTATTTAAATCTCTTCTATCAGGTAAATATCTTGAAAGATTCATTATTCCATAAACATTAACAATAGGAACGAGGATTAAAGTTCCTTTTAATTTATTAAGAATACTTAATTTTCTTAGTCTTCTAATTATTTCAATACCATTTAATTCATCACCATGAATTGCAGCACTTACAAAAACAATTGGCCCATCTTTTTTACCTCTTATTACTCGAATAGGAAGATTTGTCGGTGTATTATAAAGTTTTGGTAATTCAAGATTTATGGTAACCCTTGTTCCTTTTAAAATTTCTGTATCTGCTATTATTAATTTTGAATTTGGCATATTAATTATTAAGCTCCAATACTATCTTTTTTGATTTTTCTTTTTTGTGGATTATCAATATCTGTTGGTTTTGTACTTTTTTCAATAAATTCCATAATTTTTGCTGCAATATTAATATTTGTTGATTTTTCAATTCCCTCTAATCCTGGACTTGAATTAACTTCCATTACAAGAGGACCTCTTGCTGATGGAATCATATCAACACCACAAACACCAAGCCCCATAGCACGAGCTGCTGCTATGGCAGTTGCTTTTTCTTTTCTATTTAATTTATATAAAGTTGCACTTCCACCTTGATGTAAGTTTGATCTAAAATCACCCTCAGCCCCTTGTCTTTTCATGGCACCTACTACTTCACCATTTACAACAAAAGCTCTAATATCAGCTCCACCCGCTTCTTCTATATACTCTTGCACTAGTAAATTTACATCCATTCCATAAAAGGCATCAAGAACTGATTTAGCTGCTTTTTCACTATCAACTAAAACAACTCCAACACCTTGAGTTCCTTCTAGAATTTTAAGTACTAATGGCGCTCCACCACTTAATTCAATAACATCTTTTGCATTTGATTTATTTGAAGCAAATACAGTTCTTGGCATATCAACATCATTTCTTGATAAAACCTGTAAACTTCTTAATTTATCTCTACTTCTTGCAATTGCTAAATTTCCTGATGTACTAAATACTTCCATCATTTCAAAGTGCCTAACCATTGCTGTACCATAAAAAGTTCTACTTGCACCAATTCTTGGAATTATTGCATCGGGAGTTGGTAATACTTTTCCTTGATAATTAATTACAAGTTCACCTTTCATAATTTCAATAGTACATCTTAAATAATCAATTACTCTAACTTCCCAACCTTTATTTTTAGCTTCTTCAACTAATCTTCTTGTAGAATATAATTCTTTATTTCTTGATAATACATAAATTAACATTTTGATCCTTTTTATATTGTTTTTGTAAGATATTCTTTTGAGACATCAACTAAAAATCGGTTTGTTAGAAATTTTCTTCCTATTAACATTGGATATTTCATATCAGAACGATCGGCTAGACTAATAATTGTTTTATACTTTTTACCATAAAAAGATACAGTAACTTGAATAGAAGCTCTTAATTGAACTGTTCCGTTTGAACTTTTAATTTTTTTTAGTTTGTATAATGGCATTTTTATTTTTTTGCCATGGTAAGCTGCATGAATTTCATCTAATAATGTAAAATGTACAAATTTTTCATCATCAACATAAATATCATCGCAGTGTATTGAATTTGAGTCAGCACCTGTATCTATCTTAGCATCTAAATCAAATAATTCTAAATCTAAAATAGATATTATTTCTCTTCTACCTATAATCTTTTTTTGTGACATAATAAATCCTCTTTAAAAGAATATTATATCACAAAACTATTTTATAAATTTAAGGAATTTATTTTTTTGCATCCAAAGCTTTTTGTAGAACACTAATTACTTCTTCTAAATTTTCATAAGGAATATGAGATTTCCATTGAATATCTTGTCCATTTAAAGAAATACCAATACTTACAATATCAGCTGTATCTTTTCCGTAAGGTTCAGTTACATTAGAGATAGAAATTTTACCTTTTTTAGTTCCTGATAATGCTAAATTTCCTAATTCTGTAATTGTAGACATATTAATCCTTTTTTATTTATTTTATTTAATATTCTACAACAATAAGCTTTTATTTTAGTAAAATTATTCAATTTTATTAGCAGGTTCTGCCAAATAAAAACCTTGAAATTCATCAACTCCTAAATTTAAAACTGTTTTATATACTTCAGCAGAATGAACAAACTCCGCAATTACTTTTATATTTAAAGCTTTAGAAAAATCTATGATTGATTTAACAAGCTCATAAGAGCTTTTGTCCGTATTAATATTTTTAATTAAAGAACCATCAATTTTAATATAATTTGGTCTTATTTTTAAAATATGTGCAAAATTTGAGTATCCAGTTCCAAAATCATCAATAGCTATTTGAATACCTTGTTCTCTATATTTGATTATAAATTCTTCTAACAAACTATAATCTGTAATATAATCACTTTCTAATATTTCAAAAACTAATTGTTGTTTTTTTTGATTATCAATTTTGTCTAAATTTTTATCTAAAGATGTTACGAAATCTAAATCTAAAATATCTTTAAAACTTAAATTCAATGAAACTTGTTTTTCAGTTTTTGATAAATCAGCAAATGCTTTTGAGATAACTTGATTTGAAAGCTGCAAATATTGTTTAGTCTTTACAGAAATATCAAGAAATAAGTATGGACTTAAATAAACTGTTTCACCTTCATCATTTTTATCTCTTATTCTCATTAGAGTTTCATATTTAACAATTTCATTTTCTCTATTAAAAATTGGTTGATAAAAAGGTGTCACTAAATTATCATCAATAGCAAGTTTAATTTTTTCTCGCCAATACATTGATTTTTTTATTACTTCTTTTGTATCTATTTCATTATTGTAAACAAAAAATTTCATATTTGCTTTTTTTGCTTTTTTAAGGGCAATTCCTGCTGTTTTAACAGGTTCTTCTTGAGCAATTGATATACCTAAAGTAATATTAATAAAAATATCTAAAGATAACTCTTCTATGTGAATAGGTCTATTTTTAAAAAGCTTACATAATTCAGTAATAAATTCATCATATCTTGAAAACCCCATCATTTTTTTATCAGCAAGACAATAAACATTTCCATAAAATCTATAAACATTTACATTATATTTTGTTACAAATTCATTTAAAACTTTTGCAACTTCAATTAACACTAAGTTTCCAGTTGAAAATCCATAAAGTTCATTTATATCATCAAAAGAATCAATATCAATTAATGCAATCGATACAAAATCATCATCTTTAATATCATCTTCTAAGGCTGTTCTATTTTTTAGATTTGTTAATTCATCAATATATAGTTTATTTTGAATCTCTTTTGTTTTTTGCTGAACATGTTCATCTAAAGTTTTTCTATTATTCTCAACTTGATCAAGTAAAGTATTAAATTGACTTGCTAAAAAACCTATTTCATCTTTAGATTTAATCCCATTTTCAAACTCATTTTTTGTTGAGCTAACTTTCTGAACTTCTGCAAACATTTTATTAAGAGGAACAATAATTTTTATTGCGATAAAAATTCCAATTACGGATAATACACCAAATAAAACCATAGAAATATTTAAAATTAAAGAGTTAATACCTTCAATAAAAGAAGAGAAATCATCTTTATATACTGATGATGTTATGTACCATTTTAATTTTTGGTTATATTCAATCCAAGAAATTTTTTCATAAGTATAATTATAAGGATCATAAGTTCTATTCCAAGCATACTCAAAAACAACTCTTTTATTATATGCATTTTTTAACTCTTCAAATAATAAATTATTGTTTGCACTTGGAAGTGGAATAGTTGAAAAGTCTTTTGAATCAAACTCACCACTTGGATCAAAAACAATTTTCCCATCACTATCAAAAATATAAATATAACCGGTTTTTCCTAAAGTTGTACTGCTAAGAAGCAATTGGATTTCATTTATTAATTTATCTTTATCTTCAATATTTCTTGACTTACTATTGATTATTGAAACTATTTTACTAAATTGAATTTTTGAATTGTTAATTTCTGTTTCGCTTAAATAATTATTTATTTTAGGAGATAAAAAAAACACTACAAAAAATAAATAGGATAAAAGTCCAATTATAAATAGCCAACCAATTTTCAAAAATATTTTATTGTTCATATTTATTACTTTATTGTTAATTTCTCCAAATTATAAAATCTTTGCAATCTTTTGTCCAAATCTTACATCTTGATTTAATAAATTATCTATTTCTACAAAATCTTTTTCCCAGATCATAACAACTGTTGAACCCATTTTAAAGTAACCTAAACATTCACCTTTTGTTATTTCAATATTTTCGTATTCATAGACTTTCATCTCTTTTGCATCTGTATTTGTTTCAACTCTTTGCTCAAATTCAAATACCATTTGACCAACATTTAAAGCACCAACAAAAACCATATAAAAGATTTTTCCATTATTTTCACACTCTAAAATAACTCTTTCATTTTGAACAAAAAGTTCAAACTCTTTATTTAGATATTTTAAATTAACAGGATAAAGCTTTCCAGGAACATGAATTAATTTTTTTAATTTAAAATCACATGGAGAGTGGTATCTATGATAATCTTTTGGTGAAAGATAAAAATTCATAAATGAACCATTTTTTACTTTTTCAAAATTTGAAGTACAATGATATGTAAGTAATTCTTCCACACTATAACTCATACTTTTTATCTGCAATGCGATATCATCATTTAATATTCCACATTCTGTAATTAAACTATCTGTTGGTGAAATAATTACATCTGTTGATTCATCTATTTCTCTTTTTATAACTAATTCTCTTGTAAACAAGGCATTTAGAGATTTATAATACTTTGCATTTTTAAATTCACTCATATTCAATTTCATCAATTTAACATATGATGAGTTTATTATCTCTTGTAAAAAAGATGGGAATTCTTTTTTGGCAAATTTTCCAAAGTATTGAGAAATTAAATTTGTTATGTGCATTATTTTCCTTTTAAAGTTATCATTTTTATTATTCTATCCATATTTTCTTCTTAAATTGCTTTAATAAAGAATTAGATATTCTACCAATAATAATTTATAAATTTTTATAAGGATATATATGTATAAAATAGTTGTATCAAATCAATGTGGATGTTTTAAAAATAGTAATTTGAAAAACAATTTAACTTTTGAATCAAAAGATGAAGCTTTAAGTAAAGCAATAGAGATGAAAAATTATATGAATAGCGATTTTTGTAAAAAGCATAAGTTTGAATTACAAGAAATGTATAACAATTTTGTAATTTCATTTTATAGTGATGCAAGGGATAATTGTTGTGGAAATGGTTGTTGCATGTAAGCAACAACTATTTTTTTGGCATTAATATAAACATTTTTCCTTTTTCTTTCATTCTTCCTGCATAATCAAAAGCATCTTCGCCAAATCCCCAGAAAAAATCTGCTCTAATTTCACCTTTTATTGCTCCACCAACATCAGCTGCCACCATAAGTTGGTTTATTGATTCTTTTGTAATAGGATTTTTTGTATTTAAGAAAACTGGCATTCCAAGAGGTATATAATCAGTATCAACTGCTAAATTTCTTTGGGCTGTTAATACACTACCTAAACTTCCAGCAGCACCCTCTTTTGAAATCCTAAAAAAAATATAACTATCATTTATATTTAATACTTCATCTATTTTTGAAGGATTTTTTATAAAAAAATTTTTAATGCCTTGTATTGACATTTCATTTCTTGTAACATATCCTTTTTCAAGCATATAACTTCCAATACCCGTAAATGGCCAACCATTTTGTTGCCCATATCCAACATTTATTATTGTTCCATCTTCTAATTGTATTCTTCCAGAACCTTGAACATGTAAGGAAAATAGATCATATTTATCATCAACATAAGCAATTACTTCAAGATTTGGATTATTTGGATTTGCTTCTATTTGTTTTCTAGTATCATAAGGTACTATTTTATTTTTAACAATTTTTCCTCTTAATTTATAATCTTTTAATTTTGGGTCATCATAAACAATTAAATTTTTTGGAATCTTATAAACTGGATATTTATACCTTTTTGTTTTTTTTAAACTTCCATATAGAAGAGGTTCGTAATATCCTGTTATTATTCCTTCATCACTTGATTTACTATCAAAAAGTTTATATGGTTCAAAATTTACAATAAAAAATTTTCTTCCATCACTTTCAAACTGTGCTTTGTGACAAATATCTTTAAAAAGGTCATATCTTTTAGATCTATTACAATCCTTTTTAAAAACATCTAATGCATAATCTAAATCATCTTCAAAAAATCCTTCAATTTCATAAAAATTTGTTAAGTCTATTCCATTTGAAGATGCTATCTCTTCAAAATTAACTTTTTCAACAACTTCGATTTTTTTAATTTCATTTTTATTTGAACATCCTAAAACAAAGAAAACACAGAATAAAAAAATTAAAATGGAATTTTTCATATACCACAATTTGATGATGAGTTTATAGAGTGAACCTCTTTTAAGCCACAATTTTTGCAAGAATATTCCACTTCAATAACACCTGAACAACCATGATTTTTCAAAACTCTACTTGTTATTACTTCTTGGGTAAAAGTAGTATTTGTGTTTTTATCAAAAAAAGTTTTTTTTGTTTCTTTACAAGTTGGGCATTCTCCACTATTTAAGGAATTTACTCTACCTTTTTTAGTTTTGAAATATAAAAGTACTGAGAATATTGAGATTAAGAATAATATTAATATTAAAAAAAGAGTTTGCATGAAGCAGAGATTTACTCTACTTCAGCGTCGATAACGTCATCGTCATCTTTTTTAGCTTTTTGATTTGGTTGAGCACCAGCTTGGTCTCCACCCTCTTTTTTATACATAGCTTCTGCTAATTTATGAGATTTTTCAGTTAAAGTTTTAACTTTAGCTTCAATTTCTTCTTTTGTAGCATTATCATTTTTTAACACTTCTTCAAGTTCAGCTGCTGCATCAACAATTGCTTTTTTCTCTTCTTCTGAAACTGCATCTTCATTTTCTTCTAAAGTTTTTTTAGTTGAATGTAATAATCCATCAGCTTGATTTCTAACTTCAATTACTGCTTTTCTTTTAGCATCAGTTTCTTTATTTGCTTCTGCTTCTTGAACCATTTTTTCGATTTCATCATCAGATAATCCAGATGAACCTGAAATTGTAATTTTATTTTCTTTTCCAGTTCCTTTATCTTTTGCAGATACATTTAAAACACCATTAGCATCAATATCAAATGTTACTTCGATTTGAGGTACACCTCTTCTTGCTGCTGGGATATCTGAAAGTTCAAACATACCTAAAGATTTATTATCTCTTGCAAATTCTCGCTCACCTTGTGAAACGTGAATAGAAACAGCAGGTTGATTATCTTCAGCTGTACTAAATACTTGAGATTTTTTAACAGGAATTGTAGTTCCTTTTTCAATTAATTTAGTCATAACTCCACCTAAAGTTTCAATCCCAAGTGATAAAGGAGTAACGTCTAGTAATAATACATCTTTAACATCACCTTTTAAAACTCCAGCTTGCACTGCAGCTCCAGCAGCTACTACTTCATCAGGATTTACACCTTTATTTAAATCTTTTCCAAAGAAATCTCTAACAACTTTATTTGCTTTTGGTAATCTTGTTGATCCACCAACCATAATAATTTCTTGAATTTCTTCTTTTTTTAATCCAGCATCTTTTAGTGCAGTTTTAATGTGCTCTAAAGTTTCATTAATTAAATCTTCAGTCATTGATTCAAATTTTGCTCTTGTTAATGATTTTACCAAGTGAACAGGACCAGCTGAACCCATTGAAATAAATGGTAAGTTGATTTCTGTTGATTCAGCTGATGATAACTCTTTTTTAGCATTTTCAGCAGCATCTTTTAATCTTTGTAATGCCATTTTGTCATTTTTAACATCAAAACCATTTTCGTCTTTAAACTCTTTTGCTAACCAATCAATAATTCTATTATCAAAGTCATCTCCACCTAGGAATGCATTTCCATCAGTTGAAAGAACTTCAAATGTTCCATCACCGATTTCAAGTACAGTAACGTCAAATGTTCCTCCACCTAAATCGTAAACAAGAACTTTTTCTTCACCTTTTTTTTCTAAACCATATGCAAGTGATGCAGCTGTTGGCTCATTGATAATTCTTAATACATTTAATCCAGCAATTGTTCCAGCTTCTTGAGTTGCTTTTCTTTGTGCATCATTGAAGTATGCAGGAACTGTAATAACAGCGTCATTTACAGGTTGACCTAAATATTCTTCAGCATCAGCTTTTAATTTTCCTAAAATTTTTGCAGAAATTTCTTGAGGTGTATAAACTTTTCCACCAATTTCAACTGCTGCTGCTCCACTTCTATCTACAATTTTGTATCCAACTTTTGATTGAGCTTCTTTTGCATTTGGCTCATCCATCATTAGACCCATAATTCTTTTAATAGAATAAATAGTTTTTTCTGGATTTGTTATTGCTTGTCTTTTTGCAGGATCACCTACTAAAACTTCACCTTTATCTGTGAATGCAACGATTGAAGGAGTTGTATTTTTACCTTCTTTATTAGGGATAATTTTAGCTTCCCCACCTTCATAAACTGCTATACAAGAGTTTGTTGTTCCTAAATCTATTCCGATTACTTTACTCATTTTATATCCTTATCAAGTTTTATTTTTTATTTTATTTATATCTTTTCAAATCTATCTAGTTTAATGACATTACGGTCATTTTTTTTAGTTAGCTATACTAACCATTGATGGTCTTAAAAGTCTATCTTTTAACATATAACCTTTTTGCAGTTCACTAACTATTTGACCTGTTTCGTGATTTTCACTATCAACTTGCATTACAGCATTATGTACGTTTGGATCAAATTCACCATCTGTTTCAATTTTTGAAATATTATGTTTTTCAAAAGTTGTATTAAAGTTCTTAATAGTAAGAGCAATACCCTCTTTTAATTTCGTTAATAATTCAGATGCCTCTAATTCAACATTAGCTGATTGTAAAGCCATTTCAAGAGAATCAATTGGAGCTAATAAATCTTTTGCAAATTTTTCACTTGCAAAATCAATAGCTTGGTATTTCTCTTTTTCTAATCTTTTTTTAATATTCTCAAAATCAGCATGAACTCTTAAATATTTATCTTCACTGTCTTTTAGTTTTTGCTCTAAAACAGCAATTTTATCTTCAAGGCTCTCTTCTTTAGTTTCTTCAACTACTTCTGCTTGAACTTCTTGTTCAATTGCTTCTTCTTGTACTAACTCTTCTTTTTTTTCTTCACTCACATTTATCTCCTAAAAAGTTGTAATTTTTTCATAAAAATATTCATAATCTTTTGGTAATTCACCAATAACTAACATTTTTACATCTTCATTATTGATCTTACAATAATTACATATTCCAATATAATCAGAGGGTAATATTTTTTCAAAATAAATACCCTCGCTTAACTCATCTAAAATTTGACCTTTTAGAAATTTATTTATAGTATATTCATCAAAATTATAATTTAACGCCAAATTTAAAAACTCTTTATAATTAAAAATCTGAAAATCTGAATTTTGCAATGTTTGATTTATTGATTCATAAACTTCATATGCACCAACATCTTTTGAAATTCTAGTAATATCTTTTAATTCTAAACCTATCATATCTTTCAAAAATCTATAAAGTGCATCTGAATATTTAACACTTATTGCAAATGAAGAAAATTCTAATATCATATATTTATTTTCTACATTCAATATTTCTTTTAATATGTCAGATTTTTCTTTTTTTATAAAAACAGACAGCCCTATATTTGAAGCAAAATACTCCAATGCTCGTAAATTTATTCCTGATAATTTTTTAAAACGAAGTTTTGTTTCCCAATATTGTTTTAAAGCTTCAGTAGTTGGAGTTCGTCCACTACTTATATGTTCTTGTGCAAGATAACCTTCATCACCTAACTTTTTGAAGTAACCTCTAATAGTTGCAGGTGAATAAGTGATATCATACATAGATTTTAATTGAGTAGAGCCAATAGGTTCTAAATGCTCAATATAAGCTCTAATAATAGATTGTAATAAAAACTCTTTTTTATCTACCATAATACGACCACTTTCATAAATTAGCACTCAGTATCTTAAACTGCTAAAGAATTATAACCTATTGAGTCTTTATTTGTCAAGTATTTTATTTTATTTTTTAAAAGTTTTTACTTGAATATAAAAAATATTCTTTATATTCGTTTAAGTTAAAATAAATTTTTTATATGATAAATTACAGATAATTGTAATTAATATACGATTTACATGTAATTAATTATTTTATACTATTTGTTTTGTAATTTAAATATTGTTATAATCAATTAATGTGTTAAGTCAAAACTTTTTACATAACTACAACTAAGGAGAAAGAATGAAAAAAATTGCTACAGCTACTTTAATAGGTATGCTATCAATTCCAGCATTTGCTGCTGAGTTTATAACTATTGGAACAGGTGGAGTTACAGGAACTTATTATCCAACAGGTGGAGCTATTTGTAGATTAGTTAATCAATACAAAAAAGAAACTAAGATTAGATGTTCTGTTGAATCAACAGGTGGTTCTGTTTACAATGTAAACACAATTAAAAATGGTGAACTTGATTTTGGTATCGTACAATCAGATGTTGTATACCAAGCTAGTAAAGGACAAGGTGCTTTTGAAGGTGCTGCTATTCCTAAACTAAAATCAGTTATGGCTATTTATCCAGAATTATTAACTTTAGTTACTAGAAAAGATGCAAATATTAATTCTATTATGGATATCAAAGGTAAAAGAATTAACCTTGGAAATCCAGGATCAGGTAATGAAGCTACTGCTTTAACTTTATTTGATGCAAGTGGAATTAAAAAAGAAGACTTAGCATTTGCTGGAGCATTAAAAGCTTCTGAAATGCCAGATGCATTAAGAGATAATAAAATTGATGGATATTTCTACATGGTAGGACATCCAACTGCAAATATTAAAGATGCTTCAACTTCAGTTGACGTAAAAATCACTCCACTTGCTGGGCCAAACATTGATTCTTTAATTAAAAAATATCCATACTTTGCAAAAGCAAATGTACCTGGAGGATTATACGCTGGTAATGATGAGCCAACTCCTACATTTGGTGTTAAAGCTGTATTAGTAACAAGTGATGATGTAAGTGTAAATGCTGTTTATACAGTTGTTAAAGCTATTTTAGAAAACTTTGACGAATTCAAAAAATTACACCCTGCATATGCAGATATTACAAAAGAATCTTTACTTGATGGATTATCAGCTCCTTTACATGAAGGTGCTAAAAAATATTTCCAAGAAGCTGGATTATTAGAAGCTAAATAATTACTATTTATCTAAGGATTTTTATCCTTAGATAAACCTCTTTTTCATACGCCATTTAATATCTATCTTGAATGACGTATGAAAACAATTCCCATCTATTTTAAAAGGATAAATAATGGCTATTTATGAAGAAAAACCTCATAAAATTTCCCAATTAGAAGAAGAACAAGAACACGAAACCGAAGCTATTTTACATGAGCTAGAAGGACAAAGAGTTTTTGGTTCACAACACTATGAATTTTGGCTTATTTCAGTAATTGCACTTGCTTGGTCAATGTTTCAATTATATATCGTAGTTGAGCCTATTAACTCAACAATTTCAAGATCTATTCACTTATCCTTTGGTATGGTGCTTGCATTTTTAATTTACCCAATGATGAGAAAACCTTATTTTCTAACAAAAATTAGATGGTTTGGATATACATTTGCAGCTATTGGTTTAGGAACAGCTTCTTATATTGCTGTATTTTATGAAGAAATTTCTTTAAGACCTGGTGATTATTCAGCAACAGATATATTTGTAGCAGTTGTTGCAATTATAATTTTACTAGAAGCAGGAAGAAGAGTTTTAGGATTAGCATTAAGTATAATTGCAATTGTATTTTTAGCTTATTCATTCTTAGGTCCATATATGCCTGAATTAATTATTCACAAAGGTGCTAGTTTAAATAAACTTGCAGGTCATATGTACTTAACAACAGAAGGTGTATTTGGTGTTCCACTTGGTGTATCTGCTGGATTTGTATTTTTATTCGTTCTTTTTGGTTCACTATTAGATAAAGCAGGAGCTGGTGAATATTTTATTAACTTAGCCTATGCATTACTTGGAAAATATAGAGGTGGTCCTGCAAAAGCTGCAGTTGTTGCTTCTGGATTTACAGGAATTATGAGTGGAAGTTCAATTGCTAATACTGTAACTACTGGAACTTTTACAATTCCTTTAATGAAAAAAACAGGATTTAAACCAGAACAAGCAGGTGCTGTTGAAACTTCAGCTTCTACTATGGGTCAATTAATGCCACCTATTATGGGAGCTGCTGCATTTATTATGGCAGAGTTTTTAGGTATGGCTTATTCTGATGTTGTAATTGCTGCATTTATTCCAGCTTTTGTTGCATATTTTGCACTAATTTATATTGTTCACCTAGAAGCATTAAAATTAGGATTAAAAGGTATGAAAGCAGAAGATCTTCCAAAAAAATGGGAAACATTTGTAAAAGGTATTCATTATTTAATTCCAATTTTCTTTTTACTTTATACTTTAATT
>CBFHMY010000048.1:0-17200 GCA_965657055.1 uncultured Aliarcobacter sp. | reverse complement strand
TCATCTACTTTTAGATTTATTGTCGGTACAAAACTTTTAGTTCCTAATCCTTGACCTTTTATTTGTTGGCCATATATTTTATACTCTTTTCCTAAAAGTTTATTTGCCATTTTTATATTGCCATCTTTTAAATATTGTCTTATTATTCTTGAATGAACAGGAACATCATCTATTTTTATTTCATCTATTACTAAAACTTCACCATTAAATAAATCTTTAAGTTTTTCTATACAATATTTTCTATTTTTCCCAAAACAAAAATCAAAACCTACTACTATTTTTTTAAGATTTGGAAATTCTTCTTTTATTAGTCTAATAAATTCATCACCTTCAAGATGTCTAATATTTTCTAATACATAATAATAAATAGGATAAATACTATATTCTTGTCTATATCGTTTTGGAGTCAGGTTTGCATAACCTGATTCAATTGATAAAATTGCCCCATGCTCATCAAGGTTTTTGAATAACTCTTGATGGGCACTGTGCATTCCATCAAATCCTCCAATTGCTATTGAGGTAATTGTATTTTTATTTACTAAAATAGAAGAGCTCTTCTTCATTTCCATCTTTTCCTTGTAATTTACTCATTGATGAGTAATTTAATTTCCATTTTAATTTTTGCGTGTAATCCAAGAATTTTTCTCTTGATTTAATAATTGCATTTTTATCTTTTACAACACCTTTTTTATCTCTTTTTACATTTGTTCCCACTTCAAATTGGGGTTTGAAAAGTATTATTATATCCTTTGAAGATAATCTATTTATATCTTCAATAATATGTAAAATAGAAATAAATGAAACATCACAAGTTACTACTTCAAAAATATCTTCACTTTTGAAATTTCTAATATCTGTATTTTCAAAAAAGTTAATCTTTGAATTATGTTTTATTCTTTCATGAAGTTGGTTTGATCCAACATCAACACAACTTACTTTTTTAACATTATTTTCAAGTAAAATTTGTGTAAATCCACCAGTGCTACTTCCAATGTCAAGGGCATTTTTATTTTCTAAAATTATATTTGGTAATTCTTCTAAAAAATATTTAAGTTTGTATGCAGCTCGTGATACATAAAAATCATCTTCCAATAATTCTATGGTATGATTTTCTTCCACATTAAAAGATGGTTTTGATATAATCATTCCATCAATTTTAACTTTTTCTGATTTTATTAATTCACAAGCTTTGTTTCTGCTTTGAATATTAAAGGTTTTTGTTAAATATAAATCCAATCTCATGGGGGCAATTATAGTTGAAGTTTGTTCAAAAAGAGTTTAGCTGCACTTTCGAAGAAAAAAAATCAAAATTTATTGCTCATTTAATGCCTCATCATTTATTCGATGTTGTAATGCTTAGACTAAAAAATGAACATCCAAAAGCTAGGCATCATGTTTATGCCTATAGATATTTAAATGAATTTGAGCAAATAGTAGAAAATAGCGGTGATGATGGAGAACCCAAAGGAACAAGTGGAAAACCAAGTCTTGCGGTACTTGCTGGAAATGAACTAATAAATACAGCTGTTATAATAGTGCGATATTTTGGAGGAATAAAGCTAGGAACCGGAGGCTTGGTTAGAGCTTATGGAGATAGTGTAAATGAAGTTATAAAAATAGCTTCTTTTGTCGAGTATCAAAAACTAATAGAAAAAACTTTAATATGCGACTATGCAGAATTATCAATACTTGAATATCTTTTAAATCAAGAAAATATAAATATAAAATCAAAAGAGTTTGCAAGTAATATTGAGTTAAATATAGAACTCACTAATGAGCAATTGATTAATCTTAAAAATCAACTTTCAAGAAATGTAATTATAAATTAGTTTTATATAAATAAAAATATTTATTATTGCAAGTTAAAAAAGTAATTTTTAGCCTTATTTTAAGACTATTCAAGTATAATAATAAAAAAGCAACGGAAGGTGGAATATTGAAAAAAGCGTTCTCTTTAATGGAATTAATGGTAGTAATCATAATTTTAGGATTATTAGCTGCATTTGTTTTACCGAACTTAACAGGTAAGAGTGATGAAGCAAAAGATAAACTTGTTTGCATTCAGATGAAAAGTATAGCTCAAACTTTGAAAATGTATAAACTTGATAACTCATCTTATCCTGAAACAGAAGAGGGCTTAGCTCTTTTGATTGAAAAAAAATATTTTGAAGATGGAAAATTACCAAAAGATGCTTGGAAAAGTGATTTTGTGTATATTACAACTGAAGATAGTTTTGACTTGATATCGTATGGTCCAGATAAAAAAGAGGGAACTGATGATGATATTTATTATTCAAAGTGCAACCAATAGAAGTGTTTAAAAATGAACTTTATTAGAGTAAAAAAGGGTTTTACTCTAATAGAACTAGTTATTGTAATTATCTTAATAATGAGTGCTTATTTTTTGATTTTTTCTAACTCAAACTTTGCACTTAAAAAAGAAAAAATAGCTTTATCTTTGGAAAATTTACGGCAAGTCATGCTTGAAAATTTTGAATTTAATGATGAATTATCTTTTGTGTGTATAGAAGAAAACTATGAGTGCTTTTTAAAAATAGATGGAAAAATAGATGAAAAATCTGGCATCAAGAATTTTTTTAAAGACAAGCCACTTATCTATGAATATAACAAAGAATTAAATTTAATAGACTTTGTACAAATAGCATTAAATAATACAAAACAAAATGTCATATTTGAATTTAAGATAAATGATGATTATAAAACTAATGAATTTATTTTAGACACTTCCAATGAAAAAGTGTATGTTTTTAATTCTATTTTTAAAGAACCTAAAATTTATAGTTCTTTAAATGAAGTTAAAGATGATTTTGAGAAAAATGAATTAGAGGTGAAAAATGCTTTTTAAATATAATGGTTTTGATACAAATGGTATTAAAGTTAAATCAAAATTAGAAGCTGCATCTCTTGAAGAAGCAAAATCGAAACTTAAAATGAAAGGTATTTTATATACTTATTTAGATGAAGATAATTTTAATTTTTCAAAAATCTCATTTAAAAGAAAAAAATCATTAGATTTATCTACTCTTTCTTATCTTAGTAGAGATTTAAGTATTTATTTAAATTCTGGTATTTCTTTAATTTCTGCAATAAAACTTTTAAAACAAAGATATAAAACAGATAAGCTTTTAGGTTCTTTCTTTGAATCTGTTGGTACATATCTTGATGAAGGGAAAACTTTTTACTTAGCATTGGATTCTCAAAATGTAATAAAACTTCCTGAATTTTACAAACAATCAATAAAAATAAGTGAAAATGGTGGACTTCTAGAATCAGTTCTTTTAGAATTGTCATCATTTCTAAAAGAACAAGATAGACTAAGAAAACAAGTTGGTTCTGCTTTAGCATATCCCTTATTTATACTTTTTATATCATTTTTTATGGTTGGATTTATGTTAAGTTTTATTGTTCCTAAAATCACAGATATTTTTACACAAACTCAACAAGAACTTCCAACTAGCACAAAAATAGTAATAGCCTTGGGAGATTTTTTTTCCAATAATTATGGATATATAATAGCTGGATTAGCTTTTATTATATTTTTATTTGTTTATTTGATGAGAAACTCTTATTCTTTTAAATATAGCTTTGATAAATTATCTCTAAATATACCATTTTTTTCAAAAATGATTGAGCAGGGAGAATTAGCAAGATTTTCTTATATGAATTCAATTTTAATAAAATCAGGTGTTCCTATCGTTCAAGCTATAAATTTAAGTGCAAATATTTTAAAAAATGAAGTTATAAAAAAAGTATTTATTGAAGCTTCAAAAAGTGTAGTTGAAGGGAAAAAGCTTTCTGTTTTATTGTCAGTAAATAAGATATATAAAATTGATGAATCATTTATTCACTCAATTGCTATTGGTGAAGATACAAGTAAATTATCACAAATCTTAAATAATCTTGCATCTTTATATAATGAGGCTAATAAAGATAAAATAGATATTTTTTTAGCTCTTCTTGAACCTATCTTTATGTTATTTGTAGGTTCTACTATTGGATTTATTGTTATTTCTATGCTTTTACCAATTTTCTCTATGAATTTAGGCTAAGATGAAGAAATCTATTGTTTTGTTAATATCACTATTTTTTATTGCTGCTATTTCTGCATTGATAATAAAAAATCTTGATGATACAGACTCTTATATAAGTGAACAAAATAGTAAATTTTCGAAAACACAAATAATATTTTTGATAAATAATATTAAAGATGAAGTATCAAATGTACTTGAATTAAATGATACAGATGAAGATAGAAAAAAAGATTATATAAAAAAATATTATGGAGTAGAATTACCATTAGAAATAGAAAATGCAAAAATAACATTCAAACTAGTTCCTTATACAAAAGAGAATATTAATATGCTAAAAGAAAGTGATATTAAAAATCAAAAAGATTTAATAGAATTGTTTTATAATAATAATGTTTATGATTTTCCTTATTTTTTAGAAATTTATAGAGAAAGAAAAGAAAAGTATTTTAAAAATGATAATATGAATAGTTACAAACAAATAGATGAAATATTAGAAGACTTTATGAAAAAAACTTATAGTAATAATATTTTAAAAATCAAAAATAGAATTGGTTTTTTTGATTTTGACCAAGATAAGGCTGAAAATGATGAAAAATATGATTACTATGAGTTGTTTATAAAAATAGAATTCTTAAAAGAGTTTATAAAAGCTCGATATATTTTAAATAAAAATGGAAAGGTGGAAAATTTTGAGCTTAGTTTTAAATAAAAGTAATATGATATTTTTATGCTCTAATACCAAAATAGAGGTATCCAATAAAGTTGATATTATATTATCTCCTGAGTTTTATTGGGTTAGAGTATTTAATATCCCTGTTAAGAATATAACTCAAGCAAAACACGTATTCCCAACACTGTTTGAAGATATTTTAGATAATGTAAATGGACTTTCATATCAAGCAATAAAATTAGATGAAAATAAATATTTGTGTTTTGCATATGTAAATAAAAAAATCTATGAAGCAATTAAAAATTCAGGAATAAATCTATCTCTTGTAAATTCAGTATATTTTGCACAAAATGAGTGTAAAGACTTTAGACAGTTTACAGTAGAAGATAAAAGTTTTTTATATACAGAGGACGATATTCTTGTAAAAGTACCAAATGGAATTTTAAGTGAAAATATTAATTTAAATGAAAACTTACATCATATAAATCTAAGTAATAATAAAGTGGATATAAAACTTTATAATAATTTTTTATCATCAAAACAAATTTATTTGATAGTTGCTATTTCTCTTTTATTTTCTATAATTAACTTTACAAAGATATTTGATTATAAAAATAGTATCTCTTTATTAGATGAAAAAATTGAATTAGAAAAACAAAAAAGTAATCTTCCTTCAAGTATGATACAAGTTGATTCAATAATTAATAAATATAAAAATATTTCAGATCAAGAGATAAGAAAAAGAGAAATGATTAGTTATTTATTTGAAAATAGTAGTTTTAAACTAGATAATATTTCTTTAGAAAAAGATATCTTAACTCTTGTTTATCAAAACAGTGATAAAACAAAAGTTGAAGAGTATATAAATAAGAAGTACAAAATAATCTCTTCAAAAGTTGAAAATTTAGATTTATATATAAGGATTAAAATATGAAAAGATTAAATCCTTTATATATTATTTCTCTATTTATTACTATATTAGTAATTTCTGTATTTTTATTAAATGAAGAAAAAAGTATTTTAAAAGAAAAAACAGAGAAATTAAATGAGATTCAGTTAAAAGCAAAAGAGTACAAGAGTCTAAAAAATTCTTGGAATAATGAAAAATATGCAAATGATACTTTAGATTTAATCTTAAAAAATAAAATATTTTCAAATCAAAAAATCTTAAAAGCATCAACAAATGAACTTATAAAATTAAAAATTGAATCAGATGATCCCAAAATACTAGATAGTTTTTTAAATAAAATTTTAAATAAAGAGTTGGCAATTAAAAAACTTGAAGTTGAAAAAAGATATATAAATCTTGAAATAGGAATAAAATAATGAAAACAATTTTAAAAATCATTTTATATATTTTTACTTTTATATTTGCAATATTTTTGTTTTTACCTAAAGAATCTTTATATAATTTATTAGAAAAGCAATTGGAAAAAAACAGTATTATAATTTCAAATGAAAAAAGAGATGAGAAGTTTTTTGGTTTAGATATTTTAGACGGAGATATATATTATGAAAAGATTAATGTTGCAAATGTTAAGAAAATATCTTTAAAAACATTTTTAATTTACAGTGAGTTAAAAATAGATGATATAAAACTTTTAAAAAGTTTAGAATCTTTTGCCCCATCTCCAATAGCTCAGATTGTTATAAAACATTCATTATTAACTTTCAATAAAATAGATATAAATGCAAAAGGTTTATTTGGTGAACTTATTGGAGATATAGATATTCTAAATAGAGTTATAACTTTAGAATTAACAGCATCTACAAATATGAAAAATTCATATTCAAACATACTAAAAAATATGAAATTAAATGAAGGGAAGTATTATTATGAATATAAATTTTAATCAATTAATTCAAAAGATATTGCCATATTCTTTAATTTTTTTATTGGCATATTTAATAAATAGCATAGCTTTCTTTTATCTTCCTAAGTTAGGAGTTGAATTCAAAGACAATAATATTGGAAGTTTAGAGTATAAAAATTATAGTGGTTTTTATTCAAAAGTACAAATTGTTCAAGAAACAAAAGAAATAAGAAGTGCTCCCATTGAAACCTTTTCAAAATATAATTTAAAAGCTGTATATTCTACAAATTCTAATGGTGGTTGGATTACAATAGAAAATGGGGATAAAAGTTATATTTTATCTCAAGGTGAAAATATAGATGGATATATACTTACAAAACTTTTTAAGAATTATGTAATTTTTGAAAAATCACAAAAAGAGTATAAACTAGAAATGAAAGAAAAAGATAATATTTCTTATGAATTAACTGAAGAAATAGATGATATAACTCAAAACATCATTGTTAAAGATGATCTTATAAAAATTAATAGAAGATATTTAAATTCATATGTTCAAGATATTGATAAGGTTTGGAATAATATAGCTATAAATGAGAAAAAAGTTGGAAATAAAATAGAAGGTTTTGAGGTATTAAAAGTAAATCAAGACTCTATTTTTGCAAAACTTGGATTAAAAGCAGGAGATGTGATTAAATCTATTAATAATAATAGTTTGAATTCTTATGCTGCTGCATTTAATGTTTATAACAATATTGGTGATACAAGGTATTTAAATATGGAGATTTTGAGAAATAATGAAGTAATGGAGTTAAATTATGAAATTGATTAGGATAGTTGTTTTAGTATTTGTTTTAGTATTGTCAGGATTGGCTGAAGAAAAAATCAATATAAATTTTAAAGATTTAAAGATTATGGATTTAGTGAAAATTACTTCAAAGATTATTGATAAAAATATTTTAATAACTGAAGATATAAAAGGTAATGTAGATTTTATTTCAAATAAAGCAGTTGAAAAAGATGAACTAATAAAAATTTTAGGATACGTTCTAGAAAATAAAGGTTATTCATTAGTTCAAAGTGAAAATATGTTAAGAATTGTTAAATTAGATGATAGTGCAAATAGCAATGTTCCCATAATGAATAACACGGATTATGAGGGTGCTCATCTATCAATGGTTACAGAAATTTTCACAGTTTATAATGCAGATGTTGATTATGTTGCTTCAAAAATTAGACATTTAATTACAAAAAATGGGAAAATGGTTACAAACAAAGATTCAAATACTTTAGTAATAACAGATTTCAAAGATAATATTGATACTGTAAAAGAAGTGGTATCAATAATGACTTATGGTGGGAAAAGAGATATATTAATTGTAGAACTTCTAAATATGAAAGCAGCTGATGCTAAAAAGAGTTTAGATGCAATTGTAAAATCTTTATATAATGACAAAATAGAAACAGAAAAAGTATCTGTTATTGATAATAAAGATAATAATTCTATTGTATTAATTGGTAAAAAAGAAAATATTAATTATCTAGAAAAGTATATAAAAAATGCTGATTTAAGAGGCTCTTTAATTCAAAAAGAGGTAAAAGTTTTTCCATTAAAAAATGTTGAAGCAATAAATGTTATAAAAATTCTTGATTCGATAATTGGTAAAAAAGCATATATAGATCCAAATGATAAGCCACTTTCTTCAGTAGATGAAGAATCAAATTCTATTGTAGTAATGGGACCGGCTGATGAATTAGAAGCAATAGAGGGATTATTAGTAGAATTAGATAAAGAAAAAGGTCAAGTTTATGTTCAGGCTAGAATTATTGAACTTAATGATGAGCTTGTAGATCAAATTGGTATTTCTTATGGTTTATTTGGGGGAACAGCAGGAACTAATGGTCTTGCAACTTTTTCTTCAAATTTAAATGGAGGTTCAACTTCAATAGGTGATGTAACAAGCTTATTAGAACTTTCAATTCCAGATATTACATCAGGATTAGCTTTGGGAGCTTCATTAAATTTACTTAAACAAAATGGTGCATTAGATGTTGTTTCTGAGCCATCTATTTTAGCTATTAACAACAAAGAGAGTTCTATTTATGTTGGTGAGACTATTTCAATTAAAACATCTTCTAGTATTACAGATGGTGGAACAACAAATGAAAATTATCAAAGAGAAGATGTAGGTCTTACTTTAAAAGTAAAACCTAGAATTTCAAATGATACTAAAGTTACTTTAGAAATAAATACAATATTAGAAGGTGTAAAAACAACAGTAACAACGAGTGGAAATGCAGATACTTCTAAAAAAGAAATAAAAACTACTGCCATATTAAATAATGGCGAGAGCGTTATTATTGGTGGACTTATAGAAAATAAAGAAGAATCAACAAAACAACAAGTACCTTTATTGGGTGATATTCCTTTAATTGGAGAATTATTTAAAAATAAAGCTATAAATACTAAAAAGAATAATTTAGTTGTAATTGTAACACCATATTTAATTCCTAAAACAAAAGATATAACTTTTGTTAGAAATCAATTAGCTGAATTAAAAGGTATGGAAGATAAATACTTGGAAGATTCATTAATAAGGCTAAAAAAAGAGTCTTTAAAGAAAAAACTTGATAAACAACAAAGAGAAAAAGAATTAGAAGAATTAAATGAAAAAATAGATGATGCTACTAAATCAAATAATAATTCACTAGATAATGAAACTGATTCAAGAACTGAACATGAAAAAAGAGTTTCAGAAATTTTAGGATATTAAAATGAATATTAATGAACTTCATAATATAAACCTATTGCCATTAGAAAATATAGAGTCATATACATTATTTTTAAAAAACTATGTTTTATTTACTAAAATTGATGAAGAAGTTGTTATTGCTTTATCAAAAGATTATATGAGTATATCTTTGGATTATTTATCAAAGATTACTTACTCTGAAAGAATTGTTTTTCTAGATGAAATATCTTATGAAAAACTTTATAATAGGTATTTAGAGATAAAAACAGATAAAGAAATGAGCGCAATTCAACAAGAACAAGAGGATGCAACTTTAAGTGATGAAGATTTCTCAGTAAGTGAATTTTTAAAAGTTGGAAGCGATATTTTAACATCTGAAGAATCAGCACCTATTATTAAATTTGTGAATTCACTTTTTTATCAAGCTATAAAGAAAAAGTCTTCAGATATTCATATAGAAATGCATGAGTTTAAAGCTGAGGTTAGATATAGAGTTGATGGGGTTTTAGTAAAACATATTGAGCTTGATAAAAATATAATGTCTCTTGTAATTTCAAGAATAAAAGTTATTTCAAATCTTGATATTTCTGAAAAAAGAATACCTCAAGATGGTCGTACTCAAATAAAGATTTCTGGTCGTACCTTGGATATTAGGGTTTCTATTCTTCCTACTTTTTATGGAGAAAGAGTGGTTATGCGGATTTTGATGCAAAGTGAAGATATTTTAAGTGTAAGTGATTTAGGATTTCCTTCTTATATTACAGATGAACTGGAAAAAGTACTTCAAAACTCTTATGGAATGGTATTAGTAACAGGACCTACTGGAAGTGGAAAATCAACAACTCTACACTCTTTATTACATCAAGTAGTAAGTGTAGAAAAAAATATTATAACAGTTGAAGATCCTGTTGAGTACAAATCAAATGAATTTTCTCAAATACAAGTAAATACAAAAGTAGGGCTAACTTTTGCTGCAGGATTGAGATCAATATTAAGACAAGATCCTGATATTATAATGGTTGGAGAAATAAGAGATAAGGAAACTGCATCAATTGCCGTTCAATCAGCACTTACAGGTCATTTGCTTTTCTCAACTTTACATACAAATAGAGCACCTGCAGCCATAACTAGACTTATTGATATGGGAGTTGAAAAGTTTTTAATTTCATCTTCATTATTAGCAGTTCTTGCGCAAAGGCTAGTTCGAAAACTATGTAATGATTGTAAATCAGTTGATGATTCAGCTGCTTCCCATGAGCTTTTTGGTTTTTCAACAAATAAAACTATATTTAAACCAAACGGATGCAAGTCATGTAATTTTACAGGTTATAGTGGGCGGGTTGCTATTGGTGAATTATTTATAATTAGTGATGAAATAAAAGAGTATTTAAAAAGTGATGTTGATGATTATACTTTAATGAAAATGGCAATAAATAATGGAATGATAAGTTTAGATAAACAATTAAAATTAATGCTTGAAAATGGTGATACTTCAGTTGCAGAAGCTATAAGAATAGGTGTTAAATAGTGACAAAAAGAAACGGAAACTTGCATACAAGTAAAAAATCTTTTTCATTAATGGAAGTAATAGTTGCAGTTATGATATTAAGTGTTGTAATGGTTGCTTTACTGCAAATCAAAACAGAAAATATTTTTTTGATTTCAAAAACAAATGAAAGAGTAAAACTTAATGAATATGTTCAACTTTCCGTTGATTTAAAAAAAGTAAATGAAGATAGTAGTGATAATATTGAACTTTTTCTTGATAAAAAATATCCTTTTGTAAATGATGATATTAGAAAAGAATTAAAAGAGATAAAAGTACTTGTACGAGAAAAAAAAGAAGATGAATATAAAATTGAAACTCAAAGCCAAGATTTAAATATAACTATATATTCAAGAACATATAGTATAAATGATGATATTAAGAAAAAGATTTTTAATTTTAAGATTGAGTTATGAAAAAATCTTTTACTATTTTAGAAGTTGTAATTTCTATTACTATTTTTATGATATTAATACTTTTTTTATATAAGGTTCTAGATCAAACAAAATACTCAAATATACTTATCTCTCAAAAAGAAAAAGAGCTTGAAATATCAAATAGACTACATGATATATTACTTGAAGATATAGCTGAGTCAAAAGAAATTACTAGTGATATGACAAAAGATAAAAACTCATTAGTAAAAATAGAAACAAGAAATACATACCACAATCCATACTATAAGCATGTGACTTATATGATTGGTGCTAAATTTAAACTTCTTCGTATTGAGAGTTTAGAGGTTTTTAATGCAGGTGCAAATATAAATATGGATCTATTTTTTAAAAACGCATATATTGATATTTTAGCTGATGATGTAGAACTTTTTGAACTTAAAAATAGTGGCTTAAATTATGTTTTTGTAATTAAACAAAAAGATAAAGAGAGAGTTTTTTATAATACTTATAAATTAGGAGATATAAAATGAAGATTTTACTTGGATTAATATTGTGTTTAAATATTTTATTTTGTGAAGATGACAATAAAAATATTGTTAAAACTTCAGAATTAGAACTTTTTTTATTTAAGGTTGGTTTTGAATCACTTTTAAAAGATGTAAGTTTTACTAAAAATAAAATGGAGATAAACGAAGAAGAGCTAAAAAAATTAAGTTCAAAAGTTGAGTTAATTATGAATGAAATTTATAAAGAAAAAAAAGTAACAAATACAGAAGGTAATTCACCATTTATAATAAATAATTCAAATAATGAAGAATTAGAAAATTTAAAAAAAGAAATATCACTTTTAAAAATTCAAATGCAAGAATTATCAAAGAATAAAATAATAGAAAATAAAAAAGATATTACTCAGGATATAAACAAAGAACAAAAAAACAAAATATTTGTAGATGAAAAAGAAAAAGAAAATATAAGAACAATAGCAGTTGCTAGGTCAAACATAAGAGAAGAACCTAATATAAATGCTAAAATTGTTGAAGTATTAAAAAAAGATACTCAAATTAAAATAGAATTTTGTGATAAATATGATTGGTGTAAATTAAAAGATGAAGAAAAATATATTTCTAAACTACTTTTAAATTAATTAAGATTTTACATACACCATTAGTGAATCATTTAATGAAAGAGAAGAAATAGTACTTTTAGGATTTGAAGAATTTATAATCTTGTTACAATCAGAACATAAGATTATAATATTCTCAACGTTGTATGCTCCACCATCTTTTATATCTCTTACAAAACAAGTATAGGCAGCTTCTAAAGAGATTTTATTTCCACATCTATTACAAGATTTATTATCTCGTTTCCATGATATTTCTTTTCTCTGTGTCCAATCATTTGGGTATTTAGGATTTGAGTTTGATTTTTCTATGTAACTTGCCCAAAGTTTATCTTTTGGTACAGTTTCTTGAGTTCTTTTCTCATATTTATAATTGAAAAATTGCACTATAATATTTTCAACAATAAGAGTTTCTCTTACTCTTATATCTTGTTCATTTTGAGTTTTTTCAATTATTGAATAATCAATTTTTACTTTTGGATAGTATTCTGACATATGCAGTTTTAAGTCTTTTATAAAAAAAGAAAATCCGTTATCACTGTATTTAAAATGGAATATTCTTTTTCTATAAATATATAATGGTAATAATGCAGCAATTATTAAACTAGCATAAATAATAAAATCTAATTCTAATCGCAAAATATTTCTTTCATTATATTATTTCTGGATTTACTTGATGTTTTTCTAGTGTTTTTCTAGCTTCATCATGTTTACCTGATGCTAGTTTTTGTAGCTCATTTATATAAATAATTGGAAGAATAATTTCTCTTCCTGAAATTTTTTCAATTTGTTTTCTATTGTAATCGAATATATAGAAATCTTCTATTGTATCAACTAATAAAAAATCAGCATTTGTATCAAAAGCATCTAATAATATTGTTGAAGCTACGCAATATGTAATTTTTGGATTTTTATTAAATGTATTTTTTGCTAAATCAAGTTTTAAAGTATCAAGTTTTAAAATCTTTGCATTTAATTTTTCTAATAATTCTAGAGTCTTTTCATTGTTTTTTGAAGGATAATATGCAATATTAAAATCTTTGAAATCATGTTTTATTTCATATTTATCTTCGAAGTTTCCAAAGTCAATAATTAGGGTTTTATTGATTCTAAAATTTTGTTTATCTAATTCTTCAAATAAATCTAATTTTTTTTGAATATCTATTATTTTTTCTTCAATAGATAAATCAAAATTATAAATTCTATTTTCTAAGCTAGTATGAAACTGTGCACCAATTTCAACTTCAGTTAATGATTGAAGAATATATTTTTCATATGCTGGTTTTTGTTCTATTAAATCATGTGCAAATATTAAAACTGAATCACCAATGTAATCGCTATTATAGTTTAAACTATTTGAAGCGTAATAATATTGTTTTAATTTAGAATAATTTTCTTCATCATTTTCATCAATATATGCTTTTAAAACTTTTATTTTATCTTTAAAATCGTTATCGTCAATTAATAAGTCATTATTTGCTCTTCTAATTGAAATAGGTTCAATTGTAAGTTCTTTTCCAAAACTTTCTATAATTTCTTCTAAATTAATAGATGCTTTTACATAAACACCATTTATAACTAAATCAAAATTCTCACAATCTTTAAAGCCAAGTTTTGCAGTTTTGTTTATAGTTTTTAATATATCTAAAATATTTTTTTCATCTTCTATTTTCAAAAAATGTTTTGTATAGTATGGTAAATAGTCTGAGTTTTTATCAAATTTGAATAAAGAGATTTCTAGTTTCATTAATAGTAGCCTTTTTTGTAATTAGTTAGATTTTATTTAATTTATACTTAAAAAAAATGATAAGTATGTGATTTTTATACTTATCATTAAAAAAATGTCCTATTCTGTAAACCTTTTTACATCTGCACCTATTTTAGATAACTTTCCTTCAAGGTTTTCATAACCCCTATCAAGGTGATAAATTCTATGAATATTTGTTTCTCCTTGTGCTACTAGAGCTGCAAGAACTAAAGCAGATGAAGCTCTTAAATCTGTAGCCATAACATCTGTTCCATTTAGTGTTCCACTTTTACCATTTATTGTTGCAGTGTTTCCATTTAAATGAATATCAGCTCCAAGTCTTAAAAGTTCACTAACATGCATAAATCTATTTTCAAATAATCTTTCATCAATAGTACTAGTTCCATTTGCTTGAGTTGCTAATGCCATAAATTGAGCTTGCATATCTGTTGGGAATCCTGGATATTCTGTTGTAATTATATTTACAGGTTTAATTTCATTTGTAGGAAGAATTGTAACGCTGTTTTCATCTTGTAAAACTTCAAAACCCATTTCTTCAAGTTTTGAGATAATTGCTTCTAAATGTAAAGGAACAACCTTATCTATTTTTAATTTTTGATTTTTAATTGCAGCGGCACACATATAAGTTCCAGCTTCAATTCTATCAGGAATTACATCAAAAGGTTTTATATCAAGTAGTTTTTGTCCAGTTCCTTCAATAATGATTTTTGAAGTTCCAATACCTTGAATATTTACACCTGAGTTTGCTATTACTTCACAAAGTTGTACGATTTCAGGCTCTTTTGCTGCATTTATTATTGTAGTAGTTCCATGGGCTAATGCTGCTGCCATTACTGTATTTTCAGTTCCACCAACAGTAACTTTATCAAATACTATTTTTGCACCTTTAAGTCCATTTGGAGCAGTTGCTTTAATATAACCATGAAGAATTTCTATCTTTGCACCCATTTGCTCTAATGCTTTTAGGTGTAAATCAACAGGTCTTTGACCAATTGCACAACCACCTGGAAGGGAAACTTCACAGTGTCCAAATCTAGCTAGTATTGGTCCTAAAACTAAAATAGATGCTCTCATAGTTTTTACAATATCATAAGTTGCTGTTGTATTATTTATTGTTGAAGTATTGATCTTCACCGTATTAGTTTTTGAATCTTTTGTAAAATCCCCACCAAGTTTTTTGATAAGTTTTAAAAATGTATTAATATCAACTACATTGGGTAAATTTCCAATTGTTATTTCATTTTTTCCTAAAATAGTACAAGCAATTAAAGGAAGAGCTGCATTTTTTGCTCCTGATATTTCTACGCTTCCAGAAATATCTTTTCCCCCAACAATTTTTAAGTATTCCATGTTACCCCTACAAATATTTATATAAAGCTATTATCATATCCAAAAGAAGCTTTAAAATGAAAAGTCTTAATAATCTTTTTTTAATAGGATTATAAATACAATTGCCATTTTATAATGAAAGGATTTTATGGAAAATCAAGTAAATAAAGGTATTCAATATATGCTTTATGCCTCTATGTTGTTTGCATTTATGGGAGCTGCTGCAAAAGAACTTAGTGATTCAATGAGTTCAGTTGAAGTTGTTTTTTTTAGAAATATATTCGGAGTTTTTTTAATTTTAATATCAATATACAATTCCCCTTTAAAACAAATTGGTGGTAAATTTTGGCTGTTAGTATTTAGGGGAATAGCTGGATTTATAGCTTTATTATTTTTCTTTTACAATATTGCAGAAATTTCACTTGGGGAAGCAATGACTTTTTCAAAAACATCTACAATCTTTACAGCTATAATTGCATATTTCTTGTTAAAAGAAAAACTGGGAATAAAAGGTTGGCTTGGAGTTTTTATAGGTTTCATTGGAATTGTATTTATAACAGAATTTGATGGAAGTTCTTTAGAAAAAACAGATTATTTAGGAATCCTATCCGGAGTTGGGGCTGCTCTTGCTTATACATCAGTAAGAGAACTTAGAAACTATTATGATTCAAGAGCTATAGTTTTATCATTTATGACTATCGGAACAATTGGACCTTTGATTTTAATGATAGTTTCAAGTTTTTATTCAAATGAGTCTTTAGATTTTATGTTGGGTATCTTTGTAATGCCTCAAGCTAATGATTGGATATATATTATTTTATTGGGTATTTTCGCTACTTTTGCCCAAATTTATATGACAAAAGCATATGCCTGTGCAAAAGCTGGAATTATTGGAACTATTTCTTATAGTAACATACTTTTTTCAATAATTTTGGGACTAATACTAGGGGATAGTTTTCCTAGTATTTCAATAGTTTTTGGTATACTATTGATAATTTTAAGCGGATTATTAGTGTCAAGCAAAAAGGAATGAAATGAGTTTTTTAGAAAGTTTTACATTTTGGGAAGAGTTTTGGATTATTTTTGCGATTATAATGGTTGCTTGGTATATTCATGATAAGTATGTACAAAGAGAACATCAGTTACTTGTTAATTATCCAATTATAGGAAGATTAAGATATGTATTTGAAGAAGCTAGAGAACCTTTTAGACAATATTTTGGTGATGAAAAATTTTATGAATCAAAAGATAAACTTGATTGGGTTTATAAAGCAGCTAGAGATTTACCTAATTATGCTTCATTTTCTCCTTCTCAGCCTTTACCAAAACCAAAGTTTATGATTAGACATGCAAATATTGTTTTAAATGATGATGAGGTTGAAAATAAATTCGAAGTAACTTTTGGAGAAAGAAGAAAAAAACCTTATACAGCAAAAAGTATAATTGCTCGATCTGCTATGAGTGATGGTTCTATTTCTCCCGAAGGAACACGTGCTTTTGTTCAAGGTTCACAAATTGGGGGCTTTCCAATTAATTCAGGAGAAGGAGGGGTAACCTCTAACTTCTTTGTTACTCATACTAATTATGATCCTGCTTATATGAAAATAGTAGACAGTACATCAACAAATAAAAAAATAAAAAATTATGTTAAATTTTTATTTAATGGTTCAACTGCTGCTGATGTTTATAGAAAATTAGTTTTTAAAAATGATCCAGAAGCTGAAACTTATATTCTAGATATGAAGAGTAAAGC
>CBFHMY010000047.1:11797-17222 GCA_965657055.1 uncultured Aliarcobacter sp. | reverse complement strand
TGATGTTGAATTATATGTTATTGATGAAAATGGGAAACAATGTGCTCCAAGAGTTGTGGGTGAATTAATTCATAGGGGTGGATATATTTACAAAGGTTTCTGGAATGCCCCAAAAGAAACAGAGCAAAGATTTAAATCAATTGATATATTAAAAAATGCAATTAATCTTGAAGGTCAATTAAGAGATGAAATAGTTGTAAAAACAGGTGATTTTGTTTATAAAGATGAAGAAGGATATTTTTATTTTGTATCAAGACAAGATGATATGATTAAGACTAGAGGTTTTAGAGTAAATCCTTATGAAATAGAATCAGTTATAGATAACATTTTCCCTTCAATTGATCAATGTGCTGTTTTTTCAATAGAAAATGAAGAGATTGAAGAAGAAATTGTATTAGTTTATAGTGGAACTAGTGAATTAAATTCAAGTGAAATTTTATTCGAGTTAAAAAATCATTTAGCGTCATATATGCTTCCTTCAAAAATTATTTATAAAAAATCTCTGCCTTTAATTCCTTCTGATAAAAATAAAATCAATAAAGAAGAATTAAAAAAAGAACTTAAAACTAAGTAGAAAATAACCTTTTGGTTATTTTCTACCAAAAAAATTAATTTTATTGACCGAAGTCAATAACTTTTAAAGAAAATTCTAATACAATTATCCTAATATAAAAAAAAGGATCTATCATGAAAAAAATTATTATCGCTGCTTCTTTATTAACAGCTTGTGTTGCTTTTGCTAACCCTTATGCTAAATGTTCTGCATGTCACGGTGCAAATGGTGAAAAAGCTGCATTAGGAAAATCAAAAATAATTAAAGATATGACTAAAGCTGAAATTGTTGCTTCATTAAAAGGTTACCAAGATGGAACTTATGGTGGAGCTATGAAAGGTTTAATGGTTGGACAAGTTAAAGGTTTAGATGATGCATCTATTCAAGCTATTGCTGACCAAATCGGAAAATAATTTCTGATAATTCTTTATTAGAATAGTTAGAGTTAAAACTCTGACTATTTTTTTAAATGTAACATTTCAAGTAACTTTTCTCTCTCTTCTAACAACTGTTTTATTATAATGTCTTTTTCATCTTCAACAACATTTATATTTTTTTGCTCAAGTATTTTTCCCAAATAAAATTCAAAACATCCATCTTCTATATTATAATCAACTTTCTTACACTCCACAATCAACTGAGGTTGATCTTTTCCCAAACCATTTGTTATTTGTAATTTATCGAATTGTTTTATGGTATAAGTTAATTTATCATCTAATATAGTAGGTTCTAGTAACTCTTTTTTCCAATAATTATTATTTTGTTTTTCTAAAATATTAATTTTTTTTAACAAAATATTAGAAAATAGCTCTTTGTTAATAGAAAGTTTATACACGTTTGTTCCTAATTTTTTATTTACTATATCTATAAATTACTAAATTAAGAATATAATAATTTTAGACAAAATAAAAAGATGCTACAATCACAAAAAAAATTCTTAACTTAATAAAAGGGGAAAAATGACAAAAATATTTAAACAACTATCTCTTATTTGTTTATCAACTATTTTATTTACTGCTTGTTCTATGAAAGAACCCTCAGTAATACAACCAAAAGCAAGTGATATAATAGAACTTTCACAAACTGCAAATGATAACTTTATAAACCAAAATGAGGCTTCAAAAGATTTCTTTGATAAATACTTCATACCTTGGAATGCAAAAAAAGTTTCTTACCCTAAAATAGAAGCAATGTGGGGACAATCTTATAAAAATAGAAAAGTATACTTAGAAAACCACCAATTAGCTACTCCTGAATGGTTTGATAAACAAATAAATAATTCTAATTTTGATGAATATAATACACTTGTAAAAAAAGCAATTACACTTAAAAATACAAATGTTAGAGTACTTCCTACAAATTCTGTAATGTTTTATGACCCAACAAAACCAGGTGAAGGGTTTCCTTTTGATTATAATCAAAACTCTTTGATTAAACTAAACACTCCTATTATGGTTTCTCATCTTTCAAAAGATAGAGCTTGGGCTTATATTGAGTCAAGTACAGTAGGAGGTTGGATTGAAATAGGAAATCTGGCATTTGTTAGTGAAGACTTTATAAATAAATTTAAAACATCTAATTATTATATTTCAATAAAAGAGAAATTTCCAATTTATGACCCTATTTTTAGAGAGTATGTAAAAGTTGCAACAATTTTCCCAAAAAATGGAAATAAATTTATCATAGCAAAAAATGATGGAAATCAAAATGCTCTTATTTCATATATAGATTTACAAGAGGATGAAGTAGAAGCTATGCCATTGGCTTTTAATAGTGAAAATAGAATAAAAATCATGACTCAACTTTTAGACGAGGCTTATGGTTGGGGTGGATTATTAAACAATAGAGATTGTTCAAGTTTCACACAAGATTATTTTGCACCTTTTGGAAAATTCTTACATAGAAATTCAAAAGCACAAACTACTAATGGTAAACTTCTTGATGTATCAAAACTAAGTATTGATGAAAAGAAAAAATTTATTAAAGAAAATGGTGTACCATTTTCTACATTAGTATATTTAAAAGGCCATATAATGCTTTATATTGGTGTTAAAAACGATGAACCACTTGTTGCTCATAATATGTGGAGTGTAAGACTAAAAGATAGCTCAGGGAACAAATATAGACATATTGTTGGAAAAGCTTCAGTGACAACATTAGAACCAGGAAAAGGTATGAAAGATTTCGATGAAGACAACAATATCTTAGGTAGAGTTACAGGAATAGTTATATTATAAGCTTTAGAATTTATAAGCTTTAGAATTTAAAATTCTAAAGCTTTTCTTCTTTTTAAACAAACTTCAAATCAATTTTAATCAACACTTTTTCTTAAATAAATTATTCTATAAAGCATTGGCACATAATAAAGATTTAACACCGTAGCCCAAATAATACCAAAACCTAAAGAAACAGCCATGGGTTGTAAAATCAAAGCTTGTCCTGAAGAGAAAAATATCAATGTTCCAAGTCCTAAAACAGTAGTAATTGATGTTAATAAAATAGGTCTTAATCTCATTTTTGAATAGTGTAATAATTCAGATAAATTTTTTGATTTTTTTATAAAATCCATCATAATAATTCCATCATTTACAATAACACCTGAGAGTCCTACCATTCCTATTAAACTTGGCATTGAAATATTTATATCCATAATTACATGCCCTATTAGCACTCCTAAAATTGATAAAGGAATTGTGCTTAATATAATCAAAGGTTTAACAATAGAATCAAACATCCAAATGAGAGCCATAAATATTAAAACAATAGCTATTAAAGCCGCTTGAGTCATTTCTCTTTGAACTTTTTCATTCTCTTCTTGTTCACCTTTTATTACTAGCTTAACATCACGTCTTAACTCTTTTATTTCATTATCTATTTTTTCAAAAAGTTCAGTTGAAGTGATTTTACTTAATGATGCAGTTACACTTATTATTTGTTCACTGTTCTCTTTAAAAATTTGAGAATATGAAGGAACTTTTATAAAATCTACAACGTCTTTTAATAAAACTTTTTGATTAGTGTTAGTATTTATTGTAAAAGTATTTAAACTTTCTAAAATATCCTTATGTTTACTTTCAAAAACAATATCAATAATTCCTTTATTATCGAACATCTTAGAATAAGTTCCTTTAAAATAAAAAGGTCTTAATTGATTTAAAATAGTCTCTTCTGTAATTCCTAAATCATATCCATAAGAATTTACTTTAAATTTCAATTCATAATTTCCAACAATTAAATCATCTGCAATATTTGAAACACCTTCAACTTTTGCTAAACTCTCTTTTAATTTTTTTACTGCAGTTGCAGTATTTTCTTTTTTACCAGAAATTGCAATTTCTACATCATTTTTTACAATTCCCGTTTGTGGAACAAATACTTTTAACTCATCAAATTTATCTGATTTTATAAATGGATCTAAAATTTGTTTTAGCTGTTCTTCCACATCTTGAGCACTAACTTCTCTTATCATATTTGAATCATCATATTTAGGAGATAAATATGGATTTATATATTTCTCAAAAAAGTTTTCAGCTGCCCTTTCATGTAAATTTACAAAAACATGGAAATAAAACTCTTCATAATGGGGCATGTTTTTACCATCTAGTTTCATTCCTATAACTGAACTAACAGAATTTATACTATTTTTAAAATCAAGTGAATTTAACATCTTTTTTTCAAGTTCAAATACTAATTCTTCTGTTTGTTCTATCTTTTTTCCAACTCCTACTGAACCTGTAATATATACTTGAGTTGAGTCAAAAGAAGGCATAAATCTAAATTTCTGAGTTTTAAATATAAGATAAGAACCTAGAAAAATAAGTGATACCATCACTATAATGGCAATATATTTTCCTCTTAATAAAAACTCTAAAACATTTCCATAAAGTTTATAATTAAATTCCCAAATCTTATGTGATTTTTTCTCACTGGGTGTTACTTTTAAAATATCTTTTGCATGTAAAGGTAAAAAGAAAAAAGCTTCAAGAAGGGAAGATAAAAGTAAAATACTAATCATAATAGGAAGTATTTGCATAAACTTACCTACTTCTCCTGTCATTAAAAGTATTGGTAAAAAAGCAAATATAGTTGTAGCAGTTGCTGTTAAAACAGCTGGATACATTTCTAAAGCACCATCCCTTGCTGCTGTAAACTTATCTTTTCCCATTTCGAGGTGTCTATAAATATTTTCACCAACAACAATAGCTTCATCAACAAGCATTCCAAGAGCAATTAAAGCTCCTAAGAGAGAAAGCATATTTAAACTATAACCCAAATATTCAGCACTTATTAAACCTATCATAAATGAAGTAGGAATTCCAATAGCAATAACAATTGCAATTCTTAAATTTATAAAAATAAATAATGCAATAAAAAGTAAAACTAAACCAAAAACTATATTTGAAACAACTGTATTAAGTCTATTTTTAATCCAAATTGAAGTATCTATATAAGTATCAAACTCCAAGTTTGTATATTTACTTTCAAACTCTTTTGTGATTTGTTTTATTTGCTTTACAAGCTCAATAGCATCACCTTGAGTACCTTTATTTATTCCAACTGCAATATTTGTGTTTCCATTAAAATGAGAGATATCAGCAATATCTCCTAAAGTAAATTTTATATCAGCAACATCTTTTAAATATATTGATTTTCCATTAATTTTTATTAAAGTATTTTTCAGTTTTTCAATATCTTTTTCACCATTAAAAGTAGATAGATAATAATGAGTTGATACATCTTTTATCATTCCAATTGGAAAAATTGAACTCAAAGATGAAAGAGCATTTATTACAGCTGTTTTTTCTAAGCCATAAGCATTTATTTTTTCATTATTAAGAGTCATTAATAGCTCTTTATCACTTTCACCTAGAA
>CBFHMY010000047.1:3675-11699 GCA_965657055.1 uncultured Aliarcobacter sp. | reverse complement strand
ACTGTTTTTTCTAAGCCATAAGCATTTATTTTTTCATTATTAAGAGTCATTAATAGCTCTTTATCACTTTCACCTAGAACTGTAACTTGTGATAAATCTTTTAATTGCATTACTCTTGATTTTACTTCTTTTGCAATTTCAATTAAATACTCTTTTGAGTCTTTATTTTTAGTATAAACAGCAACTGTAATTAATGGGAAAGAAAACTCTACAGCTTTTACTGTTGGTTCATCCATGTCTGAGGGAAGATTTGTTTTTATTTTTGTAACAATATCTTTTACATCATCGATTTCTTCTTTTGCTTTATAGCCTTCTTTTAAATCAATTTTTATGGAAAAACTTCCATTCTTGATAGTTGAAGAAATTGTATCAGCGCTACTAAGACCTAATAGTTCATCCTCAATTTCACTAACAGCAATTTTATCAAGAAGCTCAGAACTTGCTCCTGTGTAAAATCCACTAATAGTAATAGCATCCATAGCAGATGGAGGAAAGATCTCTTTTGGTATTTTAAAATAAGAAAAAGTAGCTAATAAAAATACAAAAAGTAGTATAAAATGATTTAAAAGAGGTTTTCGTAAAGAAAACTCTATTAAGCTTTTTATCATTTTTTAGAGTCTAAAGGATTAAACAATAAAGAATCTATAATTTGATTCTTAAACTTCATATCTTCTAACTGTTGAGCTAAGAAGGTATTTTCTTCTTGTAAAGAAATATAATGGGCATAAAGTTTATTTATATCCTTACTAATATAATAAATATTACTTCTTAAATATATTTTCGGGAAATATAAAAATAATGCAAAGAATAGTAATACAAATACTATTATAAGAGAGTTTTTTGCAGTTAAATTAATCAAATTTAAATATCCTTAATTTTGAACTTCTACTTCTTGGGTTTTGTTTAATTTCTTCGTTTGTTGGAATTATAGGTTTTTTTGTAATAATCTTTCCTAAAGCGTGATTATTTCCACATTCACATCTAAAAACTCCACTTGGGCAAATACATGATTTCGTCCATTTTTTGAAATAATTTTTAACAATTCTATCTTCTAATGAGTGAAAAGAGATTATTGCTACAATACAATTCTCAAATTTAGCATTTTCTAAAGAATCAAACAACCTTTCAAGAACACCTAGTTCATCATTAACTTCAATTCTAATTCCTTGAAAAGGAAGAGTCGCTGGATGAATTTTACCCTTTGACATTTTTTTAGAAAGAAGTTCTGAGATCTCTTTTGCACTTGTAAATGGTCTATTATTTACTATCAAAGATGCTACTTTTTTATATTCCCTTACTTCACCACACTCTTTAAAAACTCTTTCAAGTTCATCTTGTGAATATGTATTTACAACAGTTGCTGCATCTAAAGCTTGATTTTGATTCATTCTCATATCTAAAGTATCACTTTCAAAGCCAAAACCACGTTCTAGTTTGTCAAGTTGCAAAGATGAAACTCCAATATCAGCTAAAACTCCTCTAATTTCATACTCTTTAAAAGTATCAATAACATGTTCAAAATTACCTTTATTAAAAGTAACTCTTGAAGAAAATTCTTCTAATCTTTTCTTAGAAAAAGCCAAAGCTTCATCATCTTGGTCATTACAAATTAACTTTACATTTTTATTTGAACTTAGTAATCCACTACTATGACCTGCAAATCCTGTTGTACAATCTATTATATAACCATCATTTATATTTTCGAAGGCTTCTAATGTCTCTTTATATAAAACAGGTATGTGGGGGATATTCATTAAAACGGTCCTTATTTAAATTAGTATATAATATCCAAAAATATATTTAAGGCTTTTAAAATGGTTGATCAAGATACTGTAAAAATATTAGCAGACCTATCATTAACAATGTTTAGTAAAAATTTCTTTGGTATTTATCATGGTGCAATTTCTGCAAAACAAGATGAACATAGCTTTATGATTAATACAAGTGATGCAATATTTGACAGAATGGATGAAAAATCATTTTGCTCTTTAAATATTAATAAACAAGATTATAGATGGAATATAGCAAGTATGGAATCTGATATCCATGCAACAATTTATGCAAATATTCATGAAGCAAAATATATTGCATTTGGTATGCCAATTTATACTACAGCATATACACTAAACCATAATAAAATAGTTCTTGAAGATTTTTTTGGGAAAACCACTTTTGGAGAAATTTCAGTATATAATCCAGGCGATTTTTCAACTTGGTATAAAAGAAATGCTCTAGAAATTACAAAATACTTAAAAGAATCCGAAAACAACATCATGATTATCAAAGGAATTGGTACTTATGTCTATGATAGAGACATTCATGAGCTAGTAAAAAAGATAGCAATTTTAGAAAATTCATGTAGACTTTTAAGCATAAAAAGCTCTTTTGATTAAAAAAAAGTCATTTTTTATTATTTTTAACACATATTTTCCATTAAAGCCCCTAGTTTTAGCTACTATAAAGCTTAAATACTATAAAGTTTTCTCAATTTAATTTTAAATAAGGAGTTCATCCATGAACAAAGCAGAATTTATTGACGCAGTTGCAGCTAAAGCTGGTTTATCGAAAAAAGACGCAAAAGGTGCTGTTGATGCAGTATTAGATACAATTACAGAAACTTTAGTGAAAAAAGAAACTGTAAGCTTTATCGGATTTGGTACATTTGCTACAGCTGATAGAGCAGCAAGAACTGCAAAAGTTCCAGGTACTGACAAAACTGTTAATGTACCAGCTACTACTGTTGCAAAATTCAAAGTTGGAAAAGCTCTTAAAGAAGCTGTTGCAGCTAAATAAGTATATTTTTACTTCTTAAAATACAAATACTTGTATTTTAAAAAAATGGGTAGAAGCTTTTGTTTCTGTCCATTTTTTTTTGCACTCTTTTTTATGCTCAGATTTACTTAATATAGAAAGAATTCTAGATGTTAAATTTTTTTAAAAAAGATAAGTTTATTTTAGTTTTGTTAAACATACTTAGTATATATTTATTCTGTAAAATGACTGAGGATGTAATAAATTTAGAACTTATAACAAAAATTGATACATGGATTTATGAGCATATACCAAATTTATATACACCTTTCTTAAACAATATTATGATTTTTATATCTTCTATAAATAATATTTATCAATTAATCTCCATCGTTATAATAATCTTATTACTACTTAACTATTATAAGTTATATACCCAAATGATATTTTTTTGTATTTCAATAATAGGAAATGGCATATTATTTTTATTAATCAAAGAAATAATAAAAAGAGAAAGACCTCTTTCACAATTAATAGAAATAAGTGGTTATTCTTTTCCTTCAGGACATGCAACACTTTCAACAACTTTAGCTCTTAGTTTATATTTAATTTTTAAAGATAAAATGCAATACAAAAAACTTTTTTTAGGTATTTGTATTAGTTTTCCTTTGTTAATTTCATTTACTAGAGTATATTTATGTGTTCATTATTTAAGTGATATAATTGCAGGTATAGGACTAGGATTAATTTGGGTTAGTTCCATATATCTAATTTTCTTCTACAACAAAGGACTAAAAAATGAAACCGAAATATTCTATAAAAAATAATTTTATATATGCAATAAACGGAGCAAAAGATATACTAAAAGAAGAGTCTTTTAAAATAGAAATTTTATTTTTTATTCTTTTTACAATAATACTTTTTTTTCTACCCTATCCATTATGGGCTAAAGTATTTTTATTTGCTTCTTTATTTATTCCTCTAATTGCAGAAATATTTAACACTATTATTGAAAAAATTGTTGATTTAATAAAAGAAGAATACCACATACTAGCAAAACAAGCAAAGGATATTGCAGCTTTTGGAGTTATTATTAGTATATTTATAACTTTTTTTATTTGGCTTGGTTTTATAATTTATTTTTGGGATAAATTTTAATAAGAAAGCTTAGAAAATAATTCTTAAATACTATTATTAATCATTCTCTAATATTGTTTCATATATACTTCCACACTTAAAAAGTGCCAGTGTGATGGAATGGTAGACTTGGTCGACTCAAAATCGACTGCCGAAAGGCATACCGGTTCGAGTCCGGTCACTGGTACCACTTATTAATACAATTAAATCTAACAATAAGCTTATACAAAAAATCTAAAGAAAATATTTATGTCATTTCGCATATGTTATCATTAACAAAAAACCATGATGTGAATCCTTAAATAATTTTTATATTTAACTTTCTAATAAGTTTCAATGTATATTTTTAGTAATTAAATTTATTTATAATGCTATAACCAATGTATTATTATTTAAATAATTTTTTATGAATCCATAAGTTCTTATTTTTTTCTAATTTTATCAAAAAAGAGTCATTTGAGAGTCATTTGAATGATATAATAAAAAATATTCAATTAAAGGATAAGAATAATGATAGGTATTTTTTTTGTTTCAATAATGTTATTTATTAATTTTTGTGGTTTAAGTTACTATTTTAATTATAATATTGAAGTAATACCATTTGCACTATATTCTGTTTTAAGTGTTATTATAATTGATACTTTATCTAAGATGAATATTCTTAATAATCTAATTAATTTAATTGGGAATATCATGTTAAGTTTGTTTGATATAATTTTAATAGGGTACATCATTGGATTTATATTATATTTCATATTTGATGTTGATTTAAAAAAAATATTTACTATTTCACTTACAATAGGTATGATATTTGAGATTTTAAATTTATCTTCAAATAAAAAGGAATATGGTAAATATTTTCCAAGGGTAATATAATACACTTTACAGAAACTTTTTATTCAAAAATTTATTTGAGAGACCAACTTAAGAAGCTATATTTATAGCTTCACTAAGCGATTATAAATTTTATTAAAACTACGATGAGCAGCTAACATGTGATATACCACCAACTGCAAAAAATTGAGATGGTTTTAATCTATAATATTTTTCTTCTACTTCTTTTGACTGTTCACCATATGGATTTATCATAATTTCTTGTAATTCTTCAATTAAAGAATAATCTCCAACTTTTGCCAACTGATAAGCAGGTACTAAAAACCACTCTCTTAAAGTATATTTTGGATTTATAAGTTTCATTTGTTGTGATAGTTTTTCAGATGATTGATTACTTGTATTAATAAGAGATTTCCATTTTTTTAGCCATTGAGACCAATGTTTTTCCAAGTTCTCATCACTGCTTATATCTTTATAAAAACTTTTTTTAAGTGAATCAATACTCTCAGGTATATTTGAAAGCTCTCTAAAAAAGATTGTATAATCAACAGAAGTTTCTATCATAAGAGTTTCAAGCTCATTCCATAATTCTGCATCAAAAGTATCAAGTCCAAGCTTAGAAGCCCACATCTTTTCTATTTGTGTTTGCATTACTTTTGAAAAGCTATTTCTAATTTCTTCAAGTTGAAGTAAATAATTCTCATTTGATGCTAATAATACCTTTAGGGCTGTGTAAAATGAATTAAAGTTACGTTCAGCTGCTGCTGGCTGATTTAAAAATGAGAAATGCCGTCCTCCTCCTGTCCATGATTGATAAGATGGATCAAATACATCTAAAAATCCAAAAGGACCATAATCAAGGGTAAATCCTCCTGCTGCACAGTTATCACTATTGAAATTACCTTGACAAAATCCAACACGAATCCAGTTTGCAACAAGGGATGTAAGTCGATTACGGAACTCAACAGCCAGTAAAACTATTTTTTCTGCAGTAGTTAAATTTTTATCAATAAGATCACTGTACTCACGATCAATTAAGTGTAATACAATTTTTTCAAGTTCTTCCATTGCTAGTGGGTTTTTTTTCTCTCGAGCACGACGAGCAAAAAGTTCAACTTGCCCTACTCGAATAAACGATGGTGCAACACGAGTACTAATTGCAACAGCTTCGGATACCATCATATCTGGATCTTTTGAATAAGTACCCTCTGAATACCAAGGTCTTTTTACTTTTTCTGTTTTAGAAGTGAATAAACTCAAAGAGCGTGATGTGGGTATATTAAGTGCATGCATATGCTCTTGAGCAAGAAACTCACGAATACTTGACCTTAATACTGCTCGACCATCAGCACCACGACAATAAGGTGTTCTACCACCACCTTTTAACTGCATTTCCCAACGTTTACCATTAAGAACTGCTTCAAGAACTGATATTGCTCGACCATCGCCATATCCATTTCCTGTTTGAAAGGGGCATTGTTGATTATATTCAGTTCCATATATAGAAAGAGCATATCCACATGCCCAGCCATTTTTGCTCATAGGTTTGGGAACATTTGAAATATCACCTGAAAACATACTAACAAAAGCAGGTGATTTTGCCAAAGAATCTGCAAAACCCAATTCTTTAAATAAGTTTTTACTGTGTGCTATATATAAAGGTTCATTAATTGGCGTTGGATTAACAGGAACATAGTGACCTGAAAAAACTTCTCTTGGAGAATGATCTATTCCATTAGCTTTAGCTTGTGGGTCGCTATTTAGAGTATTCATTAAAGAGTAGTCTACTAATTTTGCTAGGTCATCAAGAGTTTCTATGGTTTGAGAGTTTTGTTTTATTTTATTCATATTTTTTCCTTAAAATTCAGGGACAAAAAACTTAATTATTTTTTTCTTAAAATTAATACCTGATTTTTTATTATAATCAATTTTACTTATGGTTTAAATTTTATCATAAAAAGTTTTATTGAAAGAAGAGTTGATTAATTTATTAAGCTCAGAGTTTTTAAGGTGTTTGAGGAAAAGAAAAGGCCTTTAATGACCTTTTCTTAGTTTAAATAGAATAAGAGTCCAATATAAAAGATATTGCTTTATAGGCCCCTATAAATTTCAATTAATTGATTTTTATCAATTTTATGATTTGTATTATATGGAAATTTATCAAGAACTACAATATCAGATGGAATCATATAATATGGAAGTATTTCTGATATTTCTTTTTTTAATTCTTCAATGTCAATTTGAGTATTTATAATAATAAAAGTAATTAATTTTACTACTTCTGTTCCTCTTTTTAAAGGAATTGTGATTGATTCATTTATTTTTTTATTATTTGTAAATTCTTTATCAATTTCACCTATTTCTATTCTAAATCCATGAAGTTTTATTAGCTCATCTTTTCTATTTGCAAAAAAAAGCATATCATCTTCAAAATATCCAAAATCTCCCGTTCTAAAACTTCTTTTTTCATATTTTACTTCAAATTTTTGGCTATTTAATTCTTCATTTTTAAAATATCCAATAGAAACATTATCCCCAACTATTTCTATTTCTCCCACATTTTCACTATCTTTATCTAATAGATTTATTATTGTATTTGCTTTTACATATCCAACTGGTAAACTTTTTGAATACTTTTCAATAACAGCAGGTGTAATATCCACTAAAGTAGTTGCAACCGTAGCTTCTGTTGGCCCATAAGTGTTAAGAACTTTTGAGTTTGGAAAACTATTTAAAATTCTTTTTGCTGTCATAGCAGGTAATACTTCTCCACAAAATAGGAAAGTTTGTAAGCTTTTTATATCATTACTTGTAAATTCAGATGAAAGCAAATATTTACTAATAAATGATGGAGTTGATACCCAAGTATTACAGTTATATTTTTTTAGTCGTTCAAAGTATTCAATATGATTTTCAAGTTCTTCTCTACTATTTAAAATAATAGTTCCACCAAATGATAAGAATCCAATAAGTTCATATACAGATAAATCAAAACTAAAAGGTGCTTGATTCATAAAAACACTATCTTTTGAGAATTTAAAATCTGAATTCAACCAAGTATTAAAATCTAATATTGAGTTTTGTGTTATTTGAACACCTTTTGGCTCACCTGTACTTCCTGATGTAAATATAATATATATAATTGGGTCATCTAAATGATATGAAGTATTTATATTATCTTTATTAAAATCTAAAACATTTTCAATTGTATTAATAATAAGTGTAGAACTTAATATATTTACAATTTTGTGAAGTCTCTCTTTTGGATAAATAGTATCAACTGGAATATAAGGTAAGCCCAA
>CBFHMY010000047.1:0-3578 GCA_965657055.1 uncultured Aliarcobacter sp. | reverse complement strand
GTAGAACTTAATATATTTACAATTTTGTGAAGTCTCTCTTTTGGATAAATAGTATCAACTGGAATATAAGGTAAGCCCAAACTCATACAAGCAGTCATACTTACTATAAACTTAGCTTCTTTATGTCCATAAATAACTACAGGATGACCTTTTGGTAAGTTATATTTTGAAATTTCAATTTTTAGTTTTTCAACTTCATTTTTAAATTCATCCCAAGTTAAATCTTTATCGCTTGCACATATGGCTAATTTATTTGAATCTTTATCACATTCAACAAAATCTAATAACTCTAAATCAAATCTCATACAGGAACTCTCCCACTAAAAAAATAAAGTGCCAAAATTGCACCATTTAACATCAAAAATCGTTTTAAATTTAAAGCTATAATATCTGGGAAAAATGTAAAATAATCATATCCACCTTTTTTTACATATACAACATATATATTGTGAATAGCTGAGTAAATACCAAATAAAAAACCACTAAAAATAAAATACCAAGTAAAACCATTCCACATTCCCATAAGTAAAAAAGTAGCTATAATTGCAAGATTTTGTATCAATAATCTTCTGCCTTTTAAAATATTAAAATTATGTAAATATTTATATAAAGGTTTAAAGAAATAATCCGTTAACCATGAACCTAAAGTAATATGAAATCTTCTCCAAAAATCTTGTGGATTTGGAGCTAAATATGGATGATTAAAATTCATAGGAACATTTATTCCAATCATAATACTCAAACCAACAGCCATTGCACTATATCCTGCAAAATCAAAGAATAAATAAACGGTATAAGAGTATGCACTATTTATCATATCAAGAAGAACAACACTGTTTTCATCAATAGGTATAAGCCAAAATTTATTTACACACTCTGCAAAAATAAATTTAAATAATACTCCAATTAATAAAATATCCCAACCTTTTCCAATATTAGAAAAAGTTAAATTTTCATAACCTTTTTTTAAATCTTCTTGAAATCTATATGATCTATCAATTGGACCTGCTAATAGCGTTGTTGGAAATAATAAAAAGGAAGTAAATTCAATAAAAGATAACTTTCCATAATTGTGACTATCAACAATTGCTTGAATTGTTCTAAATGTTATATATGATATTCCTAAAATCTTAAAAAAAGGAGAAATATCAAATTTATGTATTATCATAGGTACTGCAACTAATATCATAGGAAATAGTATTTCATGATATTTATTTGACACAAATATCCAATAAATTGTATAAACATATAAAAGGAAAAATAATATTTTATCCGCATGGGGTATAAAAAAGGTTATGTATAATACAACGGCTATAAATAAAACCGTTGAATAAGAGACAAATTTAACTAAAATATTTTTAAATAAATACAAAAATAAAACAAATCCAAAAAATAAAACAAAAAAATCAATTCCAGAAAAAGGCAAAACATTTCCCATTAAAAGGCCTCATAAACAAATTTAACAGTTGATTCAACATCATCACCACTTAAATCATCGATATTATTATCTATAAGAATAAATGTAAAACCAATAATTAATAATAAATAAATTAAGAATTTACTAAAAAAATACTTCATTTATTTTCCTTTTCATTCATGAAAAAATCAATAATTTTTTGATTAATTTTAATCCAACCTAACTCACCCATATGAACAATATCTGTTAAAGTTCCCATTACATAATCTTCTTTTTTATATGTCCACATATCTAAGTATTCAAAATCATGTTCCAGTACTTTTGATTTTATTGTTAGCATAAGCTTATTTGCATCTTCTCTATTATTTGCAAAGACGTATGGATGTAAATCTTGCATTACAAAAAGTGGTTTGTTTTTATAATTTTTTAGTAAATCAAGTAAGACTAAAAAATCTTGATACTCTTGATTTCTATTTAAATCTGGAAGTATCATAATACCAAAAGGAAAGTTTCCTTTTTTAACTTGTCCAGCTACATTTTGTGTATAATATTCATTATTAATTCCATAAATATTATTTGTAGATGAGAGTTCGACTCTATTAGCTTCTGCTCTTAAACTATCATAATCTAATTTTGGATTCTTATACTTAATAAGTTCTGGATTTATATCTTTATTATCAAAAGATTGAATTAGTATTTTTTTAATTTCATTATCTAAATAGTTCTTTTCTAATACATCCAAAGGATATTTATATATAAAACTTGGATCTTTTATTAAAGATAAGTTTTTTTGTACGTAATCGCTAATTAAATTTCTATACTTATCCTCAGCATCACTTTGAAAATAAAGTTTATTCATCATTCCTGAATACATATATTCAAGAAATTTTGGTACCGTTAATCCATTTTCATAAGCACCTGTAAACCAACTAGGAGATAAAAGTACTACAATTTTTGCATGTTCTCTTGCTGCTTCATTATCACATGCTGCTAGTTGAGACATTATTACAAAAGTTTGTTGTCCCTCATTTCCTTGTGCTCTTAATGGTAATTTTAACTCATTATTAAAATAATTTTGTGGTAAAAATTTTTGATTAGGGTATAGTACTAGCTCAGAAGAACCAAATACTATAATCTTCCCACTTTCTAAATCACTTTGTAAACTAATAGTTCTTTCTAATGAATCTTGCAAAGGTTTTGCATAATAATTCAGTATTTGATTTTTACCAAAATATAATAATCCAAGAACTAGTGAGCTTGCTAAAGTAAAAGATAAAACATTTACTAAAAGTTTATTCACTTACCCTACTTTTAATATAATTAGCCAATTTATTAACACTATCAAAATTACTTTCTATAATATCTCTAGTATCAATTTTTATATTAAACTCTTCTTCCAACATCATAGCAAGATCGACTGTTCCCATACTATCAATTAAATTTGATGTATATAATGCTTCATCAATCTCTACTTTTTTAAATGCAATTTCTTCTACTAAGGGTTTAATTCTTTCTATCAAATTCACTATTTCTCTCCTGAATTTTATCTTTAATTATTCGATATTTTTTAAGATATACTGTCCAGTTATCTGCGAATTTTTAAATTGAATAATAATTCGACAGTTTAACATATTCATAAGGTATTTACATGCTATTATTAAATTTTTTATTACAAATTTTATTAATTCATTTTATAAAAAAAGAACAGTAATTAACAATAAATCAAATGACCTAATATTCTTTACTTTTTCTATACTAAATATTATAAAAAATGTAAAAAAACAAAGTTGAGAACATTGCCATAGAAAAAGTCATACTGTCAATATTTAATATTATACTATGTTCTAAATTCACAATCTTATTACAATACGTAACATTATTTATAAATCTAAAATTATAAAACTTAATTAAAGTTATTTTAAGTACATATTGTATATTTAAATATTTAATAGTTATTATCAAAACTTAAAATAATTTAACTATTTCTTCTAAACTTTTCTTAGAATTTTCTATTGAAATTCCTTTTTCTAATATATTTAATTCAACTAAACCTTCATTTGTTTTTATAATAGTTCCATCTATATTTAATTTATAAATAAAATACTTGTTTTGTATATTATCATTTAAGCCTAAACTATTAATAAAAATACCTTTTGAATCA
>CBFHMY010000046.1:0-17256 GCA_965657055.1 uncultured Aliarcobacter sp. | reverse complement strand
TCACCTTTTAGTTTGGTACTATTATTTCCTATGATTTCTGAAAAAACTTGTTTCTTAGTTTTTATGAGTATTTTTTTTAAAGCTTGATTCATATTTTATGGAATTGAAATTTTTTCTAAGATTTTTTGGATTACATCATCTACATTTATCTCTTTTGCCATTGCTTCATAAGATAAAATAATTCTATGTCTTAAAATATCTTTAGCAACCATAGCTATATCAATAGGACTTACATAATCATTTCCTCTTAAATATGCATTTGCTTTTACAGCTTTAAACATATCTATCGTTGCCCTTGGACTTGCACCAAAGTGAATAATATCAACTAACTCTTCAAGATCATAGTTTTTTGGATTTCTAGAAGCATCAATAATATCAATAATATAATCTTCTAACTCTTTATCAATATGGATATCTTTTACTTCTTTTTTTAGCTCTTCTAAATCATTTTTATCTATAGCTTTATTAATTTGTTCAAATGAATTCATTGTTACTTTTTTTGCTATTTCATACTCTTGCTCTTTTGTATTGTAAGAAACAACAATTTTGAACATAAATCTATCAAGTTGAGCTTCAGGTAAGCTATAAGCTCCTTCTTGTTCAATTGGATTTTGAGTTGCAAGAACTAAAAAAGGAGATTCTATTTTAAATGTATCATCTGCAATTGTAACTTGTCTTTCTTGCATAACTTCAAGTAAGGCTGACTGAACTTTGGCGGGTGCTCTATTTATTTCATCAGCTAATAAAAGATTTGTAAAGATAGGTCCTTTTTTGATTTTAAACTCACTTGTTTTCATATCAAATATTTGTGCACCTATAATATCACTTGGTAATAAATCAGGAGTAAATTGAATTCTTTTAAAATTTAAATCAATAGCAAGAGCTACTGCTTTTACTGTTGTTGTTTTAGCAAGACCAGGAACACCTTCTAATAATATGTGTCCATTTGTTAGTAGTCCAATGAGAATAGAGTTTACCATCTGCTCTTGTCCTATAACACCTTTTGCTATTTCTGATTTTAATTCATTTATTTTTTTGTTAGAACTCAATGAATATCCTTTTATTTTTCTATAGAGATTTTATCTAATTACTTATAAATTGTATTTAAAAGGTAAATGATTAATTTATGATTGCTATTATTTAGGTATTAAGCTATATTGAATTAAATTACAAATAATTTAGGTTTTCACCTTTAAATTTTATTGAAACACGTTTTCACTTTGATAATCTACTTAAATCATGAAGAATATTTTATATGTTTGAATAAAACACATAAGGAATATATATGTCAAATGTAAGATTTTGTTACAAAACACTAGATTTTGATGAAAAAATTGAAATACATGTGAGAACTCTCAAAAATACTCAACAATTTAGTGATAAAGGTGATATTGCATTAAATTTAGGAATAAATTCTGCTTCATGGCCATTATTTGGTGTTATTTGGCCTTCTGGAGAAATTCTGGCACATTTAATGCATGAATATGAAATAGAAAATAAAAAAATATTAGAAATAGGTTGTGGGATAGGATTGGCAAGTTTAGTATTAAATCATAGACATGCAGATATAACAGCCACTGATTATCATCCTGAAGTACAAAATTTCTTAAATGAAAATACTAAATTAAATGGAGATGAAGAAATACCTTTTATTCATACAGGCTGGGCAGATGTAAAGAATTTAAGTAAATATGATTTGATAATTGGGAGTGATTTACTTTATGAAAGAAATCATGTTGAACTTTTATCAACATTTATTCAAAACTGTGCAAAGAATACTTGTGAAGTTATAATTGTAGACCCAGGAAGAGGTAATTATTCTAAATTTAATAAAATAATGATTAGTTTAGGATTTTCTTTAATTGAAAAAGAAGCAAAAAATTTAGAATATTTAGAAAAACCTTTTAAAGGGCAAATTTTATATTTTAATAGATAAGTATTCTTATTAAACTAAGATTAAACTTAACTCAGATATAATCACGGCTCTAATTTTAATTAGAACCTCACATGTATCAATCCTTGTACGGGTTGTGATCAAAGAAATTTGAACATTAAGGGATACAGAGGCAAAACCCCATTACAAAAAATACAATTAATTCAAGGAGAATTACTCATGGTTACAATGAAAGACCTATTAGAGTGTGGTGTACACTTCGGACACCAAACAAGAAGATGGAATCCAAAAATGAAAAAATTCATTTTCGGTGTAAGAAAAAATATTTATATTATTGACTTACAAAAAACATTAAGATATTTCAGATATACATATAATGTTGTTAGAGACAGAGCTGCTGAAGGTCAAACAATGATTTTCGTAGGTACTAAAAAACAAGCTAGTGAAGCTATTAAAAAAGCTGCTATTTCTTGTGGAATGCCTTACGTTAACCATAGATGGTTAGGTGGAATGTTAACTAACTTCGGAACAATTAAAAAATCAATTAGAAAATTAGAAATTATTAAAAAAATGAGAGAAGAAGGTCAATTAGATCTTTTAACTAAAAAAGAAGCTTTAATGCTTTCTAGAAAAGAAGAAAAATTAGAATTATACCTTGGTGGTATCAAAGAAATGCACAAACTTCCAGATATGATGTTTGTTCTTGATGCTGTTAAAGAAAAAATTGCTATTGCTGAAGCTAGAAGATTAGGAATTACAGTTGTAGCTCCTTTAGATACTAACTGTGATCCAGACGTAGTTGATTTACCAATTCCAGGTAATGATGATGCAATTAGATCAATTCACTTATTCTGTAACGAAATGGCTGCAGCAATGAATGAAGGTAAAGCAGCATTAGCTGACGCTAATGGTGATGATTCAGAGCCTGTGTCTCAAGAAGAAACTGAAGCTTTAATAGCTGAAGCAGTTGCTGAAGGTGATAACCAAGTAGCAGAAACAGAGGAAGCGTAATTATGGCAGGAGCAACTCCAAAACTAATTAAAGAACTAAGAGAAATGACTGGTGCAGGTATGCTTGATTGCAAAAATGCACTTAATGAAACTGATGGTGATTTAGAAAAAGCGGTTCAAGCTTTAAGAGAAGCTGGACTTGGGAAAGCTGCTAAAAAAGCTGGAAACGTAGCTGCTGAAGGTGTTATTGCTGTTAAAGTTAACGCTGATAATACAGTTGCAACTATGCTTGAATTAAATGCACAAACAGATTTCGTTGCTAAAAATGAGAATTTCCTTAATTTAACTCAAGAAATTGTTACTCATGCGCAAACTAATAAATTAGAAGATGCTGAAGCTTTAGCTGCATCTACTATTAACGGAATGGCTTTTCCTGAATTCTTAAATGGTAAAATTGCAACAATCGGTGAAAACTTAGTTGCAAGAAAACTTGTTTCAGTTACAGGAACTGTTGTTAATGCATATGTTCATACAAATGGAAGAGTTGGAGTTTTATTAGCAGCATCTTGTGATGAAGCTGCAAAAGATAAAACTGTAGCCTTATTAAAATCATTAGCAATGCATGCATCTGCTATGAAACCAACTGTTATTTCTTATACTGATTTAGATCCTGAATTTGTAGAATCTGAAAACAGAGCAATTGTTGCAGAAATTACAGCTGATAATGATGAATTAAAAAGATTAGGAAAACCATTAAAAAATATTCCTGATTTCGTTTCAAAATCTCAATTAACTGAAGTTGCTATTGCAAATGCAAAAGCTACTTTTGAAGCTGAATTAAAAGAGCAAGGTAAACCAGAAAAAATTTGGGCAAATATTATTCCAGGAAAAATCGAAAGATATATTACTGATAATACTCAATTAGACGGAAGATTTGCACTATTATCTCAAGCTTATGTAATGGATGACAAAAAAACTGTTGAGCAAGCAATTGCTGACGTTGATGCTTCTATTAAAATTACTGAGTACATTAGATTTGAACTTGGTGAAGGTATTGAAAAAGTAGAAGAAGATTTTGCAGCTGAAGTTGCAAAACAAATGGGTAAATAATCATAGTTTAACAACTGTGTAAATATATAAATAAAAGGAAAAATGTAATGAGTGAAGCTAATAAAATGGATGAGCTCATTGCAGATGACCTTTTACTTCAAGCTAAAAATCTATCTCACAAGTTCGACTATGAACTTTTCAATGATATAAACTTATCTCTTTTAAAAAAAGAATCAATTGCAATTATAGGTACAAGTGGTAGTGGAAAATCTACTTTGTTAAATATTTTGTCTTCCCTTTTAAAACCATCTGTTGGTAGTGTTGTTTTTAAAAGTAAAGATATGTACTCATTAAAACAAAATGAATTATTAAAAATTAGAAGAGATGATTTTGGTATAATTTTCCAAGCACATTATTTATTTAGAGGATTTTCTGCTATTGAGAACCTTGAAATTGCTACTTTATTAAGTGGGGAAGAAATTGATAAAGATTTATTAAAAGAATTAAATATTGATTATGTAATAAATCAAGGGGTTGGAGAACTAAGTGGTGGACAACAACAAAGATTATCAATTGCAAGAGTAATGACAAAAAAACCAAAAATCATTTTTGCAGACGAACCAACTGGAAACTTAGATAAAGATACTGCAAATATTGTGATGGATACTTTATTTAAATATATAAAAAATAATGATGCAGGATTAATCCTAGTAACTCATGAGCATGAGTTAGCTATGAGATGTGATAAAGTATATAAATTAGAAGAATTGAAATTGCAGGAGATTAAGTGAATTTATTATTGGTATGTGAAACAACAATAATTGAGCACATTTTTACTTTAGTTTGTAAAAGACTAAATATTAAATTAACTACTCAAAGAAATACTAATATAAATCAAAAATTTGACTTAATTGTAATTGACCAAAATTTTATTGATGATAAATTTAATTTAATCAAACAATACTCAAGAAAATTAGGAGCTATTAGCTCAGAAGAATTACCTTTTGATAAAGCAAGAGACTTTATAATTCCTAGGCCATTCTTACCTACTAAATTAGAAGCTATGATAAATGAACAAATCAAATTTATCAAAGAAGAAAAAGATGAAGAAAGTTCTAATAAAAGAATTTCTTTTGCTAAAAATTCTTATGAAGAAGAAGACGAAGAAGTAACAATTCCCGTAGTTAAGTATATTGATTCTTTAGATGAAAAAGATGAGGATTATGAAGAAGAAAACAAATCTAAATCTCATAATCAAAATACCTATAATGAAGACGATTACGAAGACGAAGATGAAAGTATAGTTCATTTACAAAGTTTAAAAACAGGTGGGATTTTAGACTATGGAGAATTAAGTAAAATAAATGATATTTTACGAGAAGACAATATTCAAAATGAAATAAACTTGGAAAAAAGTGATTGGAAAGATATCTCTGCAATAATAGATGATGCATTAGCAGAAGTTAAAGAGTATGAATTTGATTTAACGGCAGTAGCTCCTGAAAAACCATATAATTTGGTATTGAGTAATTTTAGTATTAATGAATTAAGACCATTATTGGAAAAATTTGACCAAACAGTTATTGATAAGCTTTCAAGTGGTGAAACTGTAAATGTAAAAATGAGTTTAAAGGAAAAATAATTGATAGAAGAGAAAAAAGGCGCAATATTAATTCTTTCAGGGCCTAGTGGCTGTGGAAAATCTACACTATTAAAAGAGGTGTATAAAGATATAAGTGATTACTATTTCTCAATATCTACAACAACAAGAGATCCAAGAGTTGGAGAAGTTAATGGTGTTGATTATTTTTTCGTTACTAAAGAAGAGTTTGAAAAAGATATAGAAAATGATAATTTCTTAGAATATGCAAAAGTTCATGATAATTATTATGGAACTTCTTTAACACCTATAAACAAAGCACTACAAGAGGGTAAATTAGTTATATTTGATATTGATGTTCAAGGACATGAAATAGTTAGATCTAAACTTAACTCTATTGTAACTTCTGTATTTATCACTACTCCTTCTTTAAAAGTATTAGAAGAAAGACTAAATGCTAGAAATACCGATAGTAGTGATATTATAGAAAAAAGAATTAAAAATGCTAAGGGTGAGGTTGAATTTTTTCAAGATTATGATTATTTGATTATTAATGATAATTTAGAAATTGCAGCTAAAGAGCTAGTTTGTATTGCTAATATTACAAGAATAAAAACAAAACTTTATGAAAAAGATAAAATCATATCAAATTGGCTAAACTAGCCTATTTGATATTATCATAACTTAAAGGTCTATCAAAATAGTAACCTTGACAATAATCTATATTTAACTCTTTTATTTTATTATAAATATCTTCATTTGATACATACTCAGCAACTGTTTTAACTTTGAACTCTTTTGAAAAGTTTGCTATTGTATTTACAATGATTTCTAAATCTTTTGAACTTGTTATTTTCTCAATTAATGAACCATCAATTTTAACGAAGTCAATAGCAAGCAGTGTTAATAAGTTGAAGTTTGAATAACCAGCCCCAAAGTCATCAACTCCAACAACACAATCAAATTTCTTGATTTCAGTAATAAACTTCGAAACTTCATTAAAGTCAGAGATTTCTTCTGATTCTAAAATTTCAAATTCTAAGAATTTAGTATATTCTTTATTTTTCTCTAATATTTCATATATAAATGCTGTTGTTTCTTCATTTGCAATATCATCAAAAGAAATATTAACTGATACTCTTTTATTTTTATTTTTAATAAGTTTAAATGAGTCTTGAATTACAATTTTGATTATATTTGGATAGAGTTTTGTTTTTTTAGCAACATTTATAAAGTTGTAAGGAGCGATTTCAACTCCTTCTTTTGTAATATATCTAATTAGTGCCTCATATTTATAAACAACTTTTGTATTAGTGTCTACAATTGGTTGAAAATATGCTTGAAATAGATTTTCTCTAAATCCAACTTTTAATTGTTTTACCCATTTTATATTTTCTTCAAAAGATTGTTGAATTTTAAATGATTCATTATAAATCATAATTCTTTGAAGTTTAGTTCTCGCATAGTTAATTACCCTTTGAGAGTATTTAAATGCTCTTGCACCATCACCTTGTGCAATTCCTATTGTAATATTTATATCAATTTCATCTTCTTCTATTAATAAAGACTCTTTTTCAATTTTATCTGCAAAAGCTTTACATAAATTATAAAATTCATCAACATCTCTGTTACTTTGTTTTGCAACAATTGCAAATTTATCAGCTTCCATTCTATAAACAAAATATTCATTATCAGGAAAATAGTTTTTTATTTTACTTGCTAATTCATAAAGAATTGTATCTCCAATTTTTTCACCAAAAAGATCATTTATTGTTGAGAATTCATCCACATCAAGTAGAGCCATTAAATCAATACTATTTTCACTTAAATCTTTTTTTAGTTTATTTCTATTTGGAAGGTTTGTTAGAGTATCTGTATATAAGTCTTTTAATTCATGATAAATAAGTGATTGAGACATAACTTGTAAAAGTTTTGCAATATCAATAGGTTTTAATACATATTTATCAATACCTATATCAATGGCTTCAAGTAGATATTCTTTATTTGAAAATGCTGTTGCTACGATAATAGGGATATTAATATTTGTTTTCTTAATCTCTTTTACCATATCTAAACCATTCATTACAGGCATATTTACGTCTGTAATAATTAGGTCTATTTCATTTTCATGAGCTCTAAATAATTCTAATCCTTCTTGACCATTTTGGGCAACATACTGCTTTTTTGTAAAACCTTTTAGTATCTGATGAGTAACTTCTCTTAAATCTTTTTCGTCTTCAGCATATAAAATAGTTATATTTTTTAGTATTGAAATATTATTTATCATTATTAAGTCTCTCTCTAAAATTATTAAGATATAATATCATAATTAAGCATAATATCAAATTCAAAATTATTAATTAAAGAAAAGAAATAATTTTATTGTCAAGTCAGGAGTTTTTTTGTCGAAAGTAAAGTGTAATCATTGTCATTTAGAGTTTCCAAAAGATGTTATGATAGTTGAAGAAAATTTAAATTTTTGTTGTAAAGGTTGCCAAGGTGTTTATCATTTATTAAAAGATGATGGCTTGGACTCTTTTTATGATAAGCTTGGAAATAAAACTATAGCTCCCCCTTTAAAACTTGATAATGATGATATTAGTAAATTTGATTCTTTAAACTTCTTAGATAATTATGTAAGTACTACAAAAGAAGGTTTCTCTCAAATCGATTTGATAATTGAAGGAATTCACTGCGCTGCTTGTGTTTGGTTAAATGAAAAAATCTTGCATGACACAAAAGGTATTGTTGAAGCAAATATAAATTTCACTACAAATAAAGCACGAATAATTTGGGATAATGAAAAACTAAAATTATCAGAAATTATTTTAAAAATAAGATCAATTGGTTATAACGCTTATGCATATGACTCAAGTATTGCTGATCTTCAAGCTTCAAAAGCTAAAAGAGATTATTCTATTCGTATGATGGTTGCTGTAATTGCAAGTATGAATATAATGATGTTAAGTGTTGCAAAATATACTGGATTTTTCACTGGAATTTCTGCAGAAGTAAAACATATGATTCACATAGGTGAGTTTCTTCTTTCAACTCCTGTTTTATTTTATAGTGGATGGATTTTTTATAAGGGTGCTTATTATGGATTAAAGAACCGTATGTTAAATATGGATTTTTTAGTTTCTTTTGGAGCAACATTAACATATATTTATTCTTTATTTATTCTTTTTGGAGCAAAAGGCGAAAGTTATTTTGATTCGGTTGCTATGATTATTACCTTTGTTCTTGTTGGAAAATATTTAGAAGTAATTGGTAAAAAATCAGCAGTTGATACCCTTGATAAAATAAAATCAAGCTTACCTTTAGAAGCAGTAGTTGTAACAAAAGAAGGTAAAAAAACTCTTGCACTAAATAGTATATCTATAGGTGATATTGTTGAGATAAAAGCAGGAGAAAAAGTGCCTGTTGATGGTAAAATTCTAATAGGTGAAGGTTCTTTTGATGAATCAACTTTAACTGGTGAATCAATACCTGTTTATAAAAAAAGAGATGATTTGGTTTATAGTGGAACTATCAATATGGAGTCTTTAATTCAATTTGAAGTTACAAAAAGTTTTAAAAATTCTACTTTTTCATCTATTGTTGCACTTCTTGAAGATTCTTTAAATTCAAAACCAAAAATACAAACAAAAGCTGCTCAAATATCAAAAGGTTTTTCAATTACAATTTTGTCTTTGTCTTTACTTACTTTTTTAGTTTGGTATTTTATGGGGATCGATTTAGGTTTTGATTATGCAGGAACTAATCACTTTGAAAAATCATTTATCGTAGCAATTTCTGTAATAGTTATTGCCTGTCCTTGTGCCTTAGCCCTTGCAACTCCAATGGCTAGTTTAATTGGTATTTCAGAACTTGCTAAAAGAGGTTTATTATTTAAAGAAGCTAAGTTTATAGAGACTTTAGCCGTTGCTAATACTGTAGTTTTTGATAAAACTGGAACACTAACAAAGGGCGAATTAAATGTTGTAAATGCAATAATTTTAGATGATAATATTCATAAATTAAATCTTTTATATTCCCTTCTAGATGCCTCAACTCATCCTGTTAGTATTTCAATTAAAAAATATTTAATGTCAAAATATGATTTAGAAAGTAAAAATCTTCTAAGTGTAAAAAATATTGAAGCAAAGGGAATGAGTGCCCAATATGAAAATCTTGAAGGTAAATCTTTTGAGTTATTAGGTGGAAATATTGAGCTATTAAAACAAAATGATATTCATTATAAATTTGATTCTAATAAAACAGTTTATTTATTTGCAATTAATAAAAAAGTAATAGCAAGTTTTGAACTTGAAGATGAGATAAAAGATAATGCAAAAGAATTAATTACATTTTTACAAAATAAAAATATTGATATTATAATGCTAACAGGTGATAATGAGCAAGTTGCTTCAAGAATTGCAAAACAATTAAATATTAGTAAATACTTTTCTACTCAAACACCTGTTTCAAAAGCAAATTATATTAAACAATTAAAAAAAGAGAATAAAACAGTTGTTATGGTGGGAGACGGAGTAAACGATAGTGTTGCTTTAGGAAATGCAGATGTTGCAGTTGCTATGGGAAATTCAGCTGGAGTTTCACTGGCAGTTTCTGATATAGTTTTATTAAATTCTACACTTAGTTCTTTACAAGAAGCTTTTGTAATATCAAGTAAAACATATAAATTTATAAAACAAAATTTAGGCTTATCAATTGTTTATAATGCAATAACTATACCTTTGGCAATGGCTGGTTATGTTATTCCTTTGGTTGCAGCATTATCAATGAGTTTAAGTTCACTAATGGTTGTGTTAAATTCACTTAGAATAAAAATGAAATAGGATTATAAATGATAGATGATACTTTGTTTTTTATGTTAATTGTTGGAATTATAATTTCAGCTGGATTATTATTGATTTTTGTTTGGGCAGCAAGAAGTGGTCAGTTTGATGACTCTAATAAAATTGTAAATGGATTGTTATTTGATGGTGTTGAAGATTTAAATGATGCCATAAATAAAGAAAAAAATTCAAAAGAAGCTAAAGAAAATAAAATTAAAAGTGAAATAGATAAAGAAGATATAAAAGAAGAGAAAAAAGTTAGTCAAAAAATTGACTAACTTTTAACAAATTATTTCATTGCAGAAATTTGTTTTGCAATGTCAGCGATGTCAGCGTCAGTTAATTTAGCAACTTGACCTTTCATAACACCTTTCATAGGTCCACCATAAGATCCATCTTGGTAACCTTTTAACGCAGCAACAACTTTAGCTTCATCCCAACCTTTTACGATTTGTGATTTACCTAAAGCAGCTTTTTCGAAACCAGCACCATGACATGAAGCACATGCAGCTATTGAAGCAGCAGATAAAGATGCTGCAGTTGCAGCTGCAAAGATTGCAGTTAATACGATTTTTTTCATTTTTTCTCCTTAAATTTTAGAAAAAATATTCTAGCTTTTTTTACTTTTTTTTATGCTTAATATTTTTTCTTTTTTTTGCAAATTCAGATGTAAGTTTTACTTATAATTGTATAAAAAATGTGAAAGGGAAAAAACTTTGGTAAAGAGGAAAATTAAAGCTTATTTTGTATATAGTAATATTTTAAAAATAAGGGCTTGTATATTGAATAAAGATTTAGTTTTAGAGATAAAAGATTTAACTTTTTTTTATAAAAAAGAGAATCCAATTTATAATAACTTTTCATTAGAGTTAAAAAAAGGTGAATTAGTTACAATATTTGGTAAGAGTGGAAGTGGTAAAACAACACTATTTGAGCTAATTTTAGGAAGTTTAAAACCTATTAGTGGAACTATAAATAAATCTAATATTAGTATGATTTTTCAAGATCCATATAACTCTTTTCACCCAACTTATACTATATTTGAACAAATAAAAGATGTAATTAAAAATAATTATGAAAAAAAAGAATTGGATGAGTTTTTATTAAAATTAAGTTTGGATAAAAATTTACTCAATAAAAAACCACATGAATTAAGTGGAGGTCAATTACAAAGATGCTCAATATTACGAGCACTTTTAATGAAACCAGATTTACTTTTGGTGGATGAACCAACATCTGCTTTAGATAATATCATAGCATATGATGTAATGAAATTATTAATAAATTTACTTAATAATTGTGCGATATTATTAATAACACATGATTTACAAATGGCTTCATGGTGTAGCGATAAAATAATAAGGTTAGAAGAAAATGCAAGAAAATAAAAAAGCTTTAGTTTTACTAAATATGGGTGGAGCTAGAAATAAAGCTGAATTAAAAATGTTTTTAACAAATATGTTTAATGATAGAAATATAATAACAGTAAAAAATCCGATTATAAGAAAAATGATTGCTTTTTTTATTACAACAACTAGATTAAATAGTGCATGGAAAAACTATGAAGAAATAGGTAATGAATCACCAATTAATAAATTAACTGAAAAATTAGTAGAAAAATGTAATGAAAAAATTGAAGGATTTAAAACTTATCAAGTGATGAGATATACACCTCCTTTTTCTCAAGATGTAATAAAACAAATGATGGAAGATAAAATTACTGAAATTGTAATGCTGCCTTTATATCCACAGTATTCAACTACAACTACAAAATCATCAATTGAAGATTTTATAGATTATTTGCCATACTCTTTTGGTCAAAATATAAGATATGTGGAGACATTTTATAAAAATGACAAATTTAATGATTGTATTATTAATGAGATTATTTCAAAAACATCAAATGCAGGTGAATATAATTTAATTTTCTCAGCACATGGACTTCCTCAAAAAATTGTAGATGCAGGTGATCCATATCAAATACAAATGATAGAGCATGTGGAAATTCTTTCAAAAAAATTACAAGAAAAAAATGTAAACTTCAAATCGGTAAACTTGGCTTATCAATCAAAAGTAGGACCAATGAAATGGCTTGATCCTTCACTTGATGAGATGCTAAAAAACTTTAAAGAACAAAATGTAATTATTTATCCAATAGCTTTTATAGTTGATAACTCAGAGACAGATTTTGAGCTTGATATTGAGTATAGAGAAATTGCCCATGAAATTGGGATTAAAGATTATCAAGTTTGTAAATGTGTGAATGATAGTGATGAATTTATAGAGGTTATAAAAGACATTATAAAATAGACTAAGATAGGAATGTATATGAAAATTGAAGATATTTTATTAGAAATTGCTCGAACGTCAATTTTAAATGAATTTAATCACTCGTTTAAAATTGACAAAGAAAGCTTAAAAAAGAAGTTTCCTATTTTAAATGAGACAAGAGCTTGTTTTGTAACTATAAATTTAAATGGAAAATTAAGAGGATGTATCGGTTCTTTAGTTGCCCATAGAACTCTATTAGAAGAAATTATTTCTAATGCACATAATAGCGCTTTTTCTGATTTGAGATTTTCAAGATTAACTTATGAAGAGTTTAAAAAAATAGATATTGAAATATCTATTTTAACACCTGCTATTAAATTAGAATACAAAGGGATAGAAGATTTAAAAACCAAAATTAAACCTTTTGAACATGGTGTTATTCTAGAATATCAAAATAAAAAAGCTACGTTTTTACCTCAAGTTTGGGATCAAATTCCATCTTTTGATGATTTTTTTACACAACTCTCAAAAAAAGCTGGTTTTTCTAAATCTTGTTTAGATTTACATCCTGTTATTTGTACATATACAGCTCTAAAAATTAAATAATGCAGTTTTATAAAAAAGATAAAGATAGATTAGTTTGTCTTTTATGCTCTTATTATTGTAAATTAAAAGAGAATCAAATTGGTATTTGTGGTGTAAATAAAAACACAGGTGATAAAATCGAGTGTTTAGTTTATGGACATATAAGTGCTTTGAATATTGACCCAATTGAAAAAAAACCTTTATATCATTTTTTACCAAAATCAAAATCACTTTCTTTAGGAACAGTTGGTTGTAATTTTAAATGTTCTTTTTGTCAAAATTATGGAATTTCACAAGAAAAAAATATAGATAAATCAAAATACCACAGCCCTAAAGATGTTGTGAATATGGCTTTAAAATATAAGTGTGAATCAATCTCCTATACATATAATGAACCAACAATTTTTTATCCATATGCAAAAGATATAGCAATTGAAGCAAAAAAATATGGAATAAAAAGTGTTTATGTAAGTAATGGTTTTGAAAGTAGTGAAGTAATAGATGATATGAAAGGTTTAATTGATGCTGTTAATATTGATTTAAAATGCTTTAGCCAAAGTTATTATAAATCAAATCTTGGTGGAAATTTAAATCAAGTCTTAGAAAATCTAAAGCATTTTAAGAAAAATGATATTTGGCTTGAAATTACAACTTTATTAGTCCCTGGAAAAAATGATTCAAAAGATGAGCTTGAAAAAATTGCAAAGTTTATAAAAGAAGAACTTGATGAGTTCACACCTTGGCATATTTCATCTTTTCATCCAGATTATAAAGATATACATATCCCCCACACTTCAATGGATTCTTTACAAATGGCTTATAAAATAGGAAAAGAAGCTGGATTAAAATATGTATATATTGGAAATACCTCTTTACAAAATGATACCCTTTGTCCAAGCTGTAATCATACAGTTTTAAAAAGAAATAGATTTGAAGTCATTGAAAATAATCTAAAAAATGGGAAATGTCCAAAATGCAATTATAAAATACAAGGAGTGTATCGTCAAATGAAAACTATAAGAAAAACAGGCTTTGCAGGCTCTTTTTATCCAAATAATAAAGAAGAGATTTTAAAATATATTGAAGAGTTTAACAAACAAACTACAATAAATGGAATATTTAATACAAGAGCTATTATTGTTCCCCATGCAGGATATATTTATAGCGGTCTAACAGCAAATTTAGCATACTTCATTGCAAAAGATAAAAAGCCAAAAAGAGTAGTTGTCATTGGTCCATGTCATAGTATGTATTATGAAGGCGCTAGTATTGCTTTATATGATGAGTATGAAACACCTTTAGGAAATATAAGTATTGATAAAAGCTATTCAAATAAATTAAAAGATAAGTATGCATTTTTAAGTTTTGAAGATAATATGCATTTAGAACACTCAACAGAAACCCAAGCTCCTTTTATAAAGCACTATTTCTGTGATGCTTCAATTGTAGAAATCGTATATGGAAAAATGCCTTATGAAGAGTTATCACTTTTAATTGATGAGGTTTTAGAAGATGAGGAAAATTTCTTAGTTATATCAACTGATTTAAGTCATTTTTATACACAAGAAAAAGCAAATGAATTAGATAATATTTGTTTAAATGCAATTGCAAAAAAAGATTTAGAACTTTTTGATAAAGGCTGTGAAGCCTGTGGAAAATTAGGTGTAAAAGCTGTGATTAAATCAGCTATTAAAAAAGGCTTAGATACAAAAGTCTTACATTATTGTACAAGTTACAATAAAACCAAAGATGCTTCAAGAGTAGTTGGTTATGCTTCTGCTTTAATAGGAAATTAGATGTTTATATTTAAAAAAATTGTTTCAGCTTTTTTGTTGCCAATTCCAATTGGTCTTTTTTTACTTTTACTTTCTTTTCTTTATTTGATGTTTAATTCATATAAAAAAGCAAAAATATTTTTATTTTTAGGTACTTGTTGGTTTTTTTTATTTTCATTTCAACCTTTTGCAAACGCGCTTTTATCTCCCCTTGAAAATACCTATAAAGATTTATTAGAAACACCAAAGGTGCAATACATATTAGTTTTAGGAAGTGAGCATAGAAGCAATGATGAGTTAAGTATAACTTCACAAGTAAAATCAATGGCAATTAATCGTTTGGTTGAAGGAATTAGGCATTATAAAAATCTTGAAAATGCAAAATTAATAGTTTCAGGATATGGTGGTTTTGATAAAAACTCTCATGCTTCTATGCAAGAAAGACTGGCTATTTCTTTAGGTGTAAATCCTGCTGATATTATAAGATTAGATTCTCCTAAAGATACACAAGAAGAAGCTGTTGAAACAAAAAAGATTTTAGCAGAAGAGCCTTTTATTTTAGTTACATCAGCTTTTCATATGAAACGTTCAGCTTTATTATTTCAAAAAGAAGGTTTAAATATAATTCCAAGTCCAACAAGTCATCTATCATATGAAGCTACTTCTTTATCTTCTTATTTTGAAGCTCTTAACATACGAAAATGTGAAATTGCAATTCATGAGTACTTAGGATTGCTTTATTCATGGCTTAGAAATGAAGTTTGAGTGTAAATTAATTTAATATCTGATATTATTGCAACAAAGTTGCAAAATAAAAGGTTTTAAGTGGAATTAATAAATATTAGTAATTTATATTACAAATATAATAAAACAGATGTCTTAGAAAATATAAATTTATCAATAAAAGATGATGATTTTTTAGCAATTATTGGTCCTAATGGTGGAGGAAAATCAACTCTTCTTAAACTTATTTTAGGATTATTAACCCCAATTAATGGAAAAATTGATAAAAAAATAAAAAACTCTTCAATAGGATATGTTCCTCAAAATACAAATTTAAATATAGATTTTCCTATAACAGCACTAGAAATAGTTTTAATGGGACATATTGTTTCAAAAAAAAGAATCTTTGGTTATTCAAAAGAAGATATAGCTTGTGCAATGGAATCATTAAAAAAAGTTAGTATGGAAAAGTTTGCAAATTCTAAAATAGGGGATTTAAGTGGAGGGCAAAGACAAAGGGTTTTTATAGCAAGAGCGCTTTGTTCAAATCCAAAAATAATGCTTTTAGATGAGCCAACTGCAAGTATTGATGTAAAAGGTCAAAGAGAAATCTACGAGCTATTAAAAGAATTAAACAAATTTATATGTATAGTTGTTGTTAGTCATGATATTTCAGTTTTATTAAATTATGCAAAGAATGTTGCACATATAAATAAAAACTTAGTTTATCACTCTTTAAAAAATATACAAAAAAATTTAGATACACAAAATGAGCATTTATGTGAAGTTGAACTTTTATCAGCTTTAGGAAAAACTCAAAGTTGTTGTAATCATGAACATTAAGGCCTTATGATGTTAGAAGTATTACAATATGATTTTATACAAAATGCTTTAATAGCAGGAGTTTTAATCTCAATTGCAGCAGGAATTATAGGAAGTTTAGTAGTAGTTAATAAAATTACTTTCTTAACAGGTGGAATTGCACATAGCTCTTATGGAGGAATTGGTCTTGCTATTTATTTAGGACTTCCAGTTCTTTTTGGAGCTACTGTTTTTGCAGTTTTAACAGCAATTATAATTGCTATTATAACTTTAAATAATAGAAATAGAATTGATGCAATTATTGGTATGATGTGGGCAAGTGGTATGGCTATTGGTATTATATTTGTGGATTTAACACCTGGATATAATGTGGATTTGATGTCATATTTATTTGGATCTATTATTGCTGTATCAAATGATGATTTAATATATATGACTGCCTTAGATATTTTTATAGTTTCTACAGTTGTATTTTTTTATAAACAAATATTAGCAGTTTCATATGATAGTGAGTTCGCAACACTGCGTGGAATAAATGTAAAATTCTTTTATACACTGATTTTAATACTAGCAGCTCTTTGCGTAGTTGCAGCAATTAAAGCAGTAGGTTTGATATTAGTAATTGCACTTTTGACAATCCCTACATATCTAGCTGAGAGTTTTGCTTCAAGATTATCAACAATGATGGTAATTAGTTCAATTTTAGCTACGATATTTACAATCTTAGGACTTGTAGTTTCATATA
>CBFHMY010000045.1:0-18314 GCA_965657055.1 uncultured Aliarcobacter sp. | reverse complement strand
ATTTTTAACAAAAAATTTTGAAATAATACCTCAAAATAGTTTTGTACAAAAAGATAATATAAATTTTGAATCAGAAGCTAGATTTGAGTATAGAGAAATTTTTATACATGAACTTGAAGACAATGACTTTGCGTTAAAACTTGGTTTAAATGGTGCCTTTGGACATAAAGTAGAAAAAGCTGATGACAATTTTATTACTATTTATAATAATTTCACTCCATATGAATTAATACCTTCAAAATATGAAAAATTGTATCCTGAATTTTTTTGTGGAGGTCAACTTGATTTTGCCTTAGAAGAAGTTCAAGAATTGGCAAATAAAAGTTTTCAAGAAAAAATCAAAGAGTTAAAAAAACATAGTAAAGAAAAAGAGATATTTTATCTCTCTCATGAAGATAGAATGTCTTTTTGTCAATCATCAGATAGTTTAAAACTAATAGATAAATATAATTCAACATCTGCACCTTTTTTAGACTATGTAAATTATATAGCAAAAATGAATCCAGAAAAAAATATATTTATGGAAGCATATCAGTGGAGTAGAAAAGCTCCTTTAAATTTTTCTCATTTAGAAAAAAATTTAAGTATTGTATTTTCAGATATAGAAGCTGATTTTTCTAATCCCCTAGATAGTCCTGTGAACAAAGAAATTTATAGTGATTTGTTATCTTGGAATAAATATAAGAGAGATATTTATGTTTGGCACTATATAACAAATTTTTCTGGTTATTTTCAGCCCTTTCCCAATATAAATACAACAATAAAAGATATAAAAACTTTTGCAAATAACAATCAAATAAAAGGTGTGTTTTTGCAAGGAGCATATGAAACTAGTTTTAGTGAATTAGCTAATTTAAGAGCATGGGTTTTTTCAAAACTTTTATGGGATCCTTCTTTAGATGAAAATAGATTAATAAAAGAGTTTTCATACTACTATTATGGGGATGCTTATAAAGATATATTAGATTATTTTAAATTACTTGATGAATCGGTAAAACAGACTAATTCTAAACTTTTAGTAAAAACATCAGTTAATTCAAAATATTTAGATGATAGTTTTATAATAAAAGCAAAAAATATTTTGGATAATGCATTAAAAAAAGTTTCAAAGAATTCTATATATTCTGAACATATAAATGAATTATATGTTTCAATTGATTATATTCAATTATTAAGAGGAAGCATTTCAAATGAAGATAAAGCTAGGTTTAAAAACTTTTTAAGTAAAAATGACATTAAGTATTATGCTGAAAATGCATCAATTAATTCTTTATTAGCATATTTTGATATGAAAAGAGTAAATCCTTCTATTCCAAAAACAATTTCAAATAAAGCTACACAGTGGCTTGATTTTCAAGAATATGAACTAAAGCTTTGTTGTTCTGAAATAGTTGAAGATAAAAAAGCATCTTCATTAAGTGCAGCAAGAATGACAGGTGATAAATCAGATTGGGGAATTCAATTAGATCTTAGTTCTATTCCAAAAGGAAAATGGAAAATATATGCTAATGTAAGAATCAAAAAAAATGATAAACTGTCAGTACTAGATTATGTTAATCCAGCTCTTTATTTTGGTATATATGATAAAGGTATAAGGAATTTTTCATTAATTAATACTTTAAAAGATGAAGAATATCATGAGCTTGAAATATCTAGTATAAATATAGAAGATAATGAAATAGGTCAAATATGGATTAGGCCACCTGCTAGTGATAAGATTGAATATATTTATGTGGATAGAATCTTTGCAATAAAAGAATAAATACAATAAAAGGGGTAATTTGAATTTAATAACAGAGAAAAATTTATCAAAAACGATAATTTTTACTTTTATAATCATAATGACCTCAATGATATTTGCGATATCTTATTTTTATGTAAAAAATACTTATGATGATTTTGAGCAAGAAATGGATAAGTTTGTAAATGAGTATTATCTAGATAAAAAAAAGACTTTAAAAAAAGAGATAAATACTGTAATTGATATTTTAAATTATAATATAGCAAAATCAAATTTAGATGATGAACAGTTAAAAATTGATGCGGTTAGATTATTAAATAATATTACATTTGAAGAAAATAAAAGTAACTATTTTTTTGTATATGAAGTTGAAAATATACAAGGTGGAGATAACTTTGCTAGATTAATGGTAAACCCAAATAGACCTGATTTAGTAGGAACTTTGATTTCTACTAATTTAGAAGATACTAATGGAAAGAAATTCAGAGAAGATTTTTTAAAAGATATAAGAATGTATAAAGAATCTTTTACTCAGTATACTTATAAAAAACCTTATTCAGATGAAGTAAAACAAAAGCTTTCTTATTTTAAATACTTTGAGCAATGGAATTGGATTATAGCTGTTGGAGTTTATACCGATGATATTGAAAGTGAAATAGCTATAAAAAAAAGAGATTTAGAGATAAAGATTAAAAATCAAGTTGTTCAAAATCTAGTTTTATTCGTAATGTTTTTATCAATTGCAATTTTAATATCAATAATAATTTCTCAAAAAATTGATGAGGTATTAAAAAGTTATGAAAATAAAGTTAAATCCAATGCTAAAGAGTTAGAAGAATTAAATGAATCCTTAGAGATAAAAGTACAAAAAGAGATTGAAAAAAATAGGGAAAAAGAACAACTTCTTGTACAAAAATCAAAATTTATTGCCCTTGGTGAAATGATATCAAATATAGCTCACCAATGGAGACAGCCTTTAAGTGAATTGTCCTCTATACTTATGTATATAAAATTTAAACAAAGTATTAAAGCATTAGATGAAAATACCATGAATCAAAAACTTCAAGAAGCGGATAAGGTTTTAGATTTTATGTCTCATACTATTGATGATTTTAGAAATTTCTTTATGCCTAAAAAAGAAAAAGAGGAATTTCATTTATACTGTGTTGTTGATATAGTAATAAATATTGTTTCTAGTACTTTAAAAAACTATAATATTAAACTTGAAATAGATATTGATAAGAATATAGTTTTAAAAACATATTTAAATGAATATGAACAAGTTTTATTAAATATTATAAATAATGCAAAAGATGTTTTAATAGAAAAAAATATTAAAAACCCATGTATAAAGATAAAAGCATATGCCGAAGAAAATAGTGTTATTTTAACAATAGAAGATAATGGTGGTGGAGTTTTAGTTGAGCCAAAAGGAAAGATTTTTGAGCCATATTTTACAACAAAAGAAAATAGTAATGGAACGGGAATAGGGCTTTATATGTCAAAAATAATTGTTGATAAAAATATGAAAGGGAAATTAAGAGTAAAAAATACAAATGAAGGTGCAAAGTTTGCTATTATTATTCCTAAAGATATAGAAAAGAATACAAAGATTAATTATGAGTTTATTTAAAAATAGATTTATTGCTCATCGAGGATTACATACAAACTTAATACCTGAGAATTCACTATTATCATTTCAAAAAGCACTTGAAAATAATTATGCAATAGAGTTTGATTTAACAATTACAAAAGATGAAAAAGTAGTAGTTTTTCATGATGAAAATTTATTTAGATTATGTGGTATAAATAAAAATATAGAAGAAGTAGAATATTCTTATTTAAAAGAATTAAAGCTTTTAAAAAGCGAAGAAACAATACCTTTATTTGAAAATTTATTAACACTTGTAGAAGGAAAAACAGCACTTATTATTGAAATAAAAAAACACAATAAAATTGGGGTTTTAGAAAATACAGTAATTAAATTATTAGAAAACTATAAAGGAAAATATTGTATTTGTTCTTTTGATAAAAATATATTAACATGGTTTAAAAATAATAATCCACATTTAAAAAGAGGATTGATATTTGAATCAAATCCAAAGAAGTTTGAAAAATATAATAAAATACTTTTTTTATATAAATACTACAAAACAAAAGCAGACTTTATCTCTTTAGATTATAAATTATTAGATAGTTCAGTCTATGATTTTTGTAAAAAGAATAATTTAGAATTAATAACTTGGACCATAAAAAATAAAGAAGATTATGAAAATATAGAAAAAAAAGTAAATGGAGTAATTTTTGAGAAGTTTATTCTTTAGGTTCTCTATTTTGAAGTTTTTGGGTGAAAAATGCTAAAAGTATAACAACAAAAGCGATAATTGTAAAAGAGAATATTTCAGATTGTAAAGTAGTCATAAGTACCCTTTTTTGAAAGTCTATCTAAATTATAAAAAAAAGTAAGAGATAAACTCTTACTTAATTTTTTATCCATACATTAATCTTGGCAACCAAAGAGAAATTTCTGGAATATAAGTTATTAGCATCAATCCAATAAGTAATATTCCTGTCATCGGTAAAGATGCAACAATAACTTGTTTTAGACTAAGCCCCGTTATTCCACTGGCTACAAAGAGATTGAGTCCCACAGGTGGGGTTATCATTCCTATTTCCATATTTACAACCATAATAACACCTAAGTGAATAGGATCTATTCCTAAAGCAATACCAATTGGAAGTAATAGAGGTACTGTAATCATTACCACAGAACTTGGTTCCATAAATTGTCCCATTAATAAAAGTAAAATATTTACTATTAATAAGAACATTAATGGTCCAACATTAGCTTCTAATATCAGTTGAGTGATATGTTGAGGAATTTGCTCATCTGTTAAGAAGTGTGCAAATAACATTGCATTAGCAATAATGAAGAAAATCATTGAACTTGTTTGTGCTGAATCTAAAATAATTCTATATAAATCTTTATATTTTGTATCTTTATAAATAAAGAATGAAACAAAAAATGCATACATAACACTAAACGCACCGGCTTCTGTTGGAGTAAAAATACCCCCATAAATACCACCAATAACAACAACAATAATTAATAAAGCCCAAAAAGAATCTTTAAATGCTGTAAATCGTTCTTTAAAAGTAGCAGGTTTTGTAGCTTTGAATCCACTTCTTTTTGCTAAGAAATATGTAGCAATCATCATCATAATACCAATCATAAGTCCAGGAATAACTCCAGCCATGAATAGCTTTCCAATAGATTGATCAGCAGTTACCCCAAATACGATAAATACAATAGAAGGTGGAATTAAAATTCCAAGAGTTCCTGATGTTGCAATAGTACCAATAGCAAATTGTTCGTTATATCCAGCTTGTTTAATAGCTCCATACATAACAGAACCAATAGCAGCAACAGTAGCAGGAGAACTTCCACTAACAGCCGCAAAAATAATAGATGCAAGAATAGCAGCAATTGGAAGACCACCTGGAAGATGTCCAACTAAGCTTTTTGCAAAATTAATAATTCTCATTGCAGATGAACCACGTGAAAGTAAAGCACCTGCTAAAATAAACATAGGGATAGCCATAAGTGTATACTTGTTTAATCCATCAAAAATTTTAGATGAAATACCCATTAAATCCATATCTGTAAAAAGAAATGAAGTTATTAATGTTGTAGCTCCTAATGAAACAGCAACTGGAACTCCTATTAACATAAGAGCGAAAAGTAAAATAAATAAAGTACCAATAACCATATTATTTATCTCCTTGTGATTTTATTTCATGAATCACTGCTTCATGTTCATTATATAATTTTATATCATTAGCATCTGTATAATAAATTTCAACTAATTTCTCAGCGCATCTATAAGCAGCTAGTGCAAATGCAATAGGAAGAACTAGATGTGGAATCCATATTGGTATACCTAAATCCACACTCATTTCACCAAAATCTTGTAGTAATATTATTAGTTCATACCCAAAGTATGAAATTAAACCTAAATATCCAATAGAAACTAGATTCGCAAAGATTAAGAAACCTTTGGTGACTTTAGGAGAAAATCTTTCAATAATTAAACTTACTGAAATATGCGCTCCTTGTTTAAACCCATAAGCAGCTCCAAAAAGCGCAGCCCAAATAAAAAGATAATTTGTAAGTTCTGCAGCCCACGTAAGACTCATATCAAACGCATATCTCAATATTACATTAATAAATGCCAACAACACACCCAATGACAGTCCAACGACTGCCATTGTTTGGTTAATCATACCTACTATTAAATCAATAGTATCAAAGAATTTTTTCATATTTTTACTTTTTTATTTTGCGTCAATTGCTTTTTGAATTAAATCTTCACCAATTACATCATAGAACTTTGGATAAACAGTAGCCATTACTTTTTTCCATTGTGCTTTTTGATCAGCTGTTAATTCAATAATTTCAAGTTTGTTTGTATCTTTAGCATATGCTCTTAAAGATTCCATGATTTTTGCATCTTCTACAGCAGATTCTTCTCTTTCAAATGCAGTTGCTTCTTTCATAGCTTGAGAAACTTTTGCTTGAAGATCTGCAGGAAGTTTTTTCCAGAATCTATCACTCATAACTACTAAGTATCCTAAGTAACCATGACTACTTAAAGTAAGACTTGTTTGTACTTCATTGAATTTTTTTGTATAGAAGTTTGATAATGGATTTTCAGTTCCATCAACAACACCTTGTTGTAAAGCTGAGTAAACTTCTGAGAATGGAAGAACTTGAGGATTCCCACCAATTGCTTTAAATTGTGCTTCTAGAACTTTTGAACTTTGAATTCTATATTTATGACCAGCAGCATCTTCAGGTAATACGATAGGTTTAGCATTTGTAGAAAAATGTTTAAATCCTGCATCCCAGTAATCAAGTGCAATCATTTGTTTTTTTGCATCAATTTTAGATTTTAAAATATTACCAACTTCTCCGTCCATTACATTGTAAAGGTGTGCTTTATCTCTAAATAAGAAAGGTAAGTCAAATAGTTGCATTTCTGGTGCGATACTCGTAAACTTTGATAAACTTGGCATAATTAATTGTACATTATCCATTACAAGAGCTTTCATTTCTTCACCATCACCATATAATTGTGAATTTGGGAATACTTGAACATCAATTTTTCCAGCAGTTAATTCTTCAATTCTTTTTTCAAGGAAAATTGCAGCTTTACCTTTTGGCGTACTGTCACTTACAACATGACTTACTTTCATTACATAATCTGCTGCTAAACCTGCAGTTGCCATCATAGCTGCTGCTATTGTACCTATAACTAATTTTTTCATATCTCTTTTTCTCCTTAATTTTTGATATACAAAAATTATAGTTAAATCTTGTGTAAGTATTATGTACAAAAGGAATTTTTTATACACATAAATAAAAAGTGTACAAAAACAACATATGTATAAAAAATATACATATGTGAAAAAATTAATGCTCAAATATTTTGTATAATGTGGTATCGTAAAGATTCTATTATTTTAGCTATTAACTTTTTTTAAACTAATTTATAGTATATTATCGGACTTTACTTAAGGAATATGTGAGATTAATATAAAGGGAAATGATGGGGTGCAATTTAGACTTATTAACTTCTTTTAAAGATAATTGTGGGTTTGGTTTAGTAGCTGATATGAAAAACAGACCAAGTCATAAAAATTTAGAAGATGCAATAACTTCACTTGAAAGAATGATGCATAGGGGTGCAGTGGCTGCTGATGGTAAAACTGGAGATGGTTCAGGTTTATTATTATCAATGCCAGATTCTTTTATGAGAAAAGTAGCAACACAAAAAGGTGTTGACTTACCAGAAATTTATGCAGTTGCAATGATTTTCACAAGAGATCTAGCTGAAATAGATATATTTAAAGAATACTGTGAAAAAAATGATTTAAAGGTTTTATTAACAAGAACAGTTCCTGTTGATATTGATGCTTTAGGTCAACAAGCGTTAGATAGTTTACCTAACATTGTACAAGTATTTGTTATACCAAATACATTAATGTCATCAAAAAGATTTGATGCAATGCTTTACTTAACAAGAAAAGAGTGTGAGCATAGATTAGTAGATAATAAAGATTTTTATATTCCTACATTCTCTTCAAAAGTAATTGCGTATAAAGGGCTTATTATGCCTACGCATATAAAGCATTTTTATATTGATTTAAGAGATGAAGATTTTAAAATTACATTCTCTTTATTTCATCAAAGATTTTCGACTAATACACTTCCTTTATGGAGATTAGCTCAACCATTTAGAGCAATTGCACATAATGGAGAGATAAATTCAGTTGAAGCAAATAGATTTAATGTTGAAGTAAAATCAGAACAATTAAAATCAGAAATTTTCTCTGAAGAAGAGATGAAAAGATTACTTCCAATTTTACAAAATGTAGGTTCGGATTCTACATCTTTAGATAATATGTTTGAATTTTTATTGGCAAATGGTGTGGATTTCTTTAAAGCAGCTCGTGCATTAGTTCCTGCTCCTTGGCAAAATGCTCCACACATGGACTCTAATTTAAGAGCATTCTATGAGTATACTGCAACTGCTATGGAAGCTTGGGATGGACCTGCCGCTGTTTCATTAACAGATGGAAGACACATTGGTTGTTTAATTGATAGAAATGGTTTAAGACCATCTAAATATGTTATTACTAAAGATGATAAATTATATATTACATCTGAGTATGGAACATTAGAAATCGAAGATGACAATATTTTAGAGCGTGGAAGATTACAATCTGGACAAATGATAGCACTTGACCTAAAGCACGGGAAAGTTCTAAAAGAAGATGATATTAATAACTATTTAAAATCAGCACAACACTATTCTAAATGGTTAAATGATGATATGGATTATGTTCAAGAATATATTGAGGATACTTTTTTAAATGTAAAAGATTATAAGATTGAAGATTTAGAGAAAAAACAAAAATTCTTTAATATTACATATGAAGTTTTAGATCAAGTAATTGAGCCAATGGCTAAAGATGGTAAAGAACCAGTTGGTTCTATGGGAGATGATACGCCATTAGCATGTTTTTCTCAAGTTAATAGAAATTTTACAGATTTCTTTAGACAAAAATTTGCACAGGTTACAAATCCACCAATTGACCCATATAGAGAAAAAGTTGTAATGTCTTTGGAAACAGGTTTTGGTAGAGTTCATAATATTTTAGATGAAAAACCTGAGTATGCAAAAAGATTAAAAATAACAAGTCCTATTTTAATGAAAGAAAAATATGATATTGTTTATTCATTTGGAGATGAAAAATCACCAAGATATGACGAGTATTATAAAAATAGAGTTTTCTCAACTACTTTTAAAAATGATTTAAAAAAATCATTGGAAAAATTAGCGTCATATGTAGTTAAAGCTGTATCTAAAGATGGTGTTTCAGTTGTTATTTTAGATGATAGATCAATAAATGAAAATGAAAAAGTGATTCCTGCTGCATTAGCAGTTGGATACATTAATCAAAAATTATTAAAAGAGGAAATTAGACATAATGTTTCAATAATTTCTATTACTGGTGAAGTTTATGATCCTCATATGGCAGCTGTATTAATCGGATTTGGATGTACTGCAATTTATCCATATATGATGTTTGCATCAACTGTTGCATTTTTCCAAAGAGAAAAACCATCTAAATACGAAACACAAAAGTTATTAAAGAATACACAAAAATCAGTAAATGCAGGAATCTTAAAAATCATGTCAAAAATGGGTATCTGTACAGTTGCATCGTATAGAAACTCAGGTTTATTTGATATTATTGGTTTAAGTGATGAAATCGTTAATGATTGTTTCACAGGTGCTCATAGTGATTTAGCTGGATTAACATATGGTGATATTGAAGATAGAATTAACAAGTCACATAAAAATGCTTTTGTTGAAGAAAATACTATGTTCCCACTTGATTTGGGTGGTTTTTATAAATATAGTAATGGTGGGGAATACCATGATTATGGTCCAGCTACAACAAATGCAATGCATAATAAAAAAGCTGCTAAAAAAGAAGATATTACTGATTTTGAAGGCTTAAGAGATTTAGTTAATAATAGAGATAAAAAGTTTATTAGAGATTTCTTTGAATTTAATTCAGATAAAGAAGCTATTGACGTAAGTGAAGTTGAATCTAAAGAAGATATCTTCAAAAGATTTGCAAGTGCAGCTATGTCACTTGGTTCAATTTCTCCTGAAGCTCATGAAGCAATGGCAACTGCTATGAATACTATTGGTGGAATGAGTAACTCAGGTGAAGGTGGAGAAGATTCAAAAAGATTTGGAACTATTAAAAATTCTAAAATCAAACAAGTTGCATCAGGAAGATTTGGTGTTACACCTGCATATTTAAGATCTGCAGAAGAGTTACAAATTAAAGTTGCACAAGGTGCAAAACCAGGTGAGGGTGGACAATTACCAGGACATAAAGTAACTGCATTAATTGCAACACTTAGACATACAGTTGCAGGTGTTACATTAATTTCGCCACCACCACACCATGATATTTATTCAATTGAAGATTTAGCTCAATTAATTTTTGACTTAAAACAAGTTAATCCATTGGCTAAAATTACAGTTAAATTAGTTTCATCAATTGGTGTTGGAACAATTGCTGCTGGGGTTGCAAAAGCTTATGCTGATAAAATTGTTATTTCAGGTGGAGATGGAGGAACAGGAGCTGCTCCGTTAACTTCTATTAAACATGCTGGAAATCCTTGGGAAATGGGTCTTTCTGAAGCTCATAATGCTTTGAAAGCTAATAAGTTAAGAGAATTTGTTCATGTTCAAACAGATGGTGGTTTAAAAACAGGTCTTGATGTTGTAAAAGCAGCAATGCTTGGAGCTGAGTCTTATGCATTTGGAACAGCTTCATTAACATTACTTGGATGTAAGATTTTAAGAATTTGTCATACAAATAAATGTTCAGTTGGAGTTGCAACTCAAGATGAAAATTTAAGAGATTTCTTTACAGGAACTGTTGATAGATTGATTTCTTATTTTACATTTATAGCAGAAGATGTTAGAAATATTCTTGCATCTTTAGGTTATAAAACAATTGAAGAAATTGTTGGAAGATCTGATTTATTAAAAGTTATAGATGATAAATTTGCACAAAAATTTGATTTCCAAAATATTTTAAGAAGAATTGATGGAATTGATACTTGTCAAAAAGAAACAAATGCTCCTTTTGATAATAATAAATTTGAAAAAGAACTATTGAAAAAAGTTCACAGAACTATTGAGAATCCAAATTCTCCTATAAAAATATCTTCTGAAATTTCTAATTTAAATAGATCATTTGGTGCTTTAATCTCAGGAGAAATCGCAAGATTTTATGGAGATAAAGGATTACCTGAAAACTCTATATCTATTAATTTAAATGGAATAGCAGGACAATCATTTGGTGCATTCTTATCTAAAGGTATGAATTTATATCTAAATGGTGCTGCAAATGATTATGTTGGTAAGGGTATGAATGGTGGAAAAATCATTATTAATCCAGCTCAACAAGGAAAAGATTTTTCAGGTGCAGGTAATACATGTCTATATGGTGCAACAGGTGGAAAACTTTATATCAGAGCTAATGTAGGTGAAAGATTTGCAGTAAGAAACTCTGGATGTACTTCAGTTGTTGAAGGTACAGGAGATAATGCTTGTGAATATATGACAGGTGGTATCGTTGTAATCTTAGGAAATACAGGTATTAACTTTGGTGCTGGTATGACAGGTGGATTAGCCTTTGTTTATGACCCTGAAAAAACATTTGTAGATAAAATGAATCAAGAATTAATTGAATCAGTAAGAATTGATACAGATGATACAGAAAGAGAAAGATTATATTTAAAAAGATTATTATTAGATTACTTACATGAAACAGATAGTGAAATGAGTGATAATATTTTACAAAACTTTAGAGCTGAAATTAGAAATTTTTGGATGGTAAAACCTAAAAATATGACAGTGTTACCATTAGATCCGGACAAGGGAGATTAAGAGATGTTAAACTTTACAAAATTTGAAAGAATTAACCCTGAAAAAAGAGACGTACTTCAAAGATTAAAAGATTTTAATGAAGTATATCAAGTATTTTCAAAATCAAGAGCAACTGAACAAGCTGACAGATGTATGCAGTGTGGAGATCCATACTGTCATACAGGATGTCCATTAGGAAACTTTATACCTGCATGGTTAAAACAAACAGCAACAAAGAATCCAGAGCTAGCTTTTGCTTTATCAAATGAAACATCTCCTTTCCCTGAAATCTTAGGAAGAATTTGTCCTCAAGATGTATTATGTGAAGGTGCATGTTCATTAAATACAGGTCATGGTGCTATTTCAATTGGAGCAATAGAAACTTATATTTCAGAAGATGCTTTTGAAAAAGGTATGAAACCTAAATTCCCTACTCATAAAAATGATAAAAAAGTAGCGGTAATTGGTTCTGGACCTGCTGGAATTTCTGCTGCAACATTTCTTTTAAGAAAAGGTTTCAACGTTGAAATGTTTGAAAGAGAAGATAGAGCAGGTGGTCTTTTAATGTATGGAATTCCAGGATTTAAGCTTGATAAAACAACAGTTGATAGAAGAATTAACTGGTTATTAGAAGCAGGAATGAAACTACATACAAAATGTGAAATTGGAAAAGATAAAGCTATATCAGAACTTGAAGAAGAATTTGATGGAATTTTTTTAGGAATTGGTTCTACAAAAAGTAATCAAGTAAAAATTGATGGTGAAAAAGCTTCTAATGTTCATTTTGCAATAGATTTTTTAACAGGACTTCAAAAAAGAAATCTTGGAAACAAAAATATTAATTATATTGATGTTGCAGATAAAAAAGTGGTTGTAATCGGTGGTGGAGATACTGCTATGGACTGTGTTAGAACATCTGTAAGAGAAGGTGCAGCTAGCGTTAAATGTCTTTATAGAAGAGATGAAGCGAATATGCCTGGATCTAAAAAAGAAGTAGTTAATGCAAAAGAAGAGGGTGTTGAATTTGTATTTAACGTAAGCCCAAAATCTATTAAATTAGAAAATGATTTAGCTGTTGCAGTTGAATTATTAGAAACTTCTATGAGTGAAGCTGATTCAAGTGGTAGACAAAAAGTTGTTATAAATGAAGGTAGTGAATATTTAGAAGATGCTGATATTGTTATATTAGCTCTTGGATTCTCTCCTGAAGTTCCAGCATTTTTAAAAGAATTAAATGTTGAAACTAATTCATGGGGTGGAATTGTTATTGACTCTACATTTAGAACTTCAAATAAAAAAGTTTATGCAGGTGGAGATTGCCAAAGAGGTGCTCACTTAGCTGTTACTGCTGCTGCTGACGGAAGAGATGCTGCAAAAATTATGGTAAAAGAACTTTTATAATTATAAATGAAAGATATTACAGCCTTTGATAAAAAAACTTTTATAGAGGCTGTAATTCTTGCTAATAAAGAATTACATACTTACATAAATACAAATCTATCTTCAAATGATTATGAATATACTAATACCATAGGTTTTGGTGGAGATAATTCTTTGAAAATGGATTTACTTGCGGAAAATATCTTTATTAAACATCTTAAAAAACTTGGAAATATATACTCAGAAGAGTGTGGATTATTAGATACTAATAAAGAATATACTTTTATAATTGATCCACTTGATGGTAGTAATAATTTCTATTCAAATCTACCATACTATGGTACTTCTGTGGCTATTCAAAAAAATGGAATTACTCTAGCTGGATTTGTTACAAACTTAGTTTCATCAGTTCTTACATACCGAGCATTTGATGAAGAAATAAAACAAATATCATTAATAGATTTAAAAGAATTAAAGATAAAAGAAGTTAAAAAAACAAAAATTTCTATTTTTGAAAGAGCTTATAAATATCCAAAAATATGTGAAATATTGAGCGAAAACAGTATAAAATTTAGATCTTTAGGAGCAGTTGCTTTATCATTAAGTGATACAAGAAATTACGAGTTTGTTTTATATGCAGGTGAAATTAGAATCTTTGATATTGCAGCTTCTATGTATATCTGTAATGATTTATTCATTCACAAAACAGATAAATTTCTACTTATATGTAAAAATAAAGATAAATTTGAGCAAATTAAAGAATTTATTAAAGAGAAATAGGTTATAACTCCACATAAATAATTCAACTAGGAAAAAACTGTATGTCTTTAATTATTACTGATGAATGTATTGCATGTGATGCATGTAGAGAAGAGTGCCCAAATTACGCTATTGAAGAGGGTGATCCAATTTATATTATAGATTCGGATAGATGCACTGAGTGTGTAGGTCATTATGAAGAGCCTTCATGTATTGAAGTTTGCCCAGTAGACTGTATTATTATAGATCCAGATAATCAAGAAACAATGGAAGAATTGAAATTCAAATATGAACAATTAATGGAAGAAGAAGCTTAATGTCTAAAGTAACAACTATTATCGACATTGGGTCTAACTCAATGCGTATGGTTGTATTGCAAAAAAGTTCAAGGTTCTCTTTTAGTTTAATAAACGAAACAAAAAGTAGGGTAAAAATATCTGAAGGTTGTTATGAAAATAATGGAAACCTTCAAGATATTCCTATGCAAAGAGCTTATGAGTCTTTAAAATCTTTTTTAAATATATCTCACGCATTAAAATCAAGAAAAATCATTTGTGTTGCTACGTCTGCATTAAGAGATGCTCCAAACTCAAAAGTATTTATATCTCGTGTTCAAAAAGAACTAGGTCTTAATATTAAAGTTATTGATGGAGAAAAAGAAGCTTATTATGGTGGAGTTGCTGCATTAAATCTTTTACATGCAAATACTTTTATAACTATGGATATAGGTGGTGGATCTACTGAATTTTCTTTTATAAAAGATGGGAAAATAGAAAAATCAATATCTTTAAATATCGGAACTGTTAGAATAAAAGAATTGTATTTTAACAAAAATGATATCGAAGGTGCTAAAAGAAATATTTTAGATAATTTAAAAAAGATTTTTGAATTAGGAATTGAAGTTCCACAAAAAGTTGTTGGAATTGGTGGAAGTATTAGAGCTTTCTCTAAAATTGTTATGTCTAATAATGAATATCCTTTAGATATATTACATGGATATACTTATGATGTAAAAAATGAAACTCATTTATTTAATAAAATAATAAATGCGCAAAATAACGATGATTTAAAATCAGTAGGTGTAAAAAAAGATAGATTTGATACTATAAAAGAAGGTACTTTTATTTTTAAAACTATTTTAGATGAGTTAAATATAAAAGAAGTTACAACCTCTGGGGTTGGTGTTAGAGAAGGTGTTTATTTAACTGATTTATTAAGAAATTCTAATCATAAATTTCCTGAAAATTTTAATGTTAGTGTTAGATCACTTCTTGATAGATTTCAAATTGATGAAAAACAAAGTGCTTATTTAGGTTCTAATGCTGGTAAAATATTTGATGTTCTAAAACCAATGCATAATTTAGATGATAAATTTAGAACATTATTAGTTATTGCGTCTAAACTACACTCTATTGGATCAACTCTTAACTTTTATAAATCAAATGACAATGCCTTTGATTTTATTTTAAATGGTTTAAATTATGATTTTTTACATACATCAAGGGTTGTTGTAGCTCATACAATTAAATTCTCAAAAAAATCATTACCTTCAAAAAATGATATATTAAAATATCAAGATTTATTACCTTCTTTAGAAGTTATGCAATGGATGTCTTTTATGATTTCACTTAATATTGCAATAAATCAAGATTTATCAAGACCAAAAGTTGAATATGTATTAAATAATAATACTTTAGAAATAGACTTATCAAATAAATCATTTTTAATTCAATCGAATATTGATAAACTAGAAAGTCCAGAAGAATTAAACATAAAGATATAATGATGAAAAAAATAGTTTACAAACTTTTTTTAGTAGTTGTTTTTATACTAAGAAAATCACCAAAATCTATAAGAAGAGGATTCTTTAAATTTATTGCTTACTTAGGATATCTTTTTGCTAGAAATACAAATAAAATTATTGAAACTAATCTTAATTTTGTTTTTGAAAACTCATTATCTAAAAAAGAGATAAAAGAAATCCAGAAATATTCATATTTTAATATGGTTTTATGGGTTCAATCTATGATTGAAAATTTAGATGTTAGTGAAAAAGAATTAAAAGAAACAGTAACAATAGAAAATGAAGAAATTCTTATTAAGCTTAGAAAAGAAAATAAACCCATCATTCTAATTTCTGCTCACTATGGTAATATTGAAATGATGAGCTACTATTTTAATAAATTTTTATTTCCTGTTTACCAAGTAGCCCGTGAGTCAAATTTTAATGAAATTGATGAGTTTTTAATAAAAGCAAGAGAAGCATCGGGCAGTAAAATAGTTTTTAAAAGTGGTGCTTTAAAAACACTAGTAAAAGCTATGATGAAAAAAGAATCTGTTTCTTTGATTATTGATCAAAATACAAATTCAAAAGATGGAAAAGAAGTACAATTTTTAGGTAAACGTGCTAACCAAACTTCTTCAAGTGCTATGTTAGCAAGAAAATTTGGTGCTTATATTGTACCTATTGCAATTTTTAATCAAGATGATTACAAATATAAGATAAAAGTATACGAACCAATAATACCAATAAAAACTGATAATGAAAAAGATGATTTAAAACAAATTTCCCAATTAGAAGCTAATGCAATATCTGATATAATATTAGAAGATAAAAAACAGTGGTTTTGGCCGCATAAAAGATTTAAAAGTCATTATAGGGAAATATATGAAAAGAATCCTAATAATAAGTGACGGGAAACCAGGTCACCTTAATCAATCAATCGCGTTTTGTAAAATAAAAGATGTTAGTTATGATATTTTAGAAGTTAAATTTAAATCAAAATTTCATAAAGCTTTATCTTATTTTTTTGATAAGTTAGGCTATTACACAGATTTTTTATTTGATGATTATAAAAAATATTATGGTGATTTCTATGATGCTGTAATAAGTGCAGGCTCAGGAACTTATTATTTTAATAAATATATCTCAAAAAAATATAATAAAAAAGCAATAGCTCTAATGCTTCCAAAGTCTTATAAGTACAAAGATTTTTATTATATCATTGCACAAGAACATGATAATCCAGTAAGACAAGATAATATTTTAACACTTCCTCTAAATCTTTCTTTTCCTAGAGAAAAAGGGTACGTGAAAAAAATTGAAGAAAAAAAATCTTTAGCTATTATAATAGGTGGGGATAATGATGTTTTTGATATGGAGCATGAACTTATAAAAGATGAATTGGATGATATTTTTGAAAAGTATCCTGATTATTTAAAATATATAACCACATCAAGAAGAACATCAAAAGAGATTGAAAATTTAATTAATGAATATAAATTTGACTATAAACTTATTTATTCACAAGAACCAAATATAAATCCTATTGGTGATTTTATAGCTGTTTGTGATGAGTTTTTTATAACAACTGATTCCACATCAATGTTGAGTGAAGTAAGAGCTAATAGCAATGCAAAAATAAATATAATAGATTTAGATTCTAAAAAAGAAAATACAAAATACCATAGGCTTGTAAAAATCATAGAAGATATGGATGATGAAAAAGTTAATTTTACAAAATTACTTAAAAAAGTGAAAATATGAAAGTTGTTCAATTGTTACCTGAACTTAATGAAGGTGGTGTAGAGAGAGGTGTTGTTGATTTAAATAGAGAATTCATTAAAAAAGGGATTGATAATATAGTAATTAGCAATGGGGGAAGATTAGTTGATGATATTTTAAAAAATGGTGGAAAACATATTCAGTTTGATATAAAAAGTAAGAATATATTTACTGTTTTTTCAAGAATAATTAAATTGAAGAAAATTTTAAAAGAGTTAAATCCAGATATTTTACATGTCAGGAGTAGAGTTCCGGCATGGCTAGTTTATTTTGCAAATAAAAGTTTAAAAATAAAAGTTGTCAGTACCGTTCATGGATTTAATTCTATTAGCTTTTATAGTAAAATAATGACTAATGCTGATAAAATAATTTGTGGTAGTCAATTTATGATAGAGCATATTATAAAAAATTATAATACAAATAGAAATAAAATATATTTGATTTCTAGAGGAATTGATGAAGAATATTTTAATTCTCTAAATTTTGATGATAAATTTATTCAGGGAATTATAAATAAACATAATTTAAAAAATTCGATAATATTATCTCAAATTGCAAGAATTACACATTGGAAAGATCAGGAAACAACTATTAAAGCTATTTCTTTATTAAAAAAAGAATATCCAAATATAAAATTATTATTAGTTGGAAGTTATAGTGCTGATAGAGAAAGTTACTATTCTTCTTTATTAAAACTTGTAAAAGAAAATGCTTTGACAAATGATGTGATATTTATAGGTTTTACAGATAAAATAAAAGAAATATTATCAATATCTGATATTAATATATCTTCTTCTTTTAAACCTGAAACATTTGGTAGGGCAAATGTTGAAGGAATGTTTTT
>CBFHMY010000044.1:0-18354 GCA_965657055.1 uncultured Aliarcobacter sp. | reverse complement strand
AATTTACTAAACTTCTAAAAGTTTCAAGGGTATTTTCTAAGTCATCTTTTGTAGTTTTTAATTTTTTTTGATAGTTTAATAATTGTCTATTTTTATAAAGAATAATAAGAATAATTAAAAGCAATGGTAAAAAATATTTCCATAATGTTGAATAATCAAAATTTTGAGTATATTCAAGTTTAAATAATCTACTGTATAGTAAGTTTTTATCATTAGGATCCATATTATTAAGAACTTTATTTATTATTGATTGTAAAACTTTATAATCATCTCTTATCATTATTTGTAAATCAAAATCAAGTCCAGTTGTTCCAGAAATTTTAATATTACTATATGCGTATTTTTGAATATTGTGAGATAAAACGGGTAAATTATCAATAAGAGCATAGATTTTATTATTTGCTAAAAGAGATAATCCTTCTTCAATATTATCCACAAAAACAAACTCCATAGTAGGATATGTCTTTTTTAATATTTTATATGCAGTATAATTTTTTCCAACACCAACTTTTTTCCCAAGAAGATAAGATGCATCAGGAATATAATTTTTATCTTGAAGTGTAGCTATTCCAATTGGAGCTTTATAATATGTATCTGAAAATATTGCATATTTTTCTCTATCTTCTGTTCTTGATGTAGCTATAATAATATCACTTGTTTTATTTTGGATACTACTTAATGCTTCTGTGAAATTATTTTTAACTGTTATTTCTGTTTTTAAGTTTGCTTTATCAGCAATATATTGCCAAAAATCATAAGCTAGACCATACTTCTTATTATTTTCTATAAAATTAATTGGTGCCCAATTATCTGTAAATGCAATGTTGATGGTTTTATTATTTATAAATTCTTGTTCTTCTTTAGAAAAAAGAATAGTTTTTTCAGAATTAAACCATTTTTTATTTAATGTTTCTAATTCAACCAGTGAAACTTGACTTATTGCTTTATTTAAAATTTCAGGAAGTAATGTTAAATCTTTACTAATACCCATATATAATTTTGTATCAAAGTTATTAATATTTACTTTAGTTAATATTTTTAATGAATCATAATATGATTTATTTATATAATAATTTGAAATTAATGAATTTTGTATTGTTGCATCACTCTCATTATTTTTCACACTTTCAAAAACTTTTTCTAAGGTTTCAAACTCAAGAATATTTATTTCTGGATAATTATCTTTTAATGTTTTTGTTAAATTCCAATTTTTTACCATTGCAATTTTTTTCCCCATCAAGTCATCAATATTTATTAAATTAAATTTATTTATTTTTGTAATAATTGATAGTTCTTGATTTAAATAAGCTTTTGTAAAATTAAAATTTTCTGTTCGTTCTTTATTAAAACCTAAAACAGGAAATAAATCAATTTGTTTATTGGAATATTTTTCTAATAAGTTTCCCCAAGTATCATTAATAAAAATAGGTTCAACTTCTATTTTTGAAAAAATAAGCTTTACATAATCAATAACATAACCTTTAGCTTTGTTATCTTCATTGTAGTCATAAGGAATCCAATCTTCTTCATTTGCAATATTTAATGTTTTATGATTTTTAATAAACTCTTTTTCCGCTGCTGTAAATTCATTTGCTATTTTATAACTATCAATCCATTTTGAAGATATTTCATTTTTTTCCAAAAAATCTATGTCGTTTAATGCTTTATCTAAAATACTTTTTAAAATATAATAATCATTTCGAAAAGCCATATATAAATCATCATTTCTATTTATTGCAAAAGTTGGAGATATTCCACTTAAATTATTTTTTTTTATTAAATACTGCATTATTGCAATATTAGAGATTAAAGCATCAGCTTTATTTGAAACTACTAAATCTATCGCTTCTAACATATTTTTAACTGATATAATTTTTATTTTAGGGTAATACTTTTTAATAAACTCCTCTTCCACATATCCTTGTGGAATAGCAATTAATTTATTATCCAAATCATTTAAGTTTTTATATTCTTTATTTATACTATATAAATAATCTCTAATAGTAATATGGTTATTTGAAGTAAATAGTAAATATTCTTCTCTTTCAGGTGTTTTTGCTATTGCTGGTAATAAGTCGATTTCCTTATTTTTAGCCATTTCTAAAAGTTGATTCCATTTATATCCATATATATAATTGAATTTCAATCCAGTTCTATTTTCTACTAGTTCTAAGTAATCTTTAGCCATTCCTGTATATTTACCATTTTCAACATAGTCAAAAGGAGGCCAGTCTGTTTCTGCTCCTACATTTATAATAGGATTATTTTTTATGAATTCTTTTTCTTGAGTAGTAAGGTTTGATAAGATGTTTGCAAAGACTGTATTAGATAATAATAAAAGTAACAGCAAAATAAATTTGTACAAACTAACACCTTTATTAATATATTTATACTAAGCTGATTATACTCTAAAAAAGATTATATTTTCTTAAGCTTATTTTAACAATTGATAATAAGAATCGCTTTTAAATTTTCAACTTTTAAATTAGAACTAACTTTATGAAGAGAAAGTTTTCCTTCAATAGTTTGTAAAATATGCCAAAATTTTTCATTAAAAGGAGTGTCTAGTTCTTTTATTTTATGGTGTATTATGCTTTGAGCAATTGTATCTATACAATGTAAGTAAAATATTTTGTTTTTAGCACGTTGAATTAAATAATCTCTCATAATTCTTAAATTTGCTATATAAGTTTGTTTCTCAATTTCAGTTAAATGCTTTTGATTGTTAATATCTTCTTCTTTTTTATCTAAATGAATTGTATAAGCACTTATTTCTTCATCCATCGTGTTTTCTAAGTTTGGATGAGATTTTAGAAGTATTTCTAAAATCTCATTAGGAGCTAATCTTTGTTCATTTAACGTATGAGAATATTTTACATTATGTACATAATTATGATCTAATGCAATTAAAATATCAATAGCTAAAGACAAATAAACATATTTGTCTTCTTTCCCATCTTTAAAAGATATTCCATGCTCACTGATAACGGGTTTTAATCCCACATACTTTAATTCCATATTAGCTCCTATTATTTATATTATGAAAACCACTTTTTAACTTTGTCAAACATGTTTTCAAAGTTTTTTTCATGGGGTTTACTCTCTATTCCAAAACTTTCTTGAAGTTTTTCTAATAATTGAGTTTGTTCATCATTTAATGATTTTGGATATTCTATCTTAATTTGTACAATTAAACTTCCTTTTCCATATCCCTGAACAGATTTAACACCTTCACCTTTAAATGTGAATTGTTGTTTATCTTTTGCTCCTTGTGGAATTATAAGTTCTAATTTACCTCTAAGTCCTGGAATTGTAATTTTTCCTCCAAGTGCAACTTGAGTGAAGAATATAGGAGCTTCATAATAAATATCATCATCGTGTCTTACAAAGTGAGCATCTTCTTTTACAGATACTTGTAAATATAAATCACCACGACTTCCATCAGGTGCGATATTTCCTTTGTTTGAAACTCTAATTCTCATTCCATCATTTACACCCTCTGGAATATCAACTTTAAAGTTATCACTTACTTCATCATATCCAGTTCCCTTACATGATTTACAAGAATCAGCAGCACTTTGACCGCTTCCACCACATTTAGGACATGTTTGAGCAAAAGTCATAAACCCTTGTCTTGCATGAACTTGACCTTGTCCATTACAAGTTGTACAAGTAGCTAGTTTTCCATCTTTTGCACCTGTTCCCTTACAAGGTTTACAAGCTGTTTTGTATTTGTATTTAATCTCTTTATTACATCCAAATACAGCTTCGTTAAATGCAAGTTTAACTTCAATAGTAACATCAAGATTGTAGTTATATGATTTTTTTTGTCTTCTGCCACGTGAACCACCACCAAAAGCGCTTCCAAACATCTCTTCAAAAACAGAACCTAAGTCATCAAATCCTCCAGAGAATCCACCACCTCTTTGTCCATGTCCTTCAAGACCAGCTTTACCATATCTATCATAAATAGATTTTTTTTCTTCATCACTTAATACTTGATAAGCCTCATTTATAGCTTTAAATCTTTCTTCAGCTTCTTTATCACCTGGGTTTTTATCAGGATGATACTTCATAGCCATTTGTCTATAAGCTTTTTTGATTGTGCCTTTATCTGAACTTTTACTAACTTCTAGTAATTCATAATAATCTATCTCAGTCAATTTAATATCCCCTTAAAAAATAATTGAATTTATGTAAGACGCGATTTTATCTAAAAATTGATAAATCTTAGATATAATCCACGAATGAATAAAGGATTAGAAAAATTTTACGAACTTGTTGAAGCGTTTGAATCATTGCCCACTATTGGAAAAAAATCTGCTCTTCGCCTAGCTTATCATATTGTTATGAATGACAATTATTGTGGAATCAAAATAGCTCATAGTATTGAGAATGCATTAAAAAACATTACTAAATGTTCAAGATGTGGCTCTATGAGTGAACATGAGATTTGCGAATTTTGTTTGGATGAATCAAGGGATAATACGAAATTATGTATTGTTCAAAGTGCAAAAGATATTTTTGTTATTGAAGATTCAAAACAATTCGATGGAAAGTACTTTGTAATAGAAGAGCTTGACCAAGATCTTATAGATTCTTTACATAAATTTATAGATAATAATGAAGTTGAAAATATTTTATTTGCCATTACACCTTCAATTGCAAATGATGCATTTATTTTATATATAGAAGATAAATTAAAAGACTTTAATATTAAATTTACAAAAATTGCTCAAGGTGTCCCAACAGGTGTAAGCTTAGAAAATGTAGATATTTTATCCTTATCAAAAGCTATACAAAGCAAAGTTGAAATATAAATATAAGTAAGAAGATGGAAGAAAAAAGAATAGTTTGTCAAAAATGTGTTTATTATTTTGTTACATGGGAGAGGGGAAAGCCGCATGGTTGTAAAGCTTATGGCTTTAAATCGCAGTTTCTTCCTTCAATTGCTGTAAAAAGATCAAGTGGTACTGATTGTAATTTTTTTACTTTGAAACATAATAAAGAGTAGGATGTATGCAGCTAAAAGAATTTATTGAAATAATAGAAAAAAATAAAATAGCTATTATTAGAACTTGGATTAATTCTTCAAAAATTAAAGAATTAATCGATAATTATTCAATAAATGAAGAATTGTTTATCAAAAGATATTCTTTTGGCTTTTTAGAACACTATATCAAAACAATTAAATATGATGAAAAAACTCAAAATAGTGCAGTCGTAATTGATTTTTTAAAATATTTAAAGAAACAAAATTTAAGAGTAAATGAGCTATTTGTACTTTTTATAGCTTTTAAAGATGCTTTAGTTGATTTTACTTTTAAAACTGAAAACCAATCTTTAGAATTATTTCAAGAAATAAATTTTTATTTCCAAAAAATTTTTTTAATAATTTTAGATATTTACTCAAAATCAATTGAACAAGTTGAAAATGCATTAACAAAATCCATTGATATTGTTGATAGATATGTGATTATGTCAAGAACAAATCTTCAAGGTATAATAACAAGTGTATCAAGTGCTTTTTGTAAGATATCAGGATATGAAACTTATGAATTAATAGGTAAATCTCATAATATAATAAGACATAAGGATATGCCAAAAGAGTTATTTGAAGATTTATGGGAAACAATAAAATCAGGAAATATGTGGCAAGGTGAAATAAAAAATCTTAAAAAAGATGGAAGTTTTTATTGGCTAAAGACTACTATTCATCCAAATTTTGCTAGTAATGGAGATATTATTAGCTATGATGCTATACGAGAAGATATTACATCACAAAAAGAGTTAATAAATCAGCAAAATTTACTGATAGAACAATCAAAATCAGCAGCTTTGGGTGAAATGATCTCAATGATCGCTCACCAATGGAGACAACCTTTACAAGCTGTTTCTATTTTGATTCAAAAATTGCCTTTATTAAAAATGATAAAAGGTGAACTTTCTGATGATATGCTTGATGATGTTGTAAAACAAGTCTCTTTGCAGTTAGATTATATGTCAAAAACCATTGATGATTTTAGAGATTATTTTAAACCTAATAAGAAAAAAGAAGAAGTTTATATTGAAAATGTTATAAACAAATCATTGGAATTTTTAGCATATTTATTTAAAATAAATTCAGTGAAAATAAATTATAAAAATGAATCTACTTCAGAAATACAAATTTATCTAAATGAAATGGTTCAAGTATTTATAAATTTGGCTAAAAATTCTTGCGATGCTATGATAGAAAAAAATATTGAAAATAGAGTTATTGATATTCATACTTATGAAAAAGATAACTATTTATATATAGAGTTTGAAGATAATGCAGGTGGAATAAAAGAAAATGTTCTTAGCAAGATTTTTGAAGCATATTTTTCAACAAAAAATAATAAAAATGGAACAGGATTAGGATTATATATGTGTAAAGCAATTATTGAACAACATAGTTTGGGGAAAATAAATGTTTATAATACACCAAAAGGTGCTAAGTTTGTTGTTCAATTACCATTAAAATAGGAGTTTAAGTTGTTATATAAAGATTTTAAAGAGAGTATAAAGTCATTAGGCTTTTTAAGTATAGAAGATTTTATGCATTATGCAGGGGTTACATCTAATGATGTTTTAAATTGGGAAGAAAAAAATGAAGTTCCTTATATGGTTTCATTGATTTTACATCTTTTAAAAGGTGAAAAAGAGTCACTACCCATGAACTCAACTTTAGATAATGTAATCGAAGAGTGTTTACCTTTGGCTTCACTTTTAGAAGAAGTATCATCATTTCCTCATAAATTAGAAGAGATGTTTTTACTACAAAAGAAATTAAACGACTCTACAAATGGAAAAAACTGGGAACTAGGTTCAAATAAATTTGGTAAAGAGATAAACTGGCTTAGATGTATTCATATGGAAGTTGCAGAGTTAATTGAATCAACTCCTTGGAAACACTGGAAAAATATCAACTCGGCTCCTGATATGAATAATATCCATGTGGAACTAGTTGATATTTGGCATTTCTTAATGTCTTATATTTTACAAGAAACAAATGTACCAAAAGCAGTATCTTTAGTAAATACTCACTGTATTTATGAAATATTTCAAGAAGTAGATGTAAAACTTATGGTAAAAGAAGCTGAAAAATTATCATATATTTCACTTGCAATTGATACTGGAAATATGCCATCATTTAGTGGAATAGAAAGATTTATTGACCAATTCTTCAGATGTTGTAAAATTTCAGGTCTATCTTTTATGTGGTTACAAAAATTATATATTGGTAAAAACTGTTTAAATCAATTTAGACAAGATAATGGTTATAAAGAAGGCTCTTACATAAAAGTTTGGAATGGAAATGAAGACAATGTTGTAATGGTTAGTTTATTAGAAAATATGGATGATGTAGGTTTTGATGATTTATATTCAAAATTAAAAGAAGCATATTCAATGTGTAAATAATAGGTTTTAATACCTATTATTTTCCAAATAAATAAAACTCATCTTTATAAAATCTTGATATCTTTTACAAGATTTTGATTTACTCTTTACAAAAAATCAAATATAATCAACTAAATAATTCTTAGGGGGATTTATGCCCGTTATAAATATTACAATGTTAGCTATTTTAAGCCTATTAACTTTGATTTTATTGTTTAAATTACCTAGAGCTTAGTGTGGTAAAAAACTTAGCTAAATATAAACAGTTCAATTACTTTCTAAAGGCCTTAGTAATACTATTACTTATTACTTTAATTAGCCATTTTTTTAAAAACTCATTGGCTATTATAAATATTACTTTAATTCATATTATTCCTGTTATTGTTGTGGCAATCCATGGAAATATAAAAGCAACACTTTTTATGACATTTTTAAGTGTAGTTTTTTTAAATTTTTTATATATTCCTCCCCTTTATAGCTTTTCTGTTCATAATGAGCTTTATCTTTATAGTTTTTTTATATATGGAATTGTTGGCTGGATTATTACTATTCAAGCAAAAAATTTAAATACCCAAAGAAAACAAAATGAACTAAGAGAAAGTTTGTTGCATATAATATCTCACGATTTAAGAACACCACTTTCTACAATACATGGAAGTATAAATCTGATTTTAACAAATGATAATTTAGATGAAAATAGTAAACTTAATCTTTATGAAGATATAAATTATGCTTCACTTAGAATGAAAAGATTAATTACAAATATTTTAGATAGCACTAGATTATCAAGTGAAGATATTGATTTAAAATTAGAATGGTGTGATTTTGAAGATATAGTTGGAGTTGCCCTTAATGAATTTTCTCAAAAACAAAATGACGAGCTTCTTCATATGAAAATTGATGAATTAAGCCTATTTTGGGGAGATAATACCTTACTTACACAATTGATTATTAATTTACTTGATAATGCTTTTAAGTATTCTAAACCTGATACAAAAATCAATTTTGAAATAATAAATCTAAACAATTTTATAAAAATCAAAATTTTTAATGAAACTGAATTTCTTGATAAAAAGAAATTAAAAAATATCTTTGATAAATTTTATAGATTAGAAGACACAAATGATATTTTAGGAAGTGGAATAGGCTTGGCTATTTGTAAGAGTATTGTAAAACTCCATAATGGAGAAATAAAAGCAAGTCCAGAAGAAAATGGTATTTTAATTGAAATAGAATTACCCATAGAAAAGAGAGCAAGATTAATATGAAACAATATTTAATACATATTATAGAAGATGATGTATCTGTAAAAAAACTTTTAGAAATCACTTTTAAAGAGTATGAATTTAATTTTATATCAAGTGATAGCAAAAAAAATGCCCTAATAATGTTTCTAAGTCATAATCCTGATTTACTTATTGTTGATTTAGGTTTAAGTGATGGAGATGGAAAAGATTTAATAAAACAAATCAGAGAAATATCAAAAGTTCCAATAGTAGTATTAACAGCAAGACATGATGAAAAAGAAATAGTAGCAGCTCTTGATGTTGGAGCTGATGATTATATTACTAAACCTTTTTCTGTGAATGAATTACTAGCAAGAATTAGAGCAAATTTAAGAAGAAATGTAAATAATGAAAATCTTGTATCAAATAAAATAGTTTGTAATGAACTAGAACTAGATATTGCTTCAAGAAGTATATCTTTAAGAGACGAAGTTTTAAAACTAACTCCTATTGAATATGAATTACTGAAATATTTTATGTTACATATGAATAAAACTTTGACACATAAACAAATTTTACAAGAAGTTTGGGGCACAGGTTATCAAAATGAAATGCAGTATTTAAGAACTTATGTAAATACTCTTAGAAAAAAAATAGAAGAAAACTCTACTAGACCTGATTATATAAAAACACAATCAGGTGTTGGTTATAGATTTTCATTTAATCAATAGAACATTTAATGGAACATAAATACGTAAGATCAATCTTTATAGGTTATTTATTTATCGTTTTTTTAGGAGCTGCATTATTATCTTTACCGATTTCACACATTGGAAAACTAGAGTTTATAGATGCACTTTTTACGTCTGCTAGTGCAACTAGTGTTACTGGATTAATTGTAATTAGTACATCTGAAGTTTTTACTTTTACGGGAGAATTTATAATCTTAGTTCTTGTTCAAATAGGTGGAATTGGATATATGTCATTAGTAATAATCTTTTTCTTATCATTTAATCAAAAACTGAATATTGATGAAAAAAGGGCTATGAAACAATCTTTAGATTTGCCAAATCTACATGTGGGTGCTTTTGCAAAAAAAATTTTAGCTTTTGTTTTATTTATTGAATTTGTAGGAGCGGTTATTTTAACCCTTAGATTTCTTGATAAATATGAATTTCCAAAGGCTGTGTGGTTTGGAATATTTCATAGTATTAGTGCTTTTAATAATGCAGGGTTTTCTTTATTTCCTGATGTTTTAATTGGATATAAAAGTGATACTATTGTTTTATTTACAGTTTGTTTTTTAATAATTTCAGGTGGTTTGGGATATTTCGTTTTGATTGAAATTTATGAAAATAGAAGATTTTCTAAAAGATTTACTATTCATACTCGAATTATGCTTTATGGAACTATTATATTAATTGTTTTTGGTATGTTATTGTTTTTATCAATAGAATGGAATAATCCAAAAACTTTTGGAAACTTAAGCTTCTATGACAAAATATTAAATGCCTTTTTTTTATCAGTAAATTTTCGAACGGCTGGATTTAATAGTATTGATCTTGCTTCTTTAAAAGATTCATCTTTATTTTTCTCAACTTTATTTATGATGACAGGAGCAGGGCAAGGAAGTACAGCAGGTGGTATAAAAATCACTACCGTTGCTATTTTGATAATTACAGTAATTTATATTTTAAAAGAGAGTAATCAACAACCAAGTATTTTTAAAAGAACAATAGAGCAAAAAGTTATAAATAAAGCTTTAGCAATTATTATCTCTTCATCATTTTTTGTACTTTTTACTGTTTTAATATTAGTTGAAACACAAAATTTACCTTTTATGAATATCTTATTTGAGGTAGTTTCTGCCTTTGCAACTGTTGGTGTTTCAACTGGAAATGGAGATATATTAAGTTTATCTCAACAGTTTGATACATTTGGAAAAATTGTTATTATTATTTTAATGATAGCAGGAAGATTAGGCGTATTTGCTTTTGGAATAATTTTAGTAGGAAAAGCAAAAACTAAACATTTTAAATACCCAGTAGGAAAAATTATTATATGAAAACAATAGCTATTATTGGCTTAGGAAAATTTGGATTTTATGTTGCAAAAAGTTTATCAAGATTAAATGTTAAAGTAATTGCAGTTGATAATGATGAAAAGAAAATACAAGAAATTAGTGAGTTTATAGATGATGCATTTATTTTAGATAGCACAAATAAAGCAGCCTTAGAAGAGGTTGGAATTTATAATTTAAATACAGTTATTGTAAGTATTGGAGCTAATATAGAAGCTAGTATTTTAACAGTTATGGCTTTAAAAGATTTAAATAATAAACATGTAATTGCAAAAGCAATAACTTCTACCCATGGAGAAATTCTTTCTAAAATTGGGGCTTTTAAAGTTATTTATCCTGAAAAAATAGCTGGTAGATTACTTGTGAAAAAATTAATTGATAATATTACTATTGAAGAAATAGATATTAGCAATACCTTAAAAATGATAAAACTAGTTGTAAATGAGAATTTTATTTATAAAAAAATCTCTGAAATTGAATCAGAGTATAAATATTTTAAAATTGTATCTTATAAAACAAATTCAATTTGGAGTTTAGATATTAATCCTTTATATCAAGTAAAAAAAGATGATATGTTAGTTATTTTAATAGAATCAAGATATTTAAAAGATTTTTATATAAATATGTAAAATAATAGGTTTTAAACCTATTATTTCTTAGTCAAGAATTTTATCTATAATCGTTTTTATAATCTACATAATGAGCTGCATGAGCAATTAGTTTATCTACTTCTTCTTGGCTTAACTCTTTTACTACTTTTGCAGGACTTCCCATAATTAAGCTTCTAGGTGGAAATACTTTTCCTGAAGTAACCAATGAGTTGGCTCCTACTATACTTCCTTCACCAATAACTGCATTATCTAAAATAGTAGCACTCATTCCTATTAAACAATTATTTTCGATTTTACATCCATGAAGCATAACTTTATGACCTATTGTCACATTATCACCGATGATTGTTTGAGTATTATAATCCGTATGAATCATTGATAAATCTTGGATATTTGAATTTTTACCAATTATAACTTTATTTACATCTGCTCTTATTACACATTGAAACCAAACCGATGAATCCTCACCAATAGTAATATTTCCAATTAAATCAGCACTTGGTGCAATCCAAGCTGTTTGATGAATCTCTGGGTAAAACTCTTTAAATTTTAATATCATAGCCTTCTCTCCTTAGCTTTATTGAAAAGATTATATCTTTTGAATTAAAAAATTGCAATAAAAAAAGGTGACTTAAAATAAGCCACCTTTTTTAAATAGAAAAATTAGAATTTATTTTCTATTTGGGTTTTTACCAGCAATGATAAATCTTAAAGCATTTAATCTAATAAATCCTTCTGCATCTTTTTGGTTATAAACTTCATCTTTTTCAAAAGTTGAATATGCATCATCATATAAAGAGTTAATTGATTCTCTTCCTACAACCATAACATTACCTTTGTAAAGTTTAACTCTTACATTACCTTCTACATTTTTTTGAGTTGCATCAATAGCAGCTTGAAGCATTTCTCTCTCAGGAGAGAACCAGTAACCTTGGTAGATTAACTTAGCGTATTTTGGCATTAACTCATCTTTTAAATGTGCAGCTTCTCTATCTAAACAAATAGACTCAATTGCTCTATGTGCTTTTAACATAATAGTTCCACCTGGAGTTTCGTAACAACCTCTCGCTTTCATTCCAACATATCTATTTTCAACGATATCTACTCTTCCAATACCATGTTTATTTCCATATTGATTTAATTTTTCAAGTAAAGTTGCAGGTGACATTTCTTCACCATTTAAAGCAACTGGATCTCCATTTTTATATGTTAATGTTAAATACTCAGCTTCATCAGGAGCTAATTCAGGAGGTGTAGTCCATAACCACATTGATTCTTCAGGCTCATTAGATGGATTTTCTAAATGTAAACCTTCATAAGAAATGTGTAATAAGTTTGCATCCATAGAATAAGGACTAACAGCAGGATTACCATCTTTATCAAGATGTTTTTGAGCAATTTCAATACCATGTTTTCTTGCATATTCAAGTAAACTCTCTCTTGAATTTAATTCCCATTCTCTCCAAGGAGCAATAACTTTAATATCAGGTCTAAGTGCTAATGCACCAATTTCAAATCTAACTTGGTCATTACCTTTTCCAGTTGCTCCATGAGATACAGCATCTGCACCTGTTTCATTTGCAATATCAATAAGTTTTTTTGCAATTAATGGTCTTGCAATTGAAGTTCCTAATAAATACTCACCCTCATAAATAGCATTTGCTCTAAACATAGGGAAAACATAATCTTTTACAAACTCTTCTTTAATGTCTAAAATAAAAACATTTTCTGGTTTAATTCCACAAGCTATTGCTTTAACTCTAGCTGGTTCAACTTCTTCACCTTGACCTAAATCAGCTGTGAAAGTAATAACTTCTGCTTTGTATTCATCTTGAAGCCATTTTAAAATAATAGAAGTATCTAAACCACCACTATAAGCTAAAACTACTTTTTTAACATCTTTTTTACTCATAAATATATCCTGTGCTTACGTTATTTTTAAGGCATCATTTTATCAAAGTTTTGCTATAATTTTCTTTATGAGAATAGATAAATTTTTAAATGCCGTTAATATTACAAAACGAAGAGCAGTTGCAGAAGATATGCTAGAACATAAAGTTGTTTTTATAAATGACTTGGCTGTTAAAAAAGCAAAAGAGGTTAAAGTTGGAGATATTATTGAAATTAAATATCTTGAAAGAAGTGATAAGTTCAAAGTATTACAAATTCCAACAACAAAATCAACACCAAAATCAAAAATAGATGAATATGTACAAAGGATAGATTAAATGTTCAACGCAGCAAAACTTAAATTTGATGATATTTTTGAAAATAGATTATCTGCTGAAGAAGTAAAAGAGTATTTAATTGAGTTATATGAAAGAGGTGAAACAGCAGCTGAAATAGCAGGTGCTGCTAGTGCTATGAGAGATCATATGATACCTTTACCTGTTCATTATGATTTAAAAGAAAAAATAATTGACAATTGTGGAACAGGGGGAGATAAATCTAACTCTTTTAATGTTTCTAGTACCGTTTCAATATTACTTGCTGCTTGTGGATCGTATGTCGCAAAACATGGAAATAGAAGTATCACTAGTAAAAGTGGAAGCGCTGATATGTTAGAAGCAATAGGAGTTAATTTAAATCTTAGTTTGGAAAATAGTGCAAAAATGTTAGAAGAAACGGGATTTACTTTTATGTTTGCACAAAATCATCATCCATGTATGAAACATATTATGCCTATTAGAAAATCAATACCACATAGAACAATATTTAATATTCTAGGACCTTTATCAAATCCTGCAACAGTGTCAAAACAGTTAATAGGTGTATTTGATAAATCATATATAAATAAACTAGCATATGCTTTAGATATGTTAGATACTAAAAGATCTATGATTGTATCTTCAAATGATGGAATGGATGAAATTTCAATTTCAGATATAACATATGGAAGTAGTTTATATAATGGAAAAATAGAAGATTTTGAAATTAACCCTGAAAATTATGGCATGCAGTTAAGTGATAAAAGTGAAATCATTGGTGGAGATGCAGTTTTCAATGCTAAATTAACAAGTGATTTATTATCAAAAAAACTTATTGGTGCAAAATTAAACATAGTTTTATTAAACACAGCAGCAGCTTTAATTGTAGATGAAAAAGCAAGAGATTTTAAAGATGGTATTGCTATGGCTAAAGAAGCTATTATGAGTGGAGCTGCTAAAGATAAATTAGCTCAAATTATCAAAGTATCAAATCAGTTAAGTTAGGAATTTTTTTGCAAAAAACTTTTGAATTAGAATTAAATGAACTTAAAAGCTTAGTGGATTATTTAGTTAAATTATTAAAAGATGATAATTTTATTGTTATATTAAGAGGTGATTTAGCAAGTGGTAAAACTACCCTTGTTAAAAATTATGTAAAAGCTTTGAACTTAGATGATTTAGTTACTTCTCCTACTTTTTCCCTACAAGCAATATATTCAGAAAATATTTTTCATTATGATGTTTATAATAAAACATTAAATGAATTTATAGCTTTAGGAATGCTTGAAGAGTTTGAAAAAGATGGAGTTCACTTTGTAGAGTGGGGCGATGAAAAACTAGAAGAATTATTAAAAGATTATGGTTATAATGTAATTTTAATTGAGATAGAAAAGAAAGAGAATAAAAGGTTGTATAGAATAAATGCATAGATTAAATATAGAAAATATTACAAAGACTATTAAAAAAACTCAAATCCTACATGGTATTTCTTTAGAAATTAGATCAGGAGAAATTGTAGGATTATTAGGACCAAATGGTGCTGGGAAAACTACAACATTTTATACTGTTTGCGGATTAGTAAAACCAACAGCTGGACATGTTTTTTTTGATGATAAAGATATAACTTCATTACCACTACATAAAAGAGCATTAAAAGGAATAGGTTATTTACCACAAGAATCTTCAATCTTCAAAGATTTATCAGTTGAAGACAATTTAATGCTTGCTGCACAAATAGTTACAAAAGATAAAGATGAACAAATAAAACGTGTAGAAGAATTACTAGAAATTTTTAATATTGAACCAATTAGACAAAGAAAGGGTGTTTCTCTTTCCGGTGGAGAAAGAAGAAGAACTGAAATTGCAAGAGCCTTAGTTTCTAAACCAAAATTTTTACTTCTTGATGAACCTTTTGCAGGTGTTGATCCTATTGCTGTTAAGGATATACAAGAAATAATTCATCAGTTAACTAAAATTGATATTGGTATTTTAATAACTGACCATAATGTAAGAGAGACTCTTGAAATTTGTGATAGAGCATATGTTATGAAAGCAGGATCACTACTAGCAAGTGGAACAAGTGATGAAATTAAAAATGATCCAAAAGTTAGAGAACACTATTTAGGTGAAAATTTCAACTTTTAAGTAATAGCTATCTTGCTATTACTACGCTTTTCCCTGTATTCTTACTTTCAAATAACAATTTATTAACCCTTGACATAAAACTTTTTTCATCATCTTCTTCATGTAATTCAGATACTCCAAAATTTGCAGTTAATTTTAATTGCTTTTCTGTAAATAAATGTTCAAATACTGTAAGATTTATTTTTTTTGCAACAATTTCTGCACCTTCTAAGTTAGTTTGAGGAAGTAATATTAAAAATTCTTCTCCACCCCATCTAGCTGATATATCTTGCTCTCTAATACAATTTGACATTATTTGTGAAATTTCTTTTAGAATAATATCTCCAATTGAAGATTTATCCATTTCGATTATTTCTCTGTATTCATTTATATCAAAAAGTATCATAGATAAATCATTTTTATACCTTTTAGATCTTTTTACTTCTTTTTCATAAAATTCATCAAATTTATTTTTATTAAATAATCCCGTTAGTTTATCATGGCTTGATTGGTATTCTAACAAATTTGCTTTTTCTTTTATACTTGTTATATCTGTTAATGAAAATATATAATAGTGCTCTTTATTTTCATAATAATCTATATTGATAGTAAATAATTTCTCTTCATTTGAATGATTTTTAATTTTAACAATTCTATCTATTTCTGGTAACTCTTTAATGTATTTAAGCCAGCACTCTTGTTTTTCCATTTGATTTCTTGTAATAAAACCAAATTCTTCTTGAAAAAGATCAAAGATATCTTTGTTTAATTCTCTAAATTTTTCAAAACTCTCAATTCCAAAAAATTCTAGAAACTTTTTATTTATATTTGTTATTTCATCTTTATTTGTAACGATAACAATATTTTCTTGTGCATCTAAAATAGATTTTATTTTTTCAATTTCCATTTCTATTTTACTCTCAAGGGACAAGTTTAAATTAACAAGCTCTTTTTTTAAGAAAATTGGCTCAATTGCTTTTGTAATACTTTCAATTAGCTGATACAAATCAATAGGTTTCATAGCATAAGTACTAACTCCCACATCAATAGCTTTTTTTAGAAAACTCGTATCATTATGTGCACTTGTTACTACAATAGGTATTTCTTTATTTAGTTCTCTAATTTTCTCACACATAGTAATACCATTCATTTTTGGCATATTAATATCTGTAACTATTAAATCTATATTGTTTATATTTTCTTTATATAAATCTAAACCTTCTTGACCATTTTCTGCAGCGAAAACATTTTTTAGCAAAGATGCTAATAATTTTGAAGTAAACTCTCATCTTCTACATACAAAATCGATATATTTTTTAAGATTTCTTTATTCATGACTCATCTTTTTTTGAAATTCAGCAACATTTGGTGCGGCAATTGGTTCTGAGAAAAAATAACCCTGAGAATAATCAGCGCCTAAATCTCTAACAATATTAAAGATTTCTTCATTTTCTACATACTCAGCAATAGTTTTTAAATTTAAATTTTTAGCAAACTCTATTATAGTTTTTGTAATTTTATATGATGTTTCATCTATAGCAACATTTTTTATTAAAGATGCATCTATTTTTAAATAATCAACATTCATTTTTAATAAATGCTCAAAGTTTGAATAACCAGATCCAAAATCATCTATGGCAACTTTACATCCAAGAGCTTTTACTTCATCAATAAATAACACTAAACATTGGTAATTTTTTATACTTTCATCCTCTAAAATTTCAAAAACAACTCTATTTGAAATTTTATATTTTGCTATCATACTTTTTATAAAATCAAGGAAATCACTACTTTCTATATCTTCATAGGAAATATTTACAGAAAATTCAAAAGGAAGATTTTCGAACCTTTTAAATGATTTTTCTAAAACTATTCTGGTTAGTTTTTTATATTGATTTGATTTTTTCGAAATATCTAAGAAAAAGTAAGGTGAAACAACTTTTCCATTTTCTTCTATTAATCTTACTAAACATTCATATTTATCAACTTTTAGAGTTTTATTATTCACCAATGGTTGAAAATAAACCTCTATATTATCATGTTTAAATGCAGATTTTAATTTTTTTGTCCAAAGCATATTATTTTCATATTCTTGAAACTTATCCAACTCATCAAAAAAGACTAAATAATCTTTATTCTCTTTTTTTGCAGTTTGTAGGGCAATATCTGCTGTTATTAATTTATTGTTTTTATTAGAAAAAGAGATTCCAGCAGTCATTCTAATATCAATTTCATATTGTTCAAAAATAAAAATATTTTTATAAATTGAATCTAATATATTTTTCATTAATTCTATAAAAGTACTTTTGTCATCAACCGTGCTTATCACACAATAAGTATCAGATGGAAATTTAAAAAGTTTCAAATGGGAATATTTTTTTATTTTTTTATTTATTAATTGAGCAACATCAATTAAAATGGAATCACCAACCTTATGTCCAAAAAAATCATTTACTTCTTTAAATGAATTAATGTTTAATAAACAAACAGCTTCTAGTATTAGTGAATTATTTTGTAAATCTTCGATTAATTTTGTACGATTAGGAAATTTACTTAAATTGTCAGTATATAAAAGTTGAAATAATTCGTTTTTATGTTCTATTTCGTGACTTATATCATTTAAAATAATTATATTTGTACGATTGTGTGTTAAAAATATCTTTTGTAAAGAAAAGAAACGTTTA
>CBFHMY010000043.1:0-18620 GCA_965657055.1 uncultured Aliarcobacter sp. | reverse complement strand
TAAATGGAGCTGGTAAAACTACTACGATTGCAAAGCTTGCAAATATTTCTAAAAAAAATCAAAAGACAGTTATATTAGGAGCTGGAGATACATTTAGAGCTGCGGCAATTGAGCAACTTTCAACTTGGGCTACAAAATTAGATGTGCCTATTATTAAAACAAAACAAGGACATGATGCAAGTGCTGTTGCATATGATACAATAAGTGCTGCAATTGCTAGAAATATTGATAATGTTATAATAGATACAGCAGGAAGATTACAAACACAAACAAATCTAAACAATGAACTTAAAAAGATTGTTAAAGTTTGTGAAAAAGCAATGATAGGTGCTCCCCATCAAAAATTAATGATTTTAGATGGAACACAAGGAAATACGGCAATTGCTCAAGCACGTGCTTTTAATGAAATGGTAGGAATCAATGGTATAATAGTAACAAAACTTGATGGAACAGCAAAAGGTGGAGCGTTATTTTCTATTTCAAATCAATTAGAACTTCCAATATTCTATGTGGGAATTGGTGAAAAACAAGATGATTTAATTGAATTTAGTCCAGACGATTTTGTTGATAGTTTGCTTGATGAGATATATACAGCTGAAAAATAGCTAAAGGAGTTTAACTTGAGAGGAAAAAACAAATCTTTTCTTGAAGATACAATAATACTTTTTATTGTTGGAATAATAATATATGCAATTTATAGTTTCTTTTTTTCATCAAATGAAGAAGTGCAAATACAAAGTGAACCAGTAGTAAGTGAAAGAAATATTTCAACAAATACACTAGTAGATAAAACTTCTATAAATAATGAAAAAGTTGCTGATGAAAAAATAAATGAAGATATTATTCAAACGCAAAAAGAAAAACCAATTCAAATAGAACAAGATAATAAAGATATAATTGAGACTATACCCGATGACAAAATTGAAGAAAAAAACACTGAAACTCCAAAGTTAAGTGAAACAACTGATATTGAGATATTTTATAAAAGTATAGAAGAAAATATATATTCAAATATAGAAAAAAATGTAGATAAAAATTTAATTAAAGATAATGCTTTTGTAAATATAAGAGTTACAATTTTAAAAGATGGAAGATATGAGCAACTAACTTTTATGGATGGAAGTAAAGATAATTTTGAACTTTTTAGATCTTCAATTACTCAAGTTTTTCCACTTAAAATAAACGATACTTTAAAAGAAAATTTTCCAAGATATTTTAGAATGAAAATTGAAATTAAATAATTAATTTCTTTTTTTGTTTTAATTTAATAGCAAAAACTATATAATACTAGCAAAAGTTAAAGGATTTAAAATGGACATTCAAAATAGTACAAATACCTTGAACATTGCGCTAAATGCTTTTAATCAAAATAGCAATTTAAAAAATCAAAATACTCAAAATACTGATGAAAAATCATTGGAAGAAATAGTAAATGAATCAGCAGTTAAAGTGTCTATTTCAATGAATTCACAATATATACTTTTTGCTATGAATGCACAGAGTACTACAAAAGACAATACTCTTACTCAATCTAACTTAAGTTCACAAGAAAAAGATGTCTTAGACTTTTTAAGTGGAAAAGAATCAGAAAGTGGAATGAATCTTGAAAATACAGGATATACAGGTAAACCTATAACTGAACTTTCACAAGAAGAAGCAAAAGAATTAGTAAGTGATGAGGGATATTTTGGAATAACTCAAACTTCGGATAGGGTTTCAAATTTTGTGTTTAATTTTGCAGGTGATAATCTAGAAATTTTACAAAAAGGACGAGAAGGAATAGTTAAAGGGTTTGAAGAAGCCAAAAAACTATTTGGAGGAGAACTTCCTGAAATATCATATAAAACACAAGAAAGAACATTAGCTTTAATTGATGAAAAAATAAACTCACTAAAAGAAAACCAGTAGTTTTCTTTTAGCTGCATAAATTTCAATATATTTTATTTACCTGAAAAAGGTACTAATTTTTCGGAAATATCTTTCTATATCTTCAAAAGAATGACTACCACCCTCTTCTATTATTAGCTCAGTATCTTCTAATTTTTGTGCTGCTTCACTAAAATCTAATACTTCATCATCTTCTTGTAAAAGAGTAATAAAGTTTTCAGGTGTTTTAATGAAATTTACTTCATAATTTTTCAATGATTTTATATGGTTTGCATTAAATTCAAATCTTGAACTATCATAATAATTTGTTACAAAATCTACACCTTCATATCTATCAAGTGTTCCCCATGGATTAACAGCTGGATTTATTAAAACTGCTTTTAAATCATACTTGTTAGCTAAATACAATGCATAAAAACCTCCCAAAGAAGAACCTATTAAATTAACTTCCTCATCGATACTAACAAAAGCTTCAATTAACTGTTCTAATGTATTAATTGCCAAATTTGGGATTGTTGGAAGTGAAATAGTTATTATTTCTTCTTCAAAATATTCTTTAAATTTTTCTGCTTTAGAACCAAAACCTGAACTTGCGAATCCGTGAATGTATATTATCATTTTATTTTTTCCCAATTTTATTATTCTATAATTTTGAAATATTACAATAAAAGCCTTGATAATGAAATTATTTCAAAAAAACTATGTCATTATCTATTTTAGATTTGTTAATTCTTCTCTTAATGCATTTCTTGAAGCTTTATCTACAAGATTAAAAATATCATCAATTTCATCTTTTAAGCTATTTTTTTTATGCCCTTTTACTTTGATAAAAACTAGATTTAAATTATCTACTTTTTCAAAAAAGAGTTTATATAGCTCATGGTTATTGATCAATTTTCCCTTTGATGATTTATAATCATTTGATTCTAGTCTTTTTCTTCTATCAATTAAGCCTATTATATTTTGGCAATCTGTATAAATTTCTATAATGGCATTATTTAAATCAACATCATTTATAGCCCAAAGAAATGTTTCCATTTCTAATTTTGTAGAAGATGTATCTTCAAATTTTTTTATAACAACTCTATTTTTAAAAGTTTCAATTTCTAATATATCATTATCTATTAATAAATATGCACCATATCCGATTTTTTTCTGAGGATTAACACTACCATCACAAAATAGTTTTATTTTTTTCAAATTTTTTCTTTCATTTTTAATCATCAATATCAAATATTGAAATTACTCTATTTTTACCTAACTCTTTTGCTTTATACATAGCAATATCTGCTCTTTTTAAAAAACTTGAAAAGGATTCATCTTTTTTGTATATTGTCGAACCAATACTTATTGTAAACTTTACTTCTTGATTAACAGAGATTTTTAAACTAATTTCTTCAACTAATTTTCTAACTTTTTCATTGAATATTTCTAATTCATCTTTTGAAATATTTATTAATAGTATAACAAACTCTTCCCCTCCAATTCTAGCAAAGCAATCACTTTCTCTAAGAATAGAACTAACTTCCTTTGTTAATTCACATAAAACATAATCTCCGATATCATGGCCATAGCTATCGTTTATACTTTTAAAATTATCAATATCAAACAAAGATAAACCTATTTCATTACCATAACGATTTGAAAGCTTAATTATATTTTCTGAATTATCATAAAAAGCTCTTCTATTTAATATTTTAGTTAAGGGATCAATTTTAGATAAATATACTAATTTTTCTTCTCTTAATCTTATTTCTTCTATAAAGATACTAAATAAAAGCATTAAAATAATAAATGTAAAAAGAATAGAGAAAAAATATAAAAAATTAAAAACATTATCATTAATTTCAAAAAGACAATAGTTTATTCCAATAAATTGAAATGACATTAATAAAACTAAAGCAATTAATGAAATAATGAATCTAATTTTTTTTTGTTTTTGAAATAGCAAATAAGAAATTGCAGGAGCAAGTAAACAGTAATATTGAACGCCACTTTTGGATGAAGCAAAAAATACTACAATAACAAACATCTGCATAAAAAATGTAATAAAAAAAATTAATCTTGCAGTTATAAGCTGCATTTTTGATACATAATAAAAATATAATAAATAAGAAAATGCAAAGAATTCACTTAAGAAAAAAGCAAGGCCTGAATCAAAATAGTAAAGATAAATAAAAGCATAAAATGTTGATACTAAAAAACCTAGACTAGCTATTAAATTACCTATTTTTATTCTAATACTTTCATCTTTAGCAAAATTGTTCACATTTAAACAATAAATTGTATTAAAAATTTTAAACATAACTTGCCCTTCAATTATTTATAAATCATTATAACAAATAAATTAATTTTAAAAGAATAATTTTAAATTGCAAAATGTAATATTTTTAAAGTAATGGTAAAAATTTGATTATAATTGCACTATAAAATAGCTAGGGATTATTATGGCAAAGAAAAAAACATCACTATTTGAGTGTCAACACTGTGGAGAACAAGCTACAAAATGGCTTGGAAAATGTCCAAACTGTGGTTCATGGGATTCATTTATTGAATTAAATCAAGAGCAACAAGAAGTTTTAAAACATTCATCAAAAATAGTAAATACTACTTCAAAAGCAAAACCAATTACACAAATTGAGCAAGATAATGTAACAAGATTTTCATCTTATAATGATGAATTTGATTTGGTTTTAGGTGGTGGAATAGTTCCAGGAAGTCTTACGTTAATAGGAGGAAGTCCAGGAGTTGGAAAATCTACTCTACTTTTAAAGGTTGCTGGAAGTATTGCAAAATCTGGGAAAAAAGTTCTTTATGTTTCAGGAGAAGAGAGTGCGGGACAAATAAAACTTAGAGCTAATAGACTAGATGCAAATCATGATAGTCTATATTTATTAAGCGAAATAAAACTTGAAGAGATACAAGATGAGCTATTAAGACAAGATTATGAAGTTTGTATTATTGACTCTATTCAAACTATTTATTCTTCAAATCTAACAAGTGCACCAGGTAGTGTATCTCAAGTTAGAGAGATTACTTTTGAACTTATGAGAAAAGCAAAAGAGACAGATTTAGCTATGTTTATAATTGGTCATATTACAAAAGATGGAAGTATTGCTGGTCCTAGAGTTTTAGAACACATGGTTGATACGGTTTTATACTTTGAAGGGGAAGCTAGTAGAGAACTGCGAATGCTTCGAGGTTTTAAAAATAGATTTGGAAGCACTAGTGAAATTGGTATTTTTGAAATGACAGCGGAAGGACTAATAAGTGCTAAAGATATAGCTTCAAAGTTTTTTGATAAAAGTAAAGCACAAGCAGGTTCTGCACTAACAGTTGTAATGGAAGGAAGCAGAGCCATTATTTTGGAAGTTCAAGCTCTTGTAACTGAAAGTACCTATCCAAATCCAAAAAGAAGTGCCACAGGTTTTGATGCAAATAGACTTACTATGCTTTTAGCATTACTAGAAAAGAAAATTGATTTACCACTAAATAACTATGATGTATTTATTAATATAAGTGGTGGAATAAAAATCAAAGAGAGTTCAGCAGATTTAGCTGTAATTGCTGCAATCATCTCATCATATAGAGATAGACCTATATCAAAAGAGTCTGCCTTTATTGGAGAAGTTTCATTAACAGGTGAAATTAAAGATGTTTATTCAATAGATTTAAGACTAAAAGAAGCACAAGCACAAGGAATGAAAAAAGCAGTAATTGCTCAAAAAACAAATTTAAAACTTGATATTAAAACATTTGCTGTTGATGAAGTCTCTAAAATGATTGAATTATTTTAAAATTTATGTGTCTTAAAAATGATTAAATTATTTTAATTAAGACTTGGCTATAATCGGTCTTTAAAAGGATAGATATGATTGAATTAGAAAATAATACAGATTTAGAAATTGATATTTCAATACTAGAAAAAATAGCAAACTCTCTTACAAAAAAAGATATTGAGTTAATGGTAGTAAAAAATGATGAAATTCAAGCTTTAAACAAAGAACATAGAAAAATAGATAAAGCAACTGATGTTTTAAGTTTTCCTATGGATTTTGATTTTCCTAATATGCCTTTAGGCTCTATTGTAATTTCAAGTGATTTTGTAGAAGAAAAAGCAAAAGAGTATGGCCATAGTTTTAATGAGGAATTTTCACTTTTATTTATTCACGGAATTCTTCATTTATTGGGATATGACCATGAAGTTGATAATGGTGAACATAGAGAAAAAGAAGAAGAGTTAATAAAAGAGTTTAATTTACCTGATAGTTTAATTGTGAGAAATTCATAACTATGGATATATTAATATTTATTATCTCAATGGCAGCTTTAATATACGGAGCTGATTTTGTAATAAATCAAAGTGAAAAAATTGCAGTTCATTTTAATATCTCAAGTTTTGTAATAGGTGCAACTTTAGTGGCAGTTGGAACAAGTCTTCCTGAAATGGCTGTATCAATGTCCGCATCTGCCAAGGGAAGTGCTGATATTGCTGTTGCAAATGTAATTGGAAGTACAATATTTAATATCTCTTTAGTTTTAGGTTTAGTATTTTTACTTGCAAAAAAAGTTCAACCTAAAAGAGATTTATTTGCAAAAGATTCTGCTTGGTCTTTATTCCCTATTTTAATATTTATATTAATGGGAATAGATGGAAAACTATCTATGTTTGATGGAATTTTATTTTTATGTTTAATGGGTGCTTATTTACTATTTTTAATTGACTCAAATAGTATGGATGAAATTGATGAGGATTTATTAAAAGAAAAATTTAATTGGAGCAAAACTGCTTTATTTCTAATAATTGGTTTTATTTTTGTAATTGTAGGAGCTAATTTTGCTATAGAAAGTGCTACAAATATAGCTAGAAATTTTGGAATTAGTGAGTGGATAATTGGACTATTTTTAGTAGCTTTTGGTACTTCATTGCCTGAGTTAGTTATCTCTGTTAAATCTGCTATGAATAATAATACCGATTTAGCAATAGGAAATATAATAGGTTCAAATGTAGCTAACTTTACAATGGTTTTAGGATTATCTTCAATAATAAATCCACTAAATGTAGATTTTAATACTTACTTTTTTGATATAAGTGCTGCTTTTATTTTATCTTTAATGCTAGTATTTATAACAGCGAATAAACTTTATAATAAATCCGCAGGTATTGCTTTGTTGATAGTTTTAGGATTAGTGATACAAAATAGCCTAGTTTAAACTAGACTATTTTGTACATTTAGGACAAATACCACTTAAAACGATATTTGTTGAGTCAATTTTAAAAGAACTTAAAGTTGAAACTTCGTTTATTATACTTGATGGATCAAGCATAATATCTTCTATATTTCCACAACATGAGCAAACTAAGTGAGCATGTTCTGTTTTAACTAACTCATAAACCGATTTTGAGTTTGGTATTTTTACCTCTGAAAGAAAAACTTTTTCTACCATTGCATTAATATTTTTATAAATTGTTGCCAATGATACAGATGGAAATTTTGATAATAATTTTTTATATAAATCATCAATATTCATATGTCCATTTTTAAAAAGTTCTTCAACTATTGCTACTCTTTGAGGAGTAACTTTTAAATCATATTCTTTTAATAAATTTGTATAATTATTCATGATGTCCTCTTCTTTCGTGAAATAATACTATTTTAATATTTATTTCTACATAAACTATATATATTAAATATATGCTTTGTAAGTTTATTATAACATAAATTTTATTAATGGAGAATAATTTTCTTTTAAGTTTTAATATATTACAATTCTTCAAAGGATAAAAATTATCCAATAATAAAAATACAATTCAAGGAAGAATAAAATGAAACAATATGAAACTTATAAATGTAACACATGTGGATGTGAAGTAGAAGTACAAGTAACAGGAACAAATGCAAAATTATCTTGCTGTGGAAATGAAATGGAAATGATTACAGAAAATTTAACTGCTGTTAATTTAATGAAAGCCTTTGCAGGAGAATCACAAGCTAGAAATAAATATGAATTTTTTGCACAAATTGCTTTTGATGAAGGTTTTCATAAAATTGCAAGATTTTTTAATGAAGCAGCTGAAAATGAAAAATATCATGCAATTGCAGAGTTTAAAGCATATAATAAATTAGTTCATAATATAGAATTAAACTCAACAAAAAATAATATTCAATACGCAGCTGATGGTGAAAAATATGAACATGAAGAGATGTATCCAAACTTTGAAGCAATAGCAAAAGAAGAAGGTTTAAAAGAAATAGCAAGAATGTTTAAAGCTATTGGAAAAGTTGAAGTTGAACATGAAAAAGAGTATTTAGAATTAAAACAAGCATTAATTGATGAAGGTTTCTTAGAGTCGCAGGAAGAAGAAGAGTGGGTTTGTGAAGTTTGTGGACATGTACATAGAGGTAAAAAACCACCAAAACAATGCCCTTTATGTGCAGTTGAAAAAGAGTATTTTAAGAAAAAACCCAAAGATGTAACTGCTGGTTAAATTTCGTTAAATAATATTGTGTTAGAATATGAACAATAATTCATAAAGGAGAATAATATGAAACAATATCAGTCTTATAAATGTAACAAATGTGGGAACGTAGTAGAAGTACAAAGTGTAGGTGGTGGAGAACTACACTGTTGTGGTCAGGCAATGGAAATGATAACTAAAGATTTAACATCTGTTGTTTTAATGAAAGCTTTTGCTGGTGAGTCAATGGCTAGAAATAAGTATGAATATTTTGCAAAAATTGCTCAAAAAGAAGGTTTTAGAGATATTGCTGAACATTTCCAAAGAGCTGCTAACAATGAAAAAATGCATGCAAAACTTGAGTTAAAAGCTTTTAATGTTTTAAATTATGAAAAAGAGTTTGGAAATACAAGTGAAAATCTTCAATATGCAATTGATGGTGAAAGCTATGAAAATACTACTATGTATCCTGATTTTGCAAAAATTGCAAAAGAAGAAGGTCATGCTGATATTTCAAGAATGCTAGATATGATTGGAAAAATCGAAATCGAACATGAAAATATGTATAAAAGTTTAAAACATAGACTTGATTCTGGAAAAGAACATGTTAGTGATGAGGAAGAAGAATGGATTTGTGAAGTTTGTGGACATGTTCATAGAGGTAAAAAAGCTCTAAAAGTTTGTCCTGTTTGTAAACACCCATTAGAATACCAATCAAGATTAAATTCTAAAAAATAGTTTAATCTCTTAAACATAATATCTTCGATAATATAACAAAAAAATTTATCGGAGATATTCAATTTTGTTCAAATTTCTAATTTTATTAATACTTTCAATTTATTTAAATGCAAGTAATATAACAATTGCTAGTTACAATGTTGAAAATTTTTTTGATTTAAAAAAAGACAATAGTGAATATAGTGAATTTATCCCAAATACAAAAAATCAATGGAATCAAAGAAATTTCAATATCAAACTAAACAATTTATTAAAAGTAATAAATGATATAGACGCAGATATTATAGCTCTTCAAGAAATAGAAAATAGAGATTTAATGAAATTGCTTTCAAGTAAACTTCCAAAATATACATATTATTCATTTATTAAGTACCCGAATTCTGCTGTTGGAGTAGGATTTCTTTCTAAAATAGAAATTAAAAACAATAAAAATATTGATGTAAAATTTACAAAAAGACTCTATCGGCCAATACTAGAAACAACTTTTTCCTATGAAAATATAGAATTCAAGATTTTTAATAATCACTGGCCTTCAAAAGCAGCACCTGAAAGTTATAGAATAAAATATGCAAAGAGTCTACAAGATAGATTAATTCAACTACCAAAAGATTATGACTATATTTTATTAGGTGATTTTAATTCAAATTACAATGAATATCAAACATTTAAAAACAATCAAAAATTAAATAATAGCTCTTCAATTACAGGAATAAATCAAATTTTAAATACAACATATGAAGATAAATTTGTAACTTATGATGATATTTTAAATTATGATAGAAGAGTTCATTTTAATTTATGGCTTGACCTTCCTACAAATGAAAGATTTTCAACAAAATTTAGAGGACAAAATAATACACCTGATAGTATAATTTTATCCCCTGCTCTTTTTGATACAAAAAGAGTTTCTTATATTCCTAAATCATTTGAAGTTTTTAAAGCAGATTATCTATATAAAAACAAAGATATTCTCAGATGGGAAATGAGCGGGAAAAAATATGATAAAATTCACAAAGGTATTGGATTTTCAGATCATCTTCCTATTTATGCAAAATTCTCAATAAAAAAAGAAGATACAAATATACTAAAAAAAATGCAAGTAGAGAATAATCTAGATGATATGAACTCTATTTCAGATTTATACAAAAAAGAAAAATTAATAGAAGCTCTCATAATAAACAATGTAATTGTAATTTATAAAGATAGTGAAAAAGCAATAATAAAAAAACAAAATGATAGGGCAATTTATATCTACCAAAATGCCCAAAACTTAAAACTTGGATACTCTTATAATCTTCAAATTAATCAAATATATGATTATTATGGATTAAAAGAGATTAAAGATTTTACAGTTTTAGATGAAATAAAAGAAATAACTAATTATCAAGATTTATTTTTAGATGCAAATAGTATCAATATTCTTGATTTTAAATATGAAAATGAGATTATCACAAATCTAAAGGGAGTAATGAAAAACTCAAAACTTTATTTAGATAATAACAAATATATTAAAATTTATTCAAAAAATAAAAAACTCTTACCCAAAGATGGTGAAAAAATCACTATTTTAAATGCTCAACTAGCTTCATATAGGGGAAATATGCAAATCATAATTCATAAACAATCAGATTTTAAAGTAGGATTTTAATGTTAATCAAGTCAATTTTTACAAATAGTTCAGGGATTTTAGTTTCAAGGGTTTTAGGCTTTGTTCGTGATTTATTAACTGCATCAATTTTAGGTGCTAATATATATTCAGATATATTTTTTATTGCATTTAAATTACCTAATTTATTTAGAAGTGTATTTGCTGATGGCGCTTTCACGCAGGCTTTTATTCCTTCGTATGCAAAGTCTAAACATAAAATTAGATTTTCATCTATAATATTTTTACAGCTATTTGGTTTTTTAATTATCTTATCTTTAATTGTAAGCTTATTTTCACATATTGTTGCAAAAGCTTTTGCAATAGGTTTTAGCCAAGAAACAATTGATTTAGCAGCTCCATTATTTGCAATAAATTTTTATTATTTACCAATAATTTTCACAGTTACATTTATGGCAGCTTTATTACAATATAAACATCATTTTGCAACAAGTGCATATTCAACAGCTCTTTTAAATCTAGGAATGATAGCTGCTCTTTTAATCGCAAAAGGTAAGGATGAATACGAGATAACATTTTATTTATCATATGGTGTAATTGTTGGGGGAATGTTACAAGTATTTCTTCATTTATACTCTATAAAAAAAGCTAATTTATGTAAAATATTTCACTTTAAAAAACATAAGAAAAAAGAAGAGAATAAATTTTATAAAAACTTCTTTTCTGCAACTTTAGGTTCTTCAACACTTCACTTATCTGCTTTTATAGATACATGGTTAGCATCGTTTTTAATAAGTGGTTCAATTTCATATTTATATTATGCAAATAGAGTTTTTCAGCTTCCCCTTGCAATATTTGCAATAGCAACATCAATTGCTTTATTTCCAATGATAGCAAAGGCTATAAAAAATAAAGACGAAAATAGAGCTTTACATTTGATGAAAAAATCATCAATAATTTTATTTGCAGTTTTATCACTATCAATGTTAATTGGAATTGTATTTAATGAATTAATTGTAAAACTTCTATTTGAAAGAGGTGCATTTAATAGTGTAGATACACAAAATACTGCATTAATTTTAACAATGTACCTAATGGGACTTTTACCTTTTGGATTAGCTAAAATATTTTCTTTATGGTTATATGCAAATGAGCAACAATATTTATCAGCAAAAATATCTATGAAAAGTTTAGCATGGAATATAGTTTTCTCTTTAATTTTAATAAAACCTTATGGAGCAGCAGGTTTAGCATTTGCTAGTACATTAAGTGGTTTTATACTATTTTTTCTTACTATTAAAGCATTTGGATTTAATAAATTTATCACAATGTATAAAAAGTAGTCTCTACTTCTTATACATTATAAATTTGGCTATATTTAGTAACTATTGGCTATAATCCTACTTTTATAAATATTTAATTAGGATTTAGATGAAAGATTTTTTTAAACAATATGCACCCTATTATAAAAACTACAAACTTCAATTTTTTTACTCATTAATCGGAATTATCTTAGTATCAGCATCAACATCAGGAACTGCTTATGCAATTCAACCTCTGTTAGATGATATTTTCATAAACAAAGATGAAAAGATGTTATATATGATGCCTTTTATTATTATTGCTTTATATTCTGCAAAAGGCTTTGGAAGATATATTCAAGCTTACTATATCTCTTTTATAGGACAAGATATTACAAGAATTGTAAGAGATAAACTTTTTTCTCATGTTTTAACTTTGGATATGAACTTTTTTCAAAAAAAACATGGTGGAGAACTAGTTAGTAGAATAACAAATGATATAAATAGAATACAATCAGCCGTTTCAAATACTGTTGCTGAATTTATTAGAGAATCTCTTACAATTGTAGGATTAATTGGTCTTGTAATTTATCATTCACCTGAACTGGCTTTCTATGGATTAGTAGTTCTTCCTCTTGCTATTTATCCCTTATCTTTACTTGCAAAAAAAATGAAAAAACTATCTTTTAGATCACAAGAGAGTAACTCAGATATTACATCAAGTTTAAGTGAATCTTTTAATAATATTGAAATTATAAAAGCAAATTCAACAGAAGAAATAGAAGCAAAGAAATTTTCTATTCATAATATGATTTTCTTTAAATACAATATGAAAGCTGTAAAAACAAATGAATTAGTATCACCTGTTATGGAAATAATAGGTTCTTTTGCCTTTGCTGCTGTTATTATTGTAGGTGGATCAAAAGTAATCGATGGAGAGCTAACAACAGGAACATTTACTTCTTTTGTGGCAGCTTTATTTATGCTTTATACTCCTATTAAAAAATTATCATCTTTATATAATAAAATGCAAGATGCCCTTGCTGCAAATGAAAGAATAAATGATATTTTTTCTCAAGAAGCAACTATTTTATCAGGTAGTTTAAAATGTCCAGAAGATATAAGTAAAATTACTTTTAAAGACGTAAATTTAAAATATGATGATTTTACAGCATTAAATAATATAAATTTAGAAGCATCAAAAGGTGAAACCATAGCTCTTGTGGGTGATAGTGGTGGAGGAAAATCTTCTTTAATAAATTTAATTATTAGATTTTATGACACCACAAATGGAAAAATCTTATTAAATAGTAATTCAATAAAAGATTTTGATATAAAATCTTTAAGGGAAAATATTTCAATAGTAACTCAAAGGGTTTATATTTTTAATGATACAATAGCAGCAAACGTAGCCTATGGATATGAAATTGATGAAATTAGAGTTATTGAAGTTTTAAAACAAGCTCATGCATATGATTTTGTTATGCAAATGAAAAAAGGTGTTAATACAATATTAGACGAGTTTGGAACAAACCTTAGTGGCGGACAAAGACAAAGAATAGCAATAGCTAGAGCTTTATATAAAAATCCAAAAATATTGATTCTTGATGAAGCAACATCAGCTCTTGATAATAAAAGTGAATCAATAATAAGTGAAGTAATAAAAGAAGTAAGTGTAAATAGAATTACATTTATAATTGCGCACAGATTAAGTACTATAAAAAATGCAAATAAAATAGCAGTATTTAAAAATGGTGAAATATTATCAATTGGAAAAGAAAAAGAGCTTTTAGAGTCATGTAAAGAGTATCAAAGACTATATAACTCTGCAAATATTTAAATTATATTCTTATAGAAAAACCATTAAAACCAATATTCAATGATTTTTAGATAAAATAACTGAATTTTAAAAAAGGGATAAATATTGTTTAGTTATAACTCACTAAAAAAAATCTTATTTAAGTTTGATCCTGAAACTGCACATAATATTGCAGAATATGGTCTTAGAGTATTAGGAAAATGTAAAATTGCAAAAGCATATATGCAAAAGAAAAATTATATAAGCGATACTAAACTAACTCAAAAAGTTTTTGGAGTTACTTTTGCAAATCCAGTTGGTCTTGCAGCTGGTTTTGATAAAAATGCAACAATGATAAAAGCAATGCAATCTTTAGGATTTGGTTTTACTGAAATTGGAACAATGACTCCAAGACCACAAGATGGAAATGCAAAACCTAGAATGTTTAGATATCCTGAATTTAAATCTGTTCAAAATGCTATGGGTTTTAATAACAAAGGTGCCCATAAAGTTTTGAAAAACTTAAAAAAAGTTTATCCATTTGATATCCCAATTGGAGCAAATATTGGGAAAAACAAAACAACTCCAGAAGAGTTTGCATTAAGTGATTATAAAAGCCTAATCAAAAAATTTGAAGATACTAGTGATTATTTAGTAATAAATATCTCTAGCCCAAATACTCCAAATTTAAGAGATTTACAAAATGAAAAGTTTATTACAGAACTTTTTACAATGGCAAAAAAACTAACAGATAAACCAATTCTATTGAAAATTGCTCCTGATATGGAAGTTGATATGGCAATAAATTTATGTAATAGCGCTATAAATGCAGGAGCTGCAGGAATTATTGCCACTAATACTACTATTGATTATTCTTTAGTTCCAAATTGTCAAAATTTCGGTGGATTATCTGGAGCTTGTTTAACGGAAAAATCTGGTAATTTATTTAAAGAATTGGCTCGTGAGTTATTTGGAAAAACAATATTAATCTCAGTTGGTGGAATATCAACAGGAGAAGAAGCTTATGAAAGAATTAAAAATGGTGCTACACTTGTACAATCATATTCAGCATTAATTTTTGAAGGTCCTTCAATGGTTCGAAAAATCAATGAAGAGATTTTAGAATTAATGGCAAAAGATGGATATTCAAATATAAGTGAAGCTATCGGGGCTAATTTAAAATAAAAAGGAACAAAAATGAATAGTATAAAAATCAATAATTATTTCAAAATATTCGCTATTCAATTTTCATTATTAATAACAATTTCGGGAGAATTAATGAGTAGTAACTTACCAAAATATCATACAAAAACTTTAGAAAATGGTTTAGAAATCGTTGCAATTCCAATGAAAAATAATTCAGGAGTTATTTCAACTGATGTTTTTTATAAAGTAGGAAGCAGAGATGAAAAAATGGGGAAAAGTGGAATTGCTCATATGCTTGAGCATTTAAACTTTAAATCTACTAAAAACTTAAAAGCTGGAGAGTTTGATGAAATAGTAAAAGGTTTTGGTGGATTAAATAATGCATCAACTTCATTTGATTATACACATTATTATATAAAGTCTGCTTCTAAGAATATGGATAAATCTTTAGAGTTATTTGCAGATTTAATGGAAAACTTAACACTTAAAGATGAAGAGTTTCAACCAGAACGTGATGTAGTAGCAGAAGAGAGAAGATGGAGAACGGATAATAATCCTATGGGATATTTACAATTTAGACTTTTTAATAATGCATATATTTATCATCCATACCATTGGACTCCAATTGGATTTATGAGTGATATTAAAAACTGGACAATTGAAGATATAAGAGATTTCCATAGTACTTATTATCAACCAAAAAATGCAATTGTAGTTGTTGCAGGTGACATTGATGAAAAAGATGTTTTTGCATCTGTTGAAAAGCATTTTAAAGATGTGAAAAATAAAAAAGAAATTCCTTCTAAACTTCATACAGTTGAACCAAAACAAGATGGTGAAAAAAGAGTAATGATAAATAAAGATTCACAAGTTGAAATGTTAGCTATAACTTATCATATTCCAAACTTTGAACATGAAGATCAAGTTGCACTTTCAGCACTTAGTGAACTATTAAGTTCAGGGAAAAGCTCAATTTTACAAAAAAAGCTAATTGATGAGAAAAGATTAGTAAACACTATCTATGCCTATAATATGGAGCTTAAAGACCCTGGAATCTTTATGTTTATGGCTGTTGCAAACGAAGGTGTTGATGCTAAAGAAATTGAAAATGAAATTTTAGATACAATTGCGCAAATCAAAAAAGGTGAAGTATCTCAAAAAGATATTGACAAGCTTAAAATAAATACAAAAGCTGATTTTATTTTTTCACTTGAAAGCTCAACAGAAGTTGCTTCATTATATGGTTCATATCTAGTAAGAGACAATATTAAACCTCTTTTAAATTATGAAGAAAATGTAGCAAAATTAACAAAAGAAGATTTAATTAACGTTGCAAATAAATATTTGATTAAAAGTAATTCAACAACGGTTATTTTGAAAAAAGAAGAAAAATAGTGAATTACAGCGTTAGTAAAACGAATTTTGGAGATAAACCTAATTTTGATTATCCTAAACCTATTTTTTTAGAAGAAATGGGAGAAGAAAAATTAAAAAAACTATTTAGCGATTTTTATGATTTAGTAGTTGATAGTGATATTGGTAATTTTTTTCCACAGGATGAAGAAGAACTTGATAAAATAAAGGCTCATAATGTAAAGTTTTTTATTGAAGCTTGTGGTGGAGAAAAGCACTATACAAATGCTGTTGGGCATTTTGATATGTTAAAAACCCATGAACAATTTTCAATAACTGAAAAAGCTAGACGAGAATGGTTAGGCTGTATGGAAGAAGTTTTAAAAAAAGTTGATATTTCTGATGTTGCCAAACAAAGTTTTTGGGATTTTTTAGAAGCATTTTCAAAACATACTGTAAATGTTGATGAAAGACAAGAATTAGAAGATTTAGTAGTTAAAAAAGGATGAATATGGAAATTATTACGGGTGCAATGACTGCACTTATAACACCATTTAAAAATGGAAAAGTTGATTTAGAAAAATATGAATCATTAATTAAAAGACAAATTGCACAAGGAATAGATGCAGTTGTTCCTGTGGGAACTACTGGGGAAAGTGCTACTTTATCATTTAATGAACATAAACAGTGTATTGAAGTTGCAGTTGCAGCTTGTAAAAACACTGGTGTTAAAGTAATTGCAGGTGCTGGATCTAATTCAACACAAGAAGCTTGTGAATTAGCAAAACATGCACAAGATGTTGGTGCTGATGCAATTTTATCTATTACACCATATTACAATAAACCAACTCAAGAGGGTTTATATCAACACTTTAAAGCCATTGCAAATGCAGTAGAAATTCCATTTATGCTTTATAACGTACCAGGAAGAACTTCTGTTGATTTAGAAACAGCAACAACTATTAAACTTTTTGATGATGTGAAAAATATTTATGCAGTAAAAGAAGCTACAGGAAGTTTAGAAAGAGCAATTGCCCTACTTTCTCAAAGAAAAGATTTCGTAGTTGTTTCAGGTGATGATGCAATTGATTTTCCAATGTTAGTAAATGGTGCAAAAGGAATAATTTCTGTAACATCGAATATTCTTCCTAATTTAAAATCTAAATTAGTTCATGATGTATTTGCAGGAGATTTAGAAAGTGCTAGAAAAATTAATGATGATTTATACGCACTAAATTCTGTTCTTTTCTGTGAAAGTAATCCAATACCTATTAAAGCTGCTATGTATATAGCTGGTTTATTAGATACTTTGGAATATAGACTTCCATTAACGGCTCCAAGTAAAGAGAGCATGAAAAAACTAGAAGAAACTTTAATAAAATATGAGGTAATAAAATAATGAGTAATGCAATGTTAGGAAAAACTTTAGTTATTTCTGGTGGTACAAAAGGTATCGGAAAAGAATGTGTTTACAAGTTTGCAAGTAATGGTATAAATGTTGCTTTTACATATAATTCAAACCAACAGTTTGCAGAAGATATATGTAAAGATGTTGAAGAAAAATTTGGTGTAAAATGTAAAGCATATCCATTTAATATTTTAGAGCCAGAAAAATATAAAGAGTTATTTGAAGAAATTGATAAAGATTTTGATAGAGTTGATTTCTTTATTTCTAATGCTATGATTTATGGACGAGCTGTTGTTGGTGGATATGGTAAATTTATGAAATTAAAACCAAGAGGATTAAATAATATCTACACTGCAACTGTTAATGCATTTGTTTGTGGAGCTCAACAAGCTGCAAAAAGAATGCAAAAAATTGGTGGTGGAGCAATTGTTTCATTATCATCAACTGGAAATTTAGTATATATTGAAAACTATGCAGGACATGGAACTAATAAAGCAGCAGTAGAAGCTATGGTTAAATATGCAGCAAATGAACTTGGTGAATTTGGAATTAGAGTAAATGCAGTTTCAGGTGGTCCTATTGATACAGATGCTCTTAAAGCATTTACAAACTATGAAGAAGTTAAAGCAAAAACAGCGGAATACTCTCCATTAAATAGAATTGGTCAGCCTCAAGATTTAGCACAATCATGTTATTTTTTATGTACAAGTGATGCTTCTTGGATTACAGGTCATACTTTAATAGTTGATGGTGGGACAACATTTAGATAATGTCAAAAGCACTAAATCTTCCTAATTTATTAGCACTTTTTAGAATAGCATTAGCGCCGCTAATGCTATGGTTTTTTATAGATAGAAATAACTCTATCTTCTCTTCATGGCATCCTTCATGGCTAGACTATTTTGCTGGACTTATCTTTGTAA
>CBFHMY010000042.1:0-19318 GCA_965657055.1 uncultured Aliarcobacter sp. | reverse complement strand
AATAAATTAAAAGATGAAGATGAAATAATTTCATATTATGAAAATCATAAACCTGATTTAAAAGATTTTGATACTTTTGAATTTATTGAAGAAATAGAAATTGAACCTCTATATAAAGATAAGACATCAGAAAATTTTTATTTTATAACAGCTAAAAATAAAAATTCTTTAAATTCTCAGTTTGCGAAAGATGATTTTGTTTATTTACATCCATCAACAAATTTTAAAGATGATGATATTGTGACTCTTTCATCAAAATATGGATCTGCAAAATTTACTGTGAAAATAAATGATGATATAAAAAGTGATTGTGTATTTTTATTTGCAGGGAACAAAAATGCAAATTACTTAACACCCTTTGATGAAGATGAAAGTTCAAATTCTGCAATGTATCAAGAAGTATTGGTGGAAATTGAACTATCGTAAACTTTTTGCTGAACATAAGATTATAAGAGATTTATCTTTAGTTCAGTTTATAGCATATTTTGGTGCGTGGTTTTCTAATGTTGCAATTTATACAATGCTTGTTAATTTTGGTTCAAGTGAAATGGCAATCTCAGTAGTAACTGCTATGCATTTTTTACCAGCTATTTTAATTGCTCCCTTTTCAGGGGCAATAATAGATAGGGTAAAAATTAAACCTTTAATGACTTTCTTAATTTTAATAGAATTAATAATGACTATTTTATTTTTAACAATTGATGATAAAAGTGAAATTTGGCTTTTGATGATTTTTATTTTTATTAGAATGAGTGCTGCTTCTATGTTTTTTTCAACAGAAATGTCTCTTTTGTCAAAACTTTTAAAAGGTAAACCTTTACAAATGGCAAATGAAATTCATTCAATTATATGGTCTTTTACTTATGCTGCTGGCATGGGATTAAGTGGTTTTATTGTTAATTGGTATGGCGTTAAAACAGCTTTTATGATTGATGCTATAATTTTTACAATTGCATTAATTGTTTTTATAAGAATTGATTTTGTAGTAAAAGCTAGTGTTGCAACTGATAATTTTATGAAACTTATAAAAGATGGGTTTATATATATAAAAAACAATAAACTTATGCTTCATTTAATATTTTTACATTCATGCGTTGGATTAACTTCCTTTGATGCACTGATTACAATTTTGGCAAAAAATGAATATAAATATATTATCTCTGTTCCCCTTGCAATTGGTTTATCAAATGCAGTTAGAGCTGTTGCTTTGATGTTTGGACCTGTATTTTTATCAAAATATGTTACAAAAGAGAACTTACACTATTTATTAGTATTTCAAGGATTATCTATAATTTTATGGGGATTTATGCAAAGTAATTTTTATATTTCATTAATTGCATTATTCACTGTAGGTCTTAGTACTACGACTTTATGGTCATTTACCTATGCTTTATTACAAGATAATTGCGATGAAAGATATATAGGAAGAGTAATTTCTTATAATGATATGTTCTTTATGCTCTCATGTGTTATAACAACTTTATTTATTGGCTTAATGGCAAGTTTAACTTCTGTTGATATAATTACTATTCTTTTAGGGCTAGGATTTTTAGCTTTTGCTTTTTACTACACAAGGATATTAAAATGGATATAGTTGAAAAAGTTTTATTACTTGCAATATTAAAAAAAGAGTCTGATGAGACTTTAAATGATGTTGTATTAAAACTAGAAAATACAAATTTATTCTCTTTAAAAGAGGGTAAAAGATTACTGAAAAAGCTTAAAAGTGAAGAGTATGTTTCTGATTCATATTTAACTTTAAAAGGTGAAGTAATAGCTAAAAATGTTGAGCAAGAATTTAAAATATAAAAAGGGAAATAAATGATTTTAGATTATAAAGATATAGACGATTTAAATAGATATAAAATTATGTCGGGAACTGTAATTCCAAGACCAATAGCATGGATTGTAACAGATGATGATGGTGTATTAAATGCTGCACCATTCTCTTATTTTATTCCTATTTCTTCAAATCCTGCATTATTAATTGTAGCTATTGGAATAAAAGAAGATGGCTCTCCAAAGGATTCATTGGCAAATATTTTAAAAACAAAAAAAGCAACTATTTGTTTTGTAAATAAAGAGAATGTGGATCAAGTGCAAAAATGTGCAACTCCCCTTGGAAAAGAAGTAAGTGAAATTGATAAATTTGAAATAGATGTAAAAAATGTAATGGAAGGTTATCCTCCTATGATAGCATCTTCTCAAAGTGCATTATTTTGTGAATATTATGATACTTATGAAATTCCAGGAGATACAACGCCTGTTGTTTTAGAGTTAAAATATCAGTATATTGATGATGATAGAATTAATGAAAGAAATCACATTAAATTAGAAAATATAGGAAGATGTGGAGTTACATTTAAAGCTTTAGTTGATTTATAATTAAAAGGCTTAATAGCCTTTTAATTTTCAATCTTTCTTGTGATTATACAGCTGTATTTCCACAATGACCACATTTTTTAGCAGCAATTGGAATTTCCATTGCACACTCAGAACAAACTTTAGTTGTTGGTGCAGCTTCTACAACTACTTCTTCTTTTTTAAGTTTATTATATGATTTGATAAACATAAACATTACGAAACCTAAAATTACAAATGAAATAGTATCATTTACAAATAAACCATATTTAATTGCAGGAGCTCCAGCTTTATCAAGTTCTGCCATAGTAGCATATGTATTTCCATCTAAAGAGATAAATAATTGTGAAAAATCAACTCTTCCAAGTAATAACCCAATTGGAGGCATAATTACATTTGACACAAGTGATTTGATTAATGTTGCAAATGCAGCTCCAAAAATAAATCCCACAGCCATATCAACTACATTACCTTTGATTAGAAAATCTCTAAATTCTTTAAGCATTTTTTTCCTTTTAATTTTTTCAAATTATAATTGAAATAGCTTTATTAATAATAAAATAAAATTATAGATAATTTGAATTATATAAAATAACTAAAACATAATTTGTAAATTACATCTCGGTTACACATTAATACTACCTAACCTTCTATTTAAAAAATTAATAATATATTACGGAAGATATAAAATTGAGGTGAAAATGAATAATTTAAAATTAAAAAATAAGATATTATTAATATTGACTTTACCTATTATTGCAATATTAATTTTATCTTTTATTTCCATTAATGATAAGTTTGAAAAAGAAAGAACTATGACTATGACATCAAGTTATATTGATTTTACAGTAAAGATTTCAACTCTTTTAACAAGTTTACAAAAAGAGAGAGAATTAACAATTTCCTATATAGATAGTTATGCAAAAGTTGGAAAAACAAAATTAGAGAAACAAGTAGAATTAAGTAATCAAGCATTAAATAGTTTGAATGTTTTTTTAGAAGATTTTACTATTGTAAAAATAGATAGTAATTTACTAGAAAAAATAGATATGCTTAAAAATAATATTTTAAAAATTAAAGAAACAAGAGAAAAAGTTATAGAATTAAAAATCAATTCTACTGAAGTTATTGATTATTATAATAATTTAAACATGAATCTTATATCTTTTTTTGATGATTTATTAATTTATTCAAGTGGGAAAGAGTTATCAAAATCATCACAAGCTTATGTAGCTTTAATAAATGTAATAGAAAAAACATATGCGGAAAAGAATATTGTTAAGAATATTTTTAATCATAATCATATATCAAATGAAGATTACAATTTGTTTTTATCTTTTGTTTCTTCACAAAATTCTTACTTAGATATATTTGTAAAAAATTTATCCACAAAACAACTTGAATTTTATGAAAAAGAAATTAGTTCTAATAGTTTTAAGGAAGTTAAGAATTTTAGAGAATTAATTTATATAAAAATACAAAAAGAGAGTTTTCTTTCTGAAATAAAAGATGCCATTGGATATGGTGGATTAATACACTCTTATAAAGATTATGTCTTAGATCAAAATGATAAATATTTAAATAAAATACAAAAAAATCATACAAAAATGTTAAGGGCAATTAAAAATTATAAAAAGCTTGAAAATATTACAAATGACGAAAGTGTATTATTAACTCAAGTTCAAGAAACATTTGATTCTTATATGTCGAAAGCTTATGAAGGTTCTGATTTACTAACTTCAAATATTGATGATTCAAAAGCAATAAAAGCAATAATTACTTTATCTAAAAATATTTATGGTTCAGATGTTATAAAGTGGGAAGAAGAATCATCAAAAAGAATAGACTCTTTTGAACAAATTAAAAATAAAATTGTTAGAGATATGCTTTTTGATATTGAGTCAAATATTTCAAAATTAGATAATCATGTTATTTTATTTGTTTTATTTATTGTAGTTCTTTTAATTTTAATTTTTATAGTGATTAGTATTTTAACTAAGAGAATTTCAAAATCTATCAATAAATTTCAAGATAATTTAGATGCATTTTTTGCTTATTCTATGAGAGAAAAGGATTCTATTTCTTTAAATGAAATTGATGGAAATGATGAGTTTGCAATAATGACTAAAAATATGAATGAGCAAGTTTTAAAAATAGAAAAAATTATTGAAAAAGATAAAAATGTAGTTTTAGAAATTACAGATGTAATGGGAAAAGTAAATAATGGATTTTTTGAATATTCAATAAAACAAACTGCAGCTACAAAAGAGTTATCTTCTTTGGTTGACATTATAAATAAAATGATTGATAGAACAAAGTTAAAAATTGATAGTTTAAATATTCTATTAAATAGCTATTCTGTTGGTAATTATCAATTTAAACTTGATGAAGTTCATAAAAAAGGAATGTATGGAGATTTTGGAACTTTATGTTCATCAACAATTCTTTTAGGGCAGTCCTCTTCTGAATTAATTGCAATGATAACAAATGCAGGAAAGAAGCTTGAAAATAATACAAAAGTTTTAACAAACTCTTCAAATGAACTGGCAATTTCATCAACAGAACAAGCAAGTTCTCTTGAACAAAGTTCAGCAGCACTTGAGCAAATTACTTCAAATATTAAAAGTAATAGTCAAAATATGAATAAAATGATGAAAATAGCAGATGAATTAAATAATTCTGCAAATGTTGGAAGTAAAGCTGCCATGCAAACTTCTTCTTCAATGGATGAAATAAATGATAAAGTAAAAGCAATAAATGAAGCAATTACAATAATTGATCAAATTGCATTTCAAACAAATATTCTTTCACTAAACGCAGCCGTTGAAGCAGCGACTGCTGGAGAAGCAGGGCGTGGATTTGCTGTTGTTGCACAAGAGGTTAGAAATTTAGCTTCAAGAAGTGCAGATGCTGCAAGGGATATTAAAAAATTAGTTGAAAGTGCAAGTATTAAATCTAATGAAGGTAAATTAATTGCCGATGATATGATAAAAGGTTATGAAAATCTAACAGATAAAATTATTCAAACAAAAGATATTATTGAAAATGTTACACAATTTAGCAAAGAGCAAGAGCAGGGTATTATTCAAATAAATGACACAATTTCAAGACTGGATAGTGCAACTCAAAAAAATGCATCAACGGCTTCAAATATAGATGTTTTATCAAATGAAGTATCAAAATTATCATCTAAACTTCTTCAAATCACTTCTCAATCAAAAATTGATGAGAAATATTATGATATGGTTGAAAATATAGATTTAATAAAAGAAGTTTCAAAATATAAAAATGATCATATTAATTTTAAGAAGAAGTATTATTTAGAACTTAATAGTTTTGAAAATGATCAAGTTATAGACTGTAAATCTTGTGATATGGGAAAATGGATTTTATTTTGTGAAAAGAATGATAGAAATTTTACAAAAACACAACAATGGAGTACTTTAAAAATAAATCACCAAGAAGTGCATCAAAATGTACAAAAATATCTATTAGAAAATTCATTAAAAATTGAAAATAAAGTTTTAAGACAAACAGCTTCACTAATAGAAGAATCAACTCTTAGAGTTTTTGATAGTTTAAATGATATTTTATATGTGGATTCAAAGACAAAGAGATAAAGAATAAACTTTATCTCTTAATTAATTTATTTAACATACTGATGAAGTTTAGAGCATTTACCTAAAAATGTATCCATTCCACACATATCATTAAATATATCATCAAATGAGTGAGAGTGAGCATCATAAACATATACAAAGATTTCATCATCTTTTTGTACAAAGTTTTTCTTACCAAAATCAGCATAAGCAGTAGCGCCTGCTGCTATTAAAATACCTTTTGCATCTTTAGCAGCTACTTTTAAAAATTGTGTTAATTCTTCTAATGGACCACAATCTTCTTGAGTATTTAATTTTTCAATCATCCAATCTTTTAATTGTTCAAAAAAGTAACTATATGATTTAACAGAACTTGTTGTTCCATAATCATGAACTATTCCATTTCTTTTAATAAATGATGCAATGTGATATCTACTTAAAACACCTTTTTGTGTAAAGTTATCAATCTCTATTATTTCTTGAGAAATCCCTTTTGTATTAGGTCCCCAGTTTTTTTTAGAACTTAATTTATTTCCATCTTGAATTCTTATTGAAAAATCATTAAATGCAGAAAAATACCTAGGAATAATATCAATAACTTTTTCATTTTCATATACAAAGTCACAAATCAAAGCTACTTCTGCTTCCACTTGAAGATTATCTTTTTCTCTATCATGGGTTTCAATAATATCTTCACAAATAGGATAAGTTCCTAAAAAACTATCATGTCCCTTTATATAAAAAGGAAACATTCCTTTTGGTGCATTTTTTTCTTCAGTTTTTATAACAGAAAATTCGTCAGCTTCTCCAGCTTCACCTAAGTGATTTGCAAAGTTTCCTGCTACTGCAAAGCCTAAATAGTCTTTTAAATCATCTAATAACATTTTTTTTCCTGTGTTTTTTATTATTGATTGAAGAATAGCAAAAAATTTATCTTCTTAAAGTCAATTATTGAATGTAGTTTAATCATATAAGAATTATTTTAGATAAGTATTTATAAATATTTATTTAAAATAATTATTAGTATAATTTACAAAAGGCAAAAGCCTTTTGTAATATTATAAAATTATATAGTTCTCCATTTAGCAGGACCAGTTGTATGAATAGAAGTACCTTCTGTATCAACAGCTACAGTTACAGGCATGTCTTCAACATCAAATTCATAAATAGCTTCCATTCCCATTTCTTCAAATGCAAGAACTTTTGCATCTTTAATTGATTGAGAAATTAAGTATGCAGCTCCACCTGTTGCAATTAAATACATAGATTTGTATTCTTTAATTAAATCAATAGTAGGTTGTTTTCTTTCAGCTTTTCCAATCATTCCCATGATTCCAATTTCCATCATGTCTTTTGTAAATTTATCCATTCTAGTTGATGTAGTTGGTCCTGCAGGTCCTACTTTTTCATCTCTAACTGGATCAACAGGTCCAACATAGTAGATAAATCTATCTTTTAAATCAACACCATTTGGAAGTGGTTTACCAGCATTTTTGTACTCAACTATTTTTTTATGAGCAGCATCTCTAGCAGTTAAAATTTTTCCAGTTAATAATAATGTATCACCTGATTTAAATTGAGATAAATTCTCTTTTGTTAAATCTGCAATATTTACTTTTTTGATACTATCTAATGGTAATTTTACATCTGGCCATAAATCTAAATTTGGTTTTTTAAATTTAGCTACACCTTCTCCAGCTTTTAATTTAAAGTGAATGTGTCTAGTAGCAGCACAGTTAGGAATCATAGCAACAGGTAGTGAAGCAGCATGACAAGGGTAATCTAAGATTTTAACATCAACAACTGTTGTTAATCCACCTAATCCTTGTGCACCAATTCCAATTTTATTAATATCAGTATAAAGTCTTAATCTTAATTCTTCTAAAGCATTTTGAGGACCTCTTGCTTGTAATTCATGAATATCAACATGACCCATTAAAGACTCTTTTGCTAAAAGCATTGATTTTTCAGGATTTCCACCAATTCCAATACCTAAGATTCCAGGAGGACACCATCCAGCTCCCATTTCTCTAACATTTGCCATAACCCAGTCATAAACTGAATCTGATGGATTTAACACAGCAAATTTAGATTTATTTTCGCTTCCACCACCTTTTGCTGCAACTGTAATATCTAATTCATCAGAATTATCAACAGTAAAATGAATAACAGCTGGTGTGTTATCTTTTGTATTTGTTCTTTTTCCTGCAGGATCAGAAACAACAGAATATCTTAAAGTATTATCAGGATCAGTATAACCTTTAGCTACACCTTCATTTAATACATCTTCTAATTCTTTTGTTAATTCTAAGTTAGCTTTTAATCCAACTCTTACAAAAATATTTACAGAACCTGTATCTTGACATAAAGGTCTGTGACCTAATGCACACATTTTAGAGTTAATTAAAATTTGTCCAATTGCATTTTTTGCAGCTTCTGATTTTTCATTCTCATAAGCTTCTACCATTGCTGTTACGAAATCTTCAGGGTGAAAATATGAAATATACTGACATGCATCAGCAATACTATCAATAATATCTTGTTGTTTTATTACGCTCATTTGTTTCCTTTTTGCTTAGAAATTTTAATATTATACCAATGCTAGTATGAAAGAATTCTTTTATTTATATTTTAATATTTATTTTTTTTAAAGTGTTTAGTTTTTACCTTTAATTAATGATATTTTGTATTAATTTTAAAACTATTTGATCTAAATATTTAGGAAGAAGCTTAAAGTAAAAAAGAGGATTTGAAGATTAACTTAAGGCAAAAGCCTTAAGTTAAAGAAAATTATGCGAAGAATCTTTCTTCAACGATATCTTGTAATTTAGTTCCAGAGAATTTTGCTCTTTGTACTAATTCCCAGAAATATCTATAAGTTGCTCTATCGTGTAATTCACCATCATATTGAATTGGTCCCCACTCAGCATCTTGTGCAGCTAATAAAATGTTTTGTGCATCTTCTAATTCTGTAAAGTCAGGTTTCATTGCATCAACAATAGCTTGAACTTGTGTTGGATAAATTGACCACATTCTTAAGAATCCGAACTCATTTCTTGCTTTTTCAGCATCTTTATAAGTTTGGTATGGATTTTTTAAATCAAGTGTAACATTGTGACAAGGAATAATATGATTAGAAAGTGCAGCTTGAACAACTTTAGCTTTAGCAGCAGCAATTAATCTATGATCAAATTGACCTGGACTTCTCATACAAGAAGCAGGAATTGCACCTTGGTAACCAGAAACAAAGTCCATTAAACCAAAGTCAAGAACTTGTACCCATGGTAATGTTGCAGTTTTTTCAACATCTCTTAAAGCACCGTGTGTTTCAATTAGAACGTGAATTGGAATTTCTCTTGTAATTCCAGCTTTTTTTGCAGTTGCTTGAATATATTCAACTTGAGTTTTAGCATCTTCATAAGAAGTTGATTTTGGAATAGTAATATATGCTAATTTTTCACCAGCTCCTGGTACTAAAATATCAATATCTTGTCTCCAATCTGGATGGTCAAAATCGTGAATTCTTGTTCCAGCCATTGCATATGGATTAGCATCAGAATTAACAACTCTTACGATCATTTCAGCATGTGCAACTTCTTTTCCAGTTTCAGCTCCATCTTCACAGTCACAAGTAATATCAAAAACAGGTCCTAATTTTTTTTGCATCTCAAAACCTTTTAAGATTAGCTTTTCGCTACCTGCAAAGTGTTCACAAGATGGAATGATTGGTAAGTTATCTCCAGAACCGAATAGTGCTTCTTTTGGGTGTGTCATAATATTATCCTTTTTTTAAATTTAATTTTTTATTTTTTCGTTTTATTTTTTGGGATTACAACAGTGTAATCTAAGTCAAGTACAACATTTGGTAAATATTTACCTTCTGAATCTTTTGGATTTTCAATTTCTTTAGAAACTTGGTTTTTAATAGCCACAGTTCTAAGTCTTAATAATCCAATATCTTCCCTATTTACTTCAATTGTTTCAACAATTTCAGTATATGCATAAATTGTATCACCTGCATATGTAGGGTTTGCATGAGCTCCACTATTAATAGAGTAAACCCATTGTGCATTTTGTAAACCATTAAAAGAAATAGCTCTCGCCATTGAAATAATAATTCCACCATACATAAGTCTTTGACCCATTGGTGTACTTTTCATCATATGGTCATTAAAATGAACTTTTGCATTGTTTTGATATAATTTTGTTGCTAATGTATGATCGCTATTATCAATAGTAATACCCTCAGGGTGATTTAATCTTTCCCCTGCAACATAATCTTCAAAGAAATATTTTCCACCAGTTGAATCTGTATCTACAGTTTTAATTGTTGGAATATTTATAACATCAGCAATAGGTGTAGTTTTTGCAAAAGTAGGAACTTCATTAATACCGCTTGTAGTTTCCTTGTCTTTTTTATGAACCATAACCCATCTTTTGAAGTCAAGTACAACAGCTCCATTTTGATTTACACCAATAGAGTGAACATAAACAACTCCACTTTTTCCATTTGAATTCTCTTTTAATCCAATAACTGTTGAAGTCATACTTACAGTATCTCCAACAAAAACTGAATTAGGAAAAGACATTTCTGCATATCCTAAGTTTGCAATTGCATTTAAAGATATATCTTGAACAGATTTACCAAATGTTAAGTGAAACATTAACATATCATCAATTGGTTTTTTTTCATATCCAATTTCACTTGCTACTGTATCAGAAGAGTGTAGTGCAAATCTAGAACCAGTGAAAGCGATGTATAAAGATACATCACCATCACTTATTGTTCTAGGAAGTGGATGAACAATTTTTTGACCAATTGAAAAATCTTCAAAGAAATTTCCGAAATTAATCTTATTACTTATTTTTGACAAATTTACTCCTTATTTATTAAATAGGTTTTGACCTAATGATTTATATGTTTCATATAATGTAATCATTTTTTTAGCCCATTTAATTCTTGAAGAATCTACTAATTTATCATTATGTAAGATTACTTCTTTACCTTCTTTAGTTGCTTCTTCATATTTTACAATCATTAATTCATAATCTTCAACTTCAGCTTGTTTTGGAGTAAAGATATCATTGATATATTCAATTTGAACAGGGTGAATAAGTGATTTACCATCGTATCCTAAATTAAAGGCATCTTTAGTTGAATCTTCACAAGCAAATTCATCATGAACATCAAAGTGAGGTCCATCAATCACAGTTTTACCATAAGCTTTAGCAGCTAGGGCAATTTGTGATAAATAGTTAATCATCGCTTTTGAACCTTTTTTGATATCAATTTGAAGTCTATTTGCAAGTTTATTAGAACCAACAACTATTACTTCAACTTTTGGCGATGCAGCACAAATTTCTTGAATATTTAAAACTGCTAATGGAGTTTCTACCATAATCATTAAAGATAATTCTGGATTTACTTCTTCTAGTAATCTAACAGCTTCTAATACATCTTCTTTAGTTTGAATTTTAGAGAATAATAAAGCATCAAGTTCAATTGTTTTTGCAAGTTCTAAATCTTTTGCTAAATCTTCACTTCCAAGATTATTAATTCTTAGAACTCTTTCAGACTCACCAAATTTAGCTCCATCTTCTTTATAAACTTGTGCAACAGTTTCTCTACCATGTTCTCTTTGTTCTTGTAAAATTGCTTCAAGATCAAAAATTACAGTATCAGCTAAAACAGATTTTGCTTTTTGTACATTATGCTTATTGTAAGCAGGTACAAATAACATAGATCTTCTAGCTTTGTATTCAACAATTTTTGTTCCAGTTTCAATTGCATGATATTTTTCATGTAATTGTTTAACTAGTTGTTTTCTTAAAACTTTTCCATTTTTAGTTCTTGGATAATCAAGCATTGCAAAAATCTCTTTAGGAGCTTTATATTTTGCAAGATTAGCTTGAGCAAATGCTAAAACTTCTGCTTGTTTTTCTTCAGATAATTCTTCATGTCCAATAACAGCAATTGCAACTATTGTTTTATCTTTTCCTATATCTAATCCAAAAGCAACACAATCAGCAACTGCATCATGAGTTTTTACAACTCTTTCGATTTCATGTGGAGATACTCTAAACCCAAAAGTATTGATAATATCATCTTTTCTACCAATAAACCAAATATATCCATCTTCATCTTTTTTAGCATAATCACCTGTGAAGAAATATCCATCATGTCTTGATTTTGCAGTTTCTTCTTCTAATTGCCAATATTCTAAGAATAATCCTGGATCATCTTCACCAATACAAATCATTCCTTCTTCACCATCAACTACTTCTTCAAGTGTATCTGGGTCTAAAAGTTTTACAGTATGTCCTGGTTGTACAAATCCAGCAGATCCTGGTCTAATTGGATTGTTTTTAGAGTGAGAAATATAATAAGAACATTCACTCATTCCAATTGCTTCATAAATATCTTGTTTGAATTTTTCTCTCCAAAGTCCAAGCATCTCATCTGATAAATGCTCACCAGCAGACATACAATATCTCAAGCTTGGGCAATCTTCTAAAGTAAAATCAGTTTTTTGAATAATTTGTCTATAAATAGTTGGAACTCCAATAAATATAGTACAACTATGTTTTTTAATTAAATTAATCCAAGTTGATGCATCATTTGAACCTTCATATGCAATAACAGTATGACCATTATATAATGGGTCCATTAATGCAGATCCTAATACATAAGTCCAGTTAAATTTACCAGAATGCATGATTCTGTCATTTTCTTTAAAATCAAACCAATATTTAGTAGCAGGTGTTCTTCCTACAAGTGATCTATGTGAATGTAAAACACCCTTTGGATAACCTGTTGTTCCTGATGTATAAACTAAATATGCAGGCTCTCCTGATTTAGAATTATAGTGATTTGGAGTTTTATCAGTTTTTGCAAAGATTTCATTTAATGAATAAACATTAATACCTTTTGGTTTTTTGATATCTTCAACACTATCAATACCAGCAATAACAATTGTTTTTAAGTTATCAAGGTTTTCTAAGTATGGAACTAAGTTTTCATACATAGAAGCTGATAATACAATTGCTCTTGCTTGTGAATCTTCAGCAAGATATTTAACTTCGCTACCACTTAAAAGTGTAGAAGTTGGAACGGCAATGATTCCTGCTTTCATTGTTCCAAAGAATGAAATAGGGTATGCAAGTGAGTTTTTTAAACAAACAAGAACTCTATCTCTAGCTTCAAGACCAATTCCAGTAAAGAAATTACAAACTTGGTCAGATTTACTTGCTAAATCTTTATAACTTATTTCATCTGTACCTAATTTATCATCTTCAATTATCATTGCAATGCTGTTTTCTTTAGGTGTTCCCACATGAGCAGATGTACAAGCAACTCCGATGTTTAAAAATTCAGGTATTTCAATTTTTACGTTTGAACTCATAATATAATCTCCCTACTAAATTTGACCGTAAGGCCAGTTTTCTTTAAATGTATGTATTGGCATTCTGTTTAATACAGATAATGCAAATATTTCATCCTCTTTTGCTAAAGATCTTAATGCATAAGCTCTTAAAATGTTTTGTAAAGATTTACCAAACATTGGTGGATCTAACATTTCACCTTCGTATCTAATTGCTCCACTTAATAGTGCATCAGCATTGATAGCTTCTTTTAATATTCTTACATCTTTTTCAATCTCTTTTGGAGATGGAGTAAATGCAACTTTACAAACATTAATATGATTTGGAGTAATAACTTGTTTTCCTGTTAATCCCATTGCATTTTCTCTAATTGCGTGAGCATAAACATGTCTTGATGCATCATCACCATGTAAATCTAACCATCTTCTAATATCTTTTTTCTCTACACAGTTATCAGGTAATGAATGTGGTGTTAACATAACTTCAACTCCACCAATAACTCCTTTACCTTTAACCCTAGCTTCCATAGTAAGCATATTAAAGAAAGTTTCTAACTCATTAATCCATCCTTGAGGAGTGATTTTATAAGCCATAGCTTTTGAAAAATCGTGGATACCAAAAACAACGTGTTTAACAGTTGAATGATCCATTAATCTATCAGCAATTTGTAAAGATTTTGGATGCTCAATAATTGGTTGAATTGTTAAATGTGAACCAATTGAAATTAACCAAGAAGATAAATCTCTAATTTCAGCAGATCCATAAACTTCTCCTGCTTTTGCTAAAACAATAACATCAATATATTGGTGAATTTGTTTTAACATTTTTAAATCTTCCTCATATTCATCTGTTCTGAATGGGTTGATTCTTACAGCTATTTGGAAAGTTCTTTCTGGAAACTTTGGTAACTCTTGAATTAAAAGTTCTCTTGACATTGCCTTTTGTCTACAACCATCTTCCAAGTCAAATAAAACTGTATGTGCTTTTGTTTTATATGCGTGTTTTTGTAGTCTTAGCTTTGCTTGTTCCATACTCTCATATGTTCCATCTAATGGATTAAATTTAATTGGTGGGTAATAAATTTGAATACCAGGCCAATATCCACCAAGAACTGGTGTTAAATCATCATTTGCTGTTAATTTAGATAAATCTATTGCAGAAGTCATTTTTTATCTACCTTTCATTGTTTGATTTTAAGTACTATTTTGTTTCATGTAATAAACGTATTATTATACATGAAAACCAACAAGAAAGTTATACAGCATTTAAAATGAATTGTTTTAATGTGTTTTGAAATAGCAAATAAATTTAAGTTTAAAATAATAAAACTATCATAAAGCCCATGAATTAGGGAAATAAACCTTAAATTGAGTTGGAAAATAGGGCTAAAAGTAGTGAAAATATAGTAAAAAGCTAAGTAAAAAAAAGAAAAATTATAAAAAAAAGAAGAATATTTTTATAATTTCCTTCTTTTTTTATAAATCTTGTAGAAAATTTAGTTTTTTAAAATACTCAATTAAAAAAGGTTTAGATACATTTTCAAAATTATCAGCGTCTTCATATAAATTTATATAAAGTTCAAAATCAATATTTTTAGCTTTTAATGCATTAACTGAAAGTAAAGTATCATTTATACATCCAAGTTTTGAAGGAGCAATTAAAATTGCATTCGCTTCAAATATTTTTATTAAATCAATGATAAATAAATCTTTTTCAATGGGAACCATTAATCCACCAGCTCCTTCAATTATAAGTAAGTCACAAAATTGTTCTAAATATTTTTTTTTCTCTATTAAAAACTCTAAATCTATAATTGTGTTTTCTTTTGCAACATAAGGAGCTGCTGGAAGTTTGAATTGATAAGGAACAACATCATTAATTGTTACATTAAAAGAAGAATTTAGAGTCTTTGCTAAATTTAACATCTTAGTTCCATCAAGGGGAAAATCCACAACACCTGTTTCAAAGGGTTTGAAATAACCAACTTTGAAACCTTTTTTTGCGTAATGTTCTAGAAGTTTTTCGCATGCATAAGTTTTACCTACATCTGTATTTGTTGCACTTACAAATAGAATTCTTTTCATATTTTCTCTTTATATTATATTGTGTGAAGTATAACAAAATAAAAAATAGTGTAACTTGAATTTACACTATTTCATCCTCAAAGAAATTCATTAATTCATTTTTATCAATTTTATTATTTGTATTTTTATTGCTTTGATAATATCTTTTTCAACTTCCTTTTTTCTTTTTTCTTTTTAAAAAGCAAAATTGATGCCAAAATAATCACTAAAAGAACTAGAGCTAAAACTATATAGTTTAAATTTGGAAGTATAAATTTAATGAGTAAATAAAGTATTAATGGTAAGATAAACTTCTATTAACAAAAATAATAGTATAAATTTTAAAGAGTTTTTTATTTTAATTATTGCAATTTTATTATAATATAAGAGCATAAATAATTAATTATGACAAAGGTTTAGTGTGAGTAATGAAATAGAGATAGAATTAAATGATGAATTAGATTTACAAGAGCCAAAAAAATATAAAGTTTTTTTATTGAATGATGATTTTTCAACAATGGATTTTGTAATAGATGTATTAGTTAAAGTATTTAGAAAATCAGTAGATGAAGCATCTGTAATAATGATAAATATACATAATAATGGAAAAGAGATATGTGGAACTTATAGTTACGAAATTGCAGGAACTAAAGTTGCCCAAGTAAAAGCAATGGCAAGAGAAAAAGGCTTTCCTTTAAAAGCTGTTATGGAAGAAGAATAAAAAATGATTAGTAAAGAATTAAGAAATATTTTTGCACAAGCAGTTGGTTATGCAAAAAGTAGTAAACATGAATATTTAACTATTGAACATGTATTTTTAATGTTAATACATGACCAAACAATAGAAAATTTATTTATTGATTTAGGTGTAGATACAAATATACTTTTTGAAGAACTTAAAATTTATATAGATGAAAATACACCAAAGTTTCCAAAAGATCAAAATTTAGATGAAGAACCAATTGAAACAGTTTCCTTGGCATCTACAATTGAATATATGGTTGCACATTCACAATCAAGTGGAAAACAAAATGCAAATGTAGAAGATATGTTTGTAGCAATTTTAAAAGAAGAAAAATCTTATGCTAATTATCTATTAAAGAAATTAGGAATTCAAAGAGTTGATATCTTAGAAGAGATTTCCCATAAAGAATCAGATGAAGAAGAAAATCAAGATAATGATACAGATAATGAAAATAAAGTATTAGATAAAAATTCAGCTGAATTAGTTGCCCTTGCAAAAAAAGGTGAAATAGATCCTGTTATTGGAAGATCAAAAGAAATTTCAAGGGTAATTGAAATCTTAAGTAGAAGAAAAAAGAATAATCCAATATTAGTGGGAGAACCAGGAGTAGGAAAAACAGCAATCGCAGAAGGATTAGCTTTAGAAATTGCACAAGAAAAAGTTCCTGAATTTTTATTAAAAGCAAAAGTATTCTCACTTGATATGGGTTCTATGATTGCAGGAACTAAATATAGAGGAGATTTTGAGAAAAAATTAAAAACACTTTTAAAAGAAGTTGCAAAAATACCTAATTCTATTTTATTTATAGATGAAATTCATACAATTGTAGGAGCTGGAAGTGTAGGGGGATCTGCAATGGATGCTTCGAATATTTTAAAACCAATGCTTGCAAATGGAAAATTAAGATGTATAGGAGCTACAACTTTTGCAGAATATAGAAATGATTTTTCAAAAGATAAAGCGCTAAGTAGAAGATTTGCAAAAGTTGATGTTGAAGAACCTTCAATTGATGATAGTATTATTATATTAGAAGGTTTAAAATCAAAATATGAAGAATATCATGGTGTAAAATATTCAAAAGGTGCGATACAAAGTGCCGTTGAATTAAGTAAAAAATATATCACTGATAGATTTTTACCTGATTGTGCAATTGATGTAATTGATGAGGTTGGAGCTACTAAAAAAATATTATTAGCAACAGAGCTTAAAACTAAATCTACAAATAATATAACAGTTACACAAAAAGACGTAGAAGCAACAATTGCAAAAATGGCACATATTCCTGAAAGAAGTGCCACTAAATCTGATTTAACCCTTTTAAAAACATTAGAAAAAAATATGCAAAAAAGAGTATTTGGACAAGATAGTGCAATTACAACAATAGTTCAATCAATAAAAAGAAATAAAGCAGGTCTTGGACTTGATAAAAAACCAATTGGAAGTTTTTTATTCACAGGACCCACAGGAGTTGGTAAAACAGAAGTTGCAAAAGAACTTTCATCACAATTAGGAATCCATTTTGAAAGATTTGATATGAGTGAGTATATGGAAGCTCATACAATTTCAAGATTAATTGGAGCACCTGCTGGATATGTTGGATTTGAACAAGGTGGACTTTTAACTGAAGCTATTAGAAAACATCCTCATACAGTTTTATTACTTGATGAAATAGAAAAAGCACACCCAGATTTAATGTCAATTTTATTACAAGTTATGGATAATGCAGAACTTACAGATAATAGTGGAAATAAAGCAGACTTTCAAAATGTAGTTTTAATAATGACTTCAAATCTTGGGGCAACTGAAGCAAATGTTATGGGATTTGCTAAAAATGATAAGTTAAATGAAAATAAAGCAATAAATAAATTTTTTGCACCTGAATTTAGAAATAGACTTGATGCCGTAGTTCCTTTTGATTCATTAACAATAGATATTGTTTCAAAAGTTGCTGGTAAGTTTATTGAAGATTTAGAAAGACAATTAATAGATAAAAAAATTAAAATTGAAATCAGTGCAAAAGCAAAAAATGAGCTTGCTGTTTTAGGTTATGATAAAGCAATGGGAGCTAGACCCCTTAATAGAGTTATATCAGATAAAATTAAAAATATATTGACAGATGAGATTTTATTTGGTAAATTAAAAAAAGGTGGATTAGTTAAAATTGATTTTGATAAAGAGTTTATTTTCCAATATGAGAAAATCTAACACAATCTTTATACAATATTTTAGCTATAATGAAAAATATGGTTTTTTATTAAAAAACTTAAATTTAGAATAATTTTGATTAAAAGGATTAGAAAGATGAATAAAATTTTATTAGGTTCTGCGGTTACAGTACTTTTATTAACTGGGTGTGGTGACGAGAAAAAAGCAACTGCTGAAGCAACTGCAAAGGTTGTAACACAAGAAACTACAACAAAAGAAGTAGTTACTGAAGCTACAAAAGATGTAGCACAAACAGTTACAAAAGCCGCAACAGAAGTTACTAACACAGTTACTGAAGCAACTAATAAAGTTGTTGAAAATACTACTGAAGCAGTTAAAGAAACTACTGCAAATGTGATGGAAACTGCAAAAGAAGCTGCAACAACGGCAGTTACTGAAACAGCTGCTAAAGTTGAAGAAGTAAAAGAAAGTACAAAAGAAATGGCAGTTGCAGTTGTTGAAGAAACAAAAGAAGCAGCAGCTAGTACAGTTACTCAAGGTGAAACAGCAGTTGCAGCAGCAGTAACAACGGCTGATGCTGTAGTTGCAAGTGCAACAGAAGCATTATCTCCAGTTGCAGAAGGTTTAGATGGAGAAGTATTATTTAAATCTTGTGCATCATGTCATGGTCAAAAAGCTGAAAAAGAAGCATTGGGAAAATCTCAAGTAATTGCAGGATGGAATAAAGAAAAAGTTATCCAAGCATTAAATGGATACAAAGATGGAACATATGGTGGAGTTATGAAAAATATTATGAAAGGACAAGTAGCAACTAAAACAGATGCAGAAATTGATGCATTAGCTACTTTTATTTCAAACTTATAATTATCTACCTGTAAACACATAAAAATTAAAGAAAAGATTAAAATCTTTCTTTAATTAACCTTCTCTAAGCATTAAAATAAAACAAAATTTCCAAAATAACTCAAAATTCCCCCTAAAACCCAATAAAAAGAAAGCAA
>CBFHMY010000041.1:0-20720 GCA_965657055.1 uncultured Aliarcobacter sp. | reverse complement strand
ATGTGTGGAATAAATACAGATAATCAAATGTATTGCTGGGGAATACAATCTTATACAGATAGTACAAACTCAGAAGCTAATACTTATATGTTACCAGTTTTTAATACGAATTTATATGATTCTACAAAAGACTATATGGTAGCAGAAGGTGGAAGTAGTATTACTCTTACAGAAATGACAGCAGGTACTACGTGGCTAAGCAATGGAAAGTTCAATATAAAATATCCTACATATATTGGTGGATTTAATTATGAATTTATATTTAAGTAAAACTCAAAAGGGAAAAGGTACAAGATGAAGAAAATAAGCTTAATTGCATTTCTATTTTTTATAGCACTACAAATCAAATGGAAAATATTGATAAATTAGATGTATTAGATAAACAATCAAAAGAGTTTTTTAATGCAATAACGGGTCTTGAAAAAAACTACTTAGAAGAACAAGTTAATGCAATAAAAAATAAAAAAGATGAACCTGGCCAAAATATTAATTCTAATCAACCTGATAAATTAATAAAAGAAGAAATTAAACTCTCTCAAGAAGATTATGAAAAAAATGTATTCACTCATCAAAATGATATGGCAAGATTAACAACTGATTTTACAAGAACAAAAAAACTAAAAGATTTAAAAATAAAAAGTATGTACTCTTTTAATGGAAAAGATTATGTGGTTTTGCAACTTGTTGATGAAACAGTTAAAACAGTAAAAACAACTGAATTAAGTGCAAATATTGAAGGAAGATATGTTGAAGGTGATGATATCCTAGGTCATAAAATTATGGATATTAATACACGAACAAAAAGTGTTCAGCTATACAAAAAGCTTGATGAAGAGTATGGATATACTATTTACCTAAGTAATTATGGAATATCAGTTAGTGATCTTACAAAAATTCCAAAAAAAGAAGTAACTAAAAAAGCTGAAATAGATAAAAAACCTGATAATAAGCCAGATAATAAAAAAGTAAATGAAGATTCTATAAAAAATGCATTTGAAAATGTTAAAACGGTACCTGAAAAAGTTGAAAAGCTAAGTAAAGAGCAAATTTCAAACTGTTTATATACCGTTAAAATAGAAAATCTTAATGTTAGAAATGAAAGTAACGTTGAAAGTAAAATATTACGAATATTAAAAAAAGATGACCAGTTTACAATTAAACAGAAAAATTCTCAATGGGTACAAATTGATGTGATTTATAAAAAGATTTCAGGTGATGTAATGGATGTATCAACTCAAAATAATTGGGTTCAAGTTATTAATCAAAACGTAGCTACACCTAATAAAGATTGTATGTAGGATTCAAGTTGGATAATAATAACATAGATTCTATTTCATTAGACCCTCAAAATATACTAAATGAACTTGAAATATTAATTCCAAAATTCAATAATTTTTTTAATATTAATGAGATTTTTACAAGTGAAATAGGAGGAAAAACAAGACTTCATAGACAAGTTTTTAATGAAAATAATGAATCAATACAAGAATCAATTTCTAAAATCAATATTCAATTAGATGATTTTTTATCCCTATTAGGTCAAGAAATGAAAAGTATATTTGCTAAATATGGTGAATATGAAAAATCTGAACTTGTAAATTTGATTTTTGATGATAAAAATTTTATTGAAATATTGCAATTAAATTTAGATACAAAAGGTATTACAAGAGACACAAAACAAAAATGTTTAAAAGATATAAAAAAACTAATAGAGTTAAAAAATAAAATCTTTAATTTAAAATATCTTGTTTATATGTTCGATACATCTATTTTTGATAAGTATATAAATAAATTAGGAGTAGAAGATTTAATCAATAGTACAATTATCTTCGAAGTAATTGATTCTTATGCCCTACAGTTTGAAGAACTAATGAAATTTGATCATGAAATAAAAAATATTAACAATACAAATTATAAAATTTCTGATTTTAATAATTTTAATCTTTTACTTGAATTACATAAAAGAATGGTAGATAACTTTACCTATGCAAATGTAAGATATAAAATATTTATTGATTATGATATTGATATTACTTTAAATAAAACTATACATCTAAATAAAATATATTTAGAAAATATCCTTTCTTGCTTTATTGAACAATCTTGTATGGATTTAGTTAAAAAAGAGTTAAAAAAAGGGAAAATACAAAAACATATTGATGTAAAAATTGGTTTAAATAAGGGTGATTTACAGATTATTGTTAAAAATAATGGTTTTGAAATTAAAAATATCTATAATCTTTTTATATCAGATATAGATAATAAATATGCCTTAGAAGCAAAAAATTTAGCAAGTATGATTAATGGAAAGTTAGAAATTATAGCTATTGAAAATGAAGGTATGCAATATAGTTTAGTAATTAAACTAAAATAATTAGAAGTTAAAACTTCTAATTATCTTTAAAATTTCCAATAATTTCTTTAGCCTTTTGTAAAGCTCTATCACTTGAATCTTTATCAAAAGTAAGTGCAACAGCCATTCTTCTCCCCACATGTGATTGTGGCTTACCAAATACTCTTATAATTGAATCTTTTGTAAATGATGAATCAAATATATCAATCACTGGATTAAAGCTATCACCCTTTGCTTTAAAAGCAGCACTTGCACCACATCCATAATCAATATACTCTAAAGGTAATCCTAAAACTGCTCTTACATGAAGCGCAAATTCACTTTGAGATTGTGTTATCATAGTAACCATACCTGTATCGTGTGGTCTTGGACTAACTTCAGAGAAGTAAACCTCATCACCTTTTACAAATAACTCAACACCAAAAATACCTCTTCCACCTAATCCATCAGTGATTTTTTTAGCAAGTTCTTGTGATTTCTGTTTTGCAATTTCACTCATATTCATAGGTTGCCATGAGAAAATATAATCACCATCTTGTTGAATATGACCTATTGGTTCACAAAATACTGTATCTTTTCCATTTCTAGCTGTTAACATAGTAATCTCATAATCAAAAGTGATAAATTCTTCAACTATTAATTCACTAGCATCTCCTCTAGCTTCTTTTGCTAACTCCCACGATTTTGGTAAATCAGCAGCAGTTTTAGCAATACTTTGTCCATGTCCAGAAGAACTCATAACTGGCTTAATAACACAAGGAAAACCTATATTTAAAGCTGCTTTTTCTAAAGCTTCAAAAGTTGTTACAAATTCATATTTACTTGTTTGAAGTCCTAACTCAACAGCTGCAAATTCTCTAATGTTTTTTCTATTCATTGTTTTATTAACGGCATCTGCATTTGGAATTACATGAAAACCTTCACTTTCAGCAGTAAAAAGTGCTTTTATATTTATAGCTTCAACCTCAGGTAAGATATAAGTTGGTTTTTCTCTTCTTATTACATCTAAAATCTCGTTTTCATTTTTCATATTAATTGTATAAGATTTGTTAGCAACTAATTGTGCAGGTGCATTATTGTAACTATCAACAGCAATTGTTTCAATTCCTAATCTTTGTGCTTCTATTATAACTTCTTTACCTAACTCTCCACTTCCTAGAAGCATTATTTTAATTGAGTCAGATTTTAACGGTGCAGTAAATTTCATGTTATTCCTTATTTAGTGATTTTGTTGATAATATCTAATGTCATATTCTTGCAGATTATTTAGTAAAATTAAATCCTTTAAGATTACTAAATATTCATGTGCAATTCCAGAGTAGTTTAGCATAGTTTGAGAAAGAGTTAAACCATCTGGTTGTCTATTATTAACTCTTTGTTCATATCTCTTTTCTTGAAAAGATTTGTATGCTAAATTTCTATTTAAATTCAAAATATAAGCACTTGTAGAGTCCCTTAAATCTGAAAAGACTCTAATAAAATGAGAAGAATTAAGACTTCTTCTTTTAGGAATAATACCTATTTCTTGATTATAAGTCCAATGTCCAAAAATATTACTAGCTTCTTTTACAAATCTACTCTTACCCCATGCACTTTCAACTGCTGCTTGAGCAATTGCAAGAGAAGGAGGAACTATATCTATTTTTTTCTGATACTCATGGAGTGTATAAATATTTTTGATTTTATATTTTTGTTTTATGGAAAGAAGTTTGTAAAAAGAAGGAGAGTCAAAATCTATGTTCAAAATATTTGAGCCTAATAATTCTTCTACAAAACGCCTTTCACTTTTTACCCTATTATTTTCTTTAGCAACCATTTCATACATATGATTAAAAAAATAGTTCTTAGATTCATTAATATCATTTATTTCGTAATACTCAGGTGGAAATCCTTTTGCCAAACCTTGTATTTGGAAAGATCCAAATAAACAAAGTCCTAGAAGCAACTTCCTAGACTTATCCTTTAAAAATTTAAAAAAGAACATGTATTTTAAAAAGTAGTTACAAAAACTTTTTTTACAGCACCTTTAAAATAAATGATGCCATCTTTTTTTGAAAGAGTTAATTGTTCACCACTTTTTGGGTAAACAAAAGTACTATCTGCTACAAGTTTTAAATTATTTGCTCTTAAAAAACAAGCAGCCATTCCAGTTCCACAAGCTAGGGTTTCACCCTCAACTCCTCTTTCATAAGTTCTTACTTTTATAATTCCATCTTCTATTTTTGCAAAGTTTACATTTGTATTATATTTATATCTCATTTTTGCACATAAGTCATGGTTATAAAGTTCTAAATCATCTACAATAGCTACTAAATGAGGAACTCCCGTATCTACTAAATACCAAGTAAAACCTTCTTCTTCAAACTCTTCTTTTACTACAATTGGGGCAGTTAATTGAGTCTCTACAATATTTCCATCAACATTTGATTTTATAAGTCCAGCACCTGTTAGAAATTGTATATCATTTGAATTTACTAAGTTATTTGTATATGCATAATGAGAAACAGCTCTTGTAGCATTTCCACACATTGCAGCATCACTTCCATCGCTATTATAAAATAACCATTTAAAATCAGCCTCAGAACTTGGAACAATTACAACAAAACCATCAGCTCCAATTCCCTCTGTTCTATTACATAGTTTTATAGCATCACTTGTATAATCTTTTTCAATAAATGAGTGAGTAATAACAAAGTCATTCCCACTTGCACTATATTTTGTATATGTCATATAATTTCTCCGATGATTCTTTCTACTTCTGCTTGTAAATGTTTTAAATTTTGTGAATTATCTATTACCATATCTGCTAATTTTTTCTTTTCTTCAATATCCATTTGATTTGAGATTTTTAATTTAGCTTCATTTTCATCTATATTATCTCTTTTCATAAGTCTTTGAACTTGAATATCTTTGGGAGTGTAAATTACTAAAGATTTTGAAATTGGATAATGCATTTTCTCAAAAAACAGAGGAATATCTACAAAATATGGTTTATTTTGTTCTTCAAATATTCTTGATTCTTTAATGATTTCTTCTTTGATTAGTGGATGAAGAAGAGCTTCTAGTTTTAATTTATTCTCTTCATTTGAGAATATAATTTTCCCCAACTCTTTTCTTAAAACTTTTCCATTTTCAACATATTTATCGCCAAACATAGTAGATATTTTATTAGAATTTTCATCCAATAATCTATGTGCTATAAGGTCAGCATCAATTGTTAGAAAACCGTGAAGTTTAAATAAGTTACAAACAGTGCTTTTGCCTGTTGATATACCGCCCGTTAGTGCGATTGCATTTTTAAATAAATCATTACTCATAGAATGGATTCTACAATAATAATGATTTATTTATATTTAATAGTAAAATTATCTTTTAGCTATTCCCGTTAGTGCTCTATGTTCAGCTGCTGGAAATACAAATGAAGCATTGTGAATTTCTGCTGAATAATAATTTAAACCATCTAATAAATCTGCTCTTTGAAGATTTAAATCAGCTGTTGGGTGATATCTTTTAGAAGCAATAATAGAAGTGTTATGACCAAATTTAAATGGCATAGCAATCCAAAATTTTGTTCCAACTAGTTTTAAATCTGCGAATAACTGATCTTCATCTCTTGAAAATGCTTTTGAAGCAAAAGAGATTAAACCATCTTCTTTTAAGATTCTTTCAATGTTAGCTAATAATAATTCATCAATTTTAACATCAGTTAAAATTACAACATCAATATTTTTTTCATTTTTAGAAGTTAATAATGATGTATCTCCAAATTCAATATTTGAAACTTTATTATGTTTAGCAGCTTGAGCTTTCATATCTTCATTGTTTGTACCAATAATTAGTACATTTGAAGCTTCTTTGTGTGTACACAATGGTAAATGTACCATCATTTCATTAAATGCGTTAGTATCTTTCATTATATATAATCCTTAATATTTATAAACATTTTGCTATAATACCAAAAAAAATTTAAAGTAATTGCAGAATTAGAAAATAGAATAAGAAAAGGTGAATAATGGCAACAGTTAGTTACAAAGATGCTGGGGTTGATATTGATGCTGGAAATCAGTTTGTAGAAAATATCAAACCTTATGTAAAATCAACAATGATTCCTGGAGTTTTAGGTGGAATTGGTTCATTTGCAGGTGCATTTGAATTACCATCAGGTTATAAAAAACCAGTAATTCTATCAGGAACAGATGGAGTTGGAACAAAACTAAAACTTGCAATTGATGCAAAAAAATTCGACACAGTAGGAATAGATTTAGTTGCTATGTGTTCAAATGATTTATTATGTAACTTTGGAGAACCATTATTTTTCCTAGATTATTACGCAACAGCTAAGCTAGATGTTGAAGAAGCTACACAAGTTGTTAAAGGTATTGCAGAGGGTTGTATTAGATCTGAGTGCGCACTTGTTGGTGGTGAAACTGCTGAAATGCCAGGAATGTACAAAGAAGGTGATTTCGATTTAGCTGGTTTTTGTGTTGGAATTGCAGAAAAAGATGAATTAAATAGAATTGATAAAATCAAAGCTGGTGATACTTTAATAGCACTTCCTTCTTCAGGTGTTCATTCAAATGGTTTTTCACTTGTTAGAAAACTACTTTTAGAAAAATTAGGAATGTCTTTAGATGACGATTTCCAAGGAAAACCATTAAAAGATGTTTTATTAGAGCCAACTAGAATTTATGTAAAAGAGTTCAAAGCTAATAAAGATAAAATCAATGCATTAGCACATATTACAGGTGGTGGAATTACAGAAAACTTACCAAGAGTTTTACCTGATAATTTAAAAGCAGTTGTAAAAAGAGCAGATGTTAGAGTTTTACCAATCTTCCAATTTATGGCTGAACATGTAGAACTTGAAGAAATGTACAGAACATTCAATATGGGTGTTGGTATGGTTCTTGTTGTAAGCGCTGAAAATGTTGATGCTGTTTTAGCTAATACTGATGGTTATGTGATTGGTCATATAGCTGATGGTGAAAAAGGTGTAGAATTTATCTAATATTTTTTAGATAAATTAAAAAGGGTAAGTTTGCAAAGTTATTTTGCAGGCTTACCCTTTTTTTATGCCTTTATAATAGTTCAGAATTTCTACAACCTTTGAAGCATAGCCCCATTCATTATCATACCAAACAATTAGTTTTATCATATGATTGTTTTTAACATCTGTATATCTATGGTCTATGATAGTTGTTTTATTCTCTTTTTTAAAATCACTTGAAACAAGTGGCTCATAGTTATTTAATACAATTGGAAATTTTTGATTTTTTTCATATTGCTCAAAAAGTTCCTTAACTTCATCTTTTGAGCACTCTTTTTTTGTCATTAAAGTTACATTTATTACACCCACCGTATCTGTAGGAACTCTCAGAGAACTTGAGGAAATAAGCTCATGATTGATTTTAGCTAACACATAAGAACATGCACTTATAGTTGTTGTTTTATTTGGAATAATATTTTGAGTTGATGATCTTCCAAATTCAAAATTATATTCAACATCTCTTGTCTGACTTGAAACAAAATTACCATCTAAAACCCTTTGATGATTTAAAAGTGGATGAATGGTTACTATATCACCACATAATATTTCATACTTATCATCTATGATTTTAAGTGCAGGAAGAAGTGCTGTTGCATTACATGAGCTTGTTGATATGATTTTATGATTGTTTAAATCAAGGTCTTGTTCATTTACACCTAAGATGATATTTATATCAGCTTGCGCACTTGGATGGCTTAGAAATATAGCTTTAACTGGAAGTTTTTTTAGAAGATGAATATCCTCTTTTACTCCACTTGCATCTATAATAATATCTATATTTGATAAATCAATTTCACTTAAATTTTTGTGATTTAATACTTTGATTTTTGTATTTGAGTTTTCAATAAAGTTGTTTTCAATTACTTTGAATTTATTTGAAATATTTCCATATGTTGAATCATGGTTTATTGAATACACAATATTTTCAAGATATGGATTTATTTCATTAATTGCGCTTATTTCAAAATTTTTATTTTCAAGCATTATTTTCAAAATTGCTTTACCAATACGACCTACACCATTTAATAGAACTTTTTTTTTCATTATTTATAAGACCTAGAGAATTTTTTAGCTCTTATTGTATCATAAATGAAAAATTTAACTAATTAGAGCTTTTTCATCTCTATAAATAAAAAATGTGAATTTTCTAAAGCTTTGATTTCTACTTTATCAATATCAAGAATTTCTAAAGCGTCCCCATTTTCTAAAGTTATACCATTTATATTTGAACTACCTTCTATTTGAACAAAATAAATCTGTCTATCTTTCTTCATATAAAAATCTAAAGCCTTATTTATTTCAAGTTCAGAAACAAAAATATTTATATCTTGATAGATTTTTATATCTGCATCTCCTTCTTGACTTGAAACTATATTTAATAATCTATTTTTTCTATGAATTTCTTCAAATTTTTTTGAGCCATAAAGTCTTGGAAGCCCTTGTTTTGGAGGAATTATCCATATTTGTAAAAGTCGTAAATCATGTGTTTTATGAAGGTTGTATTCACTATGATAAATTCCATCGCCTGCACTTAGGTATTGAACTTCACCACGTTTTAAAGTCTCACTATTTCCCATTGAATCTTTGTGAGTGATTTCACCATTTACTATATATGATATTATTTCCATATTTGAATGTGGATGTGTGTCAAATCCAGAATTTGTATGAATAATATCATCATTTAAAACTCTTAAAACTCCAAAATTCATATTATTTGGATTTCTATACTCAGCAAAAGAAAAATGAAACCTACTTTCTAACCAACCAAGATTTGATGTTCCCATATTTTCTTTTGGTAATTTTTTTAACATTTTATATCCTTTTTTTATCAAAAATAAAACTCTCCATAGAGATATTTGAATAAAGCATTTCACTATTAAAAGATTTTCCTTTTTTATTTATTGCACTTCCATAGGCAATAAATAGTGGCAAAAAATGCTCTGTTGATGGATGATTTTTATAAAAATTTATATTTTTCTGAATGTTTTTTAACTCATCAACTTTGTTATTTTGAATAATATCTATAATATCACTATTAAATTTCTTCGCATAATCTTTTATATTAGGATTTATACTCATATCACCTAAGTTATGTGTAATTCCACCACTACAGATAATTAAAGCTTCATCTTTAAATTCTTGAAGATTAACTCCCAGATTAATTAATTGTTCAATACTGTATGAACTGGGAATACTTATCTGTAGTACTGGAATTTTAAGATGTTCATACATCAGTGCTAAAACATTCCAAACACCATGGTCATAGCTTTTTCTATTTTCATCAATTGAAATATCTATATTTTGTTTTTTTAATCTATTTATTAAATCAAGTGTTAATTTAATATCACTATTTATCTCATATTTTACTCTATATAACTCCTCTTCAAAACCGTAAAAATCATACATAATCTCTTTTGCACTTGGATTAATAATCCTTAAATCATTTGTTAAATAGTGTGCTGAAAATATAATGATATATTTAGGCATCTCCAAACTTTCTGCTATATTTTTTATACTCTTTTTAGATTTTGCATCACTTAATATTATATTTGGAGCACCATGTGAAACAAATAGTGTTGGATTCATCTTTTTATCCTTTAAAATCACAGCTTATTACTTATGTAAGTTTCTTATATTGAAATTTAATTTTATCACTAACTACAATAGCAATATGATTATCAAATGATCATTTAAATTTTTATTCATTGTAATTTTAGTGCTAGAAAATTATACTACTAATTAGTAATAAATGTCAAGAGTTATATTTTTCTTTCAAAACAATTTATTTATTAATTTAAAAGTGTATTAATTTGTGATTTTTTATTTTTAATTAAAAAGAAAAAGCCCGACCTAAACACTGTAAACAGTGATTAAATCGGGCTTTAGTGGTACGCCTGGTAGGATTCGAACCTACAACCGCCGGGGCCGAAACCCAGTGCTCTATCCAGTTGAGCCACAGACGCGTTTATTTGGGACCGGAATAATACCATAGATAAACTTAATATTAATTTTAAAAAGTTTATCTATTTTTTTGTTTATTTTCGTACATTAAATTATCTGCTTCTGTTAATATATCAACAATATTATCATCTTTTTTATAATCTAATAAACCATAAGAAAATGAAAATTGTAGATTATCAATTTTTGCAGATTTTAATTTCTGATTTGAAAGCTTTTCTTGTACATCTTTCATCTTATTATCAACATTTATTTCTGCAATAGCATTTTCACCAAAAAGTATTATAAATTCATCTCCTGCATATCTAATTACATGAACAGAAGGATAATTTAATTGTGACTGTAAAAACTTTACAAGATATTTTAATACTTGATCTCCAATTAAATGTCCATAAGTATCATTTATTTTTTTAAATTTATTTATATCAAGAAAAGCTAGCTTACCATTTTCAGGGAATTTTTCATCATTTAAATAAGAATCATTAAACCATTTTCTATTATAAGCTTGAGTTAAAGTATCTGAAAACAACTCTTTTTGTAAAAAATTAATTTGTTTTTGCATATCTAATATCTCTTCACTTATATTAGAAAGTGAAATTTCATCTTTTTCTAAAATAGCTTTTTGTGCTTTTTTTGTACTTGAATGAATTTCTGTTAAACTTTTACTTGTTTTTTCAACTATTTTGTTGATTTTATCAGTACTATAACTTAGTTCTTTTTGCATTAAATTTTCATCTTTTAAATCTATATTTAAATTTTTTGCAATTTGATCAAAAACTTTTAAATAATCTCCCGGAAGAATTATTTCACTATTTTTTAGATTTTTAATTGTTAAAAAAGTTATTTCTTTTAATTTTGTTGTCATTTAATAAGTCACTTTCACCATTTTTTTAGATTATACAAAAATATTATCAATTATTATTAAAATTAAAAAGATTATTCCTAAATATCCATTTACCGTAAAAAAAGCTCTGTCAATTTTTCTAAAATCTTTATTTACTAAATAATGTTCATAAGATAACATTAAAGCACTTATAAAAACTGCTAAATAAGCAAAATAAGAACTTCCTGAAGTTATGGCAAATAAAAGCCAAAAAGCTACTGTTAATATATGAAATATTTTCGATATTTTCATTGTTTTTTCAGCACCAAATTTAGAAGGAATAGAATGTAAACCTAGTTCTTTATCCACGTCTATATCTTGAAGTGAATAAAGTAAATCAAATCCAGCTACCCAAAACATTACTCCAATACTTAATACTATTGACCAAAAAGGTATAGTTTCACTCACAGCCACAACTCCAGCAATTGGAGCTAATGCTAGTGAAATTCCTAAAATAATATGAGCCAAATAAGAAAATCTTTTAAAATAAGAATACGACCCTATAATAAATAATATAGGAATTGATAATTGCAAAGCTAAGTCATTTATAAAATAAGCTACAAGAATAAAACCTAGTGCATTTGCAAGGGTAAAAACAAGCATTTGAGACGCAGAAATTCTTCCATCTACATTTGGTCTATTTATTGTTCTTGGATTTAAAGCATCTATATCTCTATCCATATATCTGTTAAAACCCATTGCAAAGTTACGTGCAGTTAAAGCTGCAAATATTCCTAAAATAAAAAGTTTCATTCCAAACCAAGCACTACCATTTACTTGCCCTGATGAAACTACCATTGCTATAAATATAAAAGGTAATGAAAAAATTGAGTGTTTGAACATTACTAGTTCATTAAAATCATTTAGTTTTTTTATAATATTATTCATAAATTGGATTGTATCAAAGATAATATTAAAAATATTAATATAAACTTTTTCTAGTTATAATCTTAAACATTTTATATTATGAAAGAGTTAAATGAAAAAAATCTCAATACTAATTATTAGTCTATTTACTATATTTTTATTAAGTGGATGTACTTCTAAAGCCCAAACAGACGTTATAGATTCAAATTCAAAAGATATATCTGAATTATTAAAAACTTTAATTCAAAAAGAAAAAGACATAAATGAACTAAATAAAAAATTAGAAAATTGCAAAGAGCAAAAGACTAAAAAATGAAAGAAATAGCAATCATAGGTTCAACAGCCTCTGGGAAAACTGCCTTATCTTTACAAATAGCTCATATTACAAACTCAGTGATTTTATCACTTGATTCACTTTGTGTTTATAAAGATATAGAAATTGCATCTGCAAAACCTAGTATTGAAGAAAGAGGAGATATTATTCATTTTGGAATTGATGAAGTTTTTCCAAATGAAGAATTTGATGTTATTAAATTTATTGAACTTTACAAAAAAACTAAAGAATATTGTTTATTAAAAAATAAAAATCTTATTATTGTTGGTGGTACAGGTTTTTATTTAAAAGCTTTAGTAGAAGGTTTATCACAAGGTGTAGATTCAAAAATAAAACTTGATATTCCAATTGATGAAGCTTATGAGCTACTTTATGATTTAGATAAAGAATATATGCAAAAAATAGAAAAAAATGACCGATACAGAATAGAAAAAGCTTATGCAATTTATAAGCAAACTAGCTTATGCCCTACTTTGTATTTTGAAAAAAACCCTAAAATTCCTGTAGCAAAAGATTTAAAAATATTTGAGATTCTTTGGCCTAAAGATGAGTTAAAAAGAAGAATTGCAAAAAGAACGAAAATCATGATTGAATCAGGATTAATAGATGAAGTAATTTTTCTTGAAAGAACTTATACAAGAGAACCTAATTGTATGTCTTCTATTGGTATTGTAGAAACACTTGAATACCTAGATGGAAAGCTTACAAAAGAAGAACTTGAAGAAAAAATTTCATCAAATACAATTAAACTTGCTAAAAGACAAAATACTTTTAATAAGTCTCAATTTACTAATAAAACTTCAAATATAATAGAAGACTTAAATTCAGATATTATTAAGTATTTTTTGCTATAATTGCGCCCCTAAGAGTTGGATAAAGGGCTTGCAATAGACTTGACCTTTTATTTAACAATAATTACAATTAAGGAAATGGAATGAAAAAAGATATTCATCCAGATTATAAAGTTTGTACAATTTCTTGTGCATGTGGTAACGAGTTTCAAACTAAGTCAAATGTTGAATCATTAAGAATTGATATTTGTTCTTCTTGTCACCCATTCTTTACTGGAGAGCAAAAACTTGTTGATGCTGCTGGTAGAGTTGAGAAATTCAAAAACAAATATAACATGGCTAAATAGTACAATATTGTGCTGTGCTTAGTTCCCACTCCAATAGGAAATCTTGAAGATGTTTCTCAAAGATCTTTAAGAATTCTTGTTGAAGCGGAACTTATTTTTTGTGAAGACACAAGAGTAACAAAAAAACTTCTAAATCTTCTAGGTGAAAGAAACAACTTAGACTTTTCAAATAAAGAATACAAATCATTTCACTCTCATAATGAAGATAAAATCTTAAAAACTTTAGATAAAGAAACTTTTACTAAAAGTGTTGTTTATGTAAGCGATGCTGGAATGCCATGCGTTAGTGATCCAGGTGCTACGCTTGTGGATTTTTGCATAAAAAATGATATCCCATACGATGTACTTCCAGGTGCAAATGCTATTTTAACAGCATATGCCATGAGTGGATTTTCGGCTACTACTTTTTCATTTTATGGATTTTTAGATCATAAAGGTGTAAGTCGTGCTTCAAAACTTGATGATATTTTAAATGATGATAAATTATCTATATTATATGAATCACCACATAGACTTCTAAAATTATTAGAAGAACTAAGCATCAAAGAACCTACAAGAACAATATTTTTAGCAAAAGAGATTACAAAACTACACCAAAAAACTTATAAAAATAATGCATTAGATTTATTTGAAGAATTTAAAAACATAAATATAAAAGGTGAATGGGTTGTGGTAATTCAAGCAAAAGAAACAATTGGTTATAACCTTGATTTATCAGATATCCAAAGCTTAGATATAGCTCCTAAAATAAAAGCAAAACTTATTGCAAAAATGACAGGACAATCTATAAAAGATGTTTATCAAAAACTTTTAGAAAACTAGAGTATCAAAACTTCTTTTTTTAACTAATAATTATTAAAAAACAAAGAACTTTATTAACAATATTTAGATATAATCCGCCTATGATAATATATGGAAAACAAATCGTACTTTATGTACTTGATAAACACCCTCATTTAATAGAAGAAGTTTTTCTTTCAAAAGAAATTGATAAAAAACTTTTCACAAGATTTGCAAAACTTGATAAGAAAATCCATAAAGTGGATAATCAAAAAGCTCAAGCATTGGCAAAAGGCGGGAACCACCAAGGTTTCATTTTAAAACTAACACATGCTGAATATACAGATATTAAAGAATTCAAAAAAATGAATTTTATTCTTGTTTTAGATGGTGTAACAGATGTTGGTAATATTGGAGCAATTGCTAGAACTGCTTATTCTTTAGGAATAGAAGGTTTAATTGCCGCTGATATTAAAACAGTAAATGACTCAGGAATTCTAAGAACAAGTTCAGGCGCTTTACTTGATTTACCTTTTTCAATTCACCCAAGATCGGTTGATTTAGCAAGTGAATTAATAGATGCTGGCTTTACACTAATTGGTGCAACAACAGATGGTGTTGACCTAAAAAAATATGGAAAAATTGAAAAAACTGATAAAGTAGCCCTATTCTTAGGAAGCGAAGGAACAGGAATTTCTCCTAAAGTTAGTAAAAAACTAGATTTAAAAGTATCTATTGCTATGGAACATGAATTTGATTCATTAAATGTTTCAGTTGCAGCTGGTATTTTAATATATAACCTAAAAAGATAAAAGAAGATAATTCGTGATAAAAAAATTTATTTTAATAGCTACACTTTCAATATTTGCAAATGCAGACTTAAATGAAAAGATACAAAATTTACTTGGATATTCAGATTATAATACCCATAGAAATTTAATCAATCATCAGTTTGGTAACCAGAATGAATACTATTCAAATGGCTATGTAAATTATGCAAAACTCACACAAGAGCTTGAAAACAATGGCTTATTAAAATTAAATTTCGGTTCAACTCAAAATATTGATGTAACTTTCAATGTTCAAGGTAATACTAAAAAATCAATAAAAAATTTAACTGATATATTAAAAGTTTTAGGACATCAATATTTCATAACACAAGATGAAACCGTTGTTGATAATACTTTTAAGTGGACTATCAAAGTGAAAACCGCAGCCGCCATAAGCCCTCTCAGATTATCTCAAGAGTTACAATCAATAAATTGTAATATTATAGATATTAAAAGAGAGGGAAATTATAAATGGGATTACTCAATAGATATGAGGAATTCTACAATTTATAAAGCGGAAAATTTAGTTGGAAACAATCAATTATCTTTAAAAAAACCATCAAAACCTTATATGGTAATGATTGAAAATGCTTCAAGAATTTCTATAAATTCTAATGCAGGAAATAGTTGGTATCCAAGTGTAGTTTTCTATGATAGTGATTTCAATATGATTGAAATTCATGAAGAAGATAGTTTGCATAATAGTCTAAGACTTACTGTGCCTAATAATACTAAATATATTAAAATTGATGATTTATATTCTCTTGCTAATTTAAAGCGAGGGATTACTATTACTAAGGAGTAAAAATGTTCCCAGAAATTGAATTTGAAAGAATGAAGAGACTTCCAAACTATGTGTTTGCAGAAGTTAATAATATTAAAATGGAAGCTAGACGAGCGGGTGAAGATGTAATTGACTTTTCTATGGGAAATCCAGATGGTCCAGCTCCTCAACATATTACAGATAAACTAATTGAAGCTGCTGCTAAACCTAAAAATCATGGTTATAGTGCAAGTGCTGGTATTTATAAATTAAGACTTGCAATTTCTAACTGGTATAAAAGAAAATATGATGTTGATTATTTAGATCCAAATAAACATGTATGTGCAACAATGGGTTCTAAAGAAGGTTATGTGCATTTAGTTCAAGCTGTAGTAAATGTTGGTGATGTAGCTGTTGTTCCAGATCCTACGTATCCTATTCATTCATATGCATTTATGTTAAATGGAGCTGCTGTTCATAAGTTTGAATTAGTATTTGATGAAACTTTTAAAGTTGATGAAGATTTATTCTTCCAAAGATTACAAAAAACAATTGATGAATCAATTCCAAAAGTAAAATTTGTAGTTGTTAATTTTCCACATAATCCTACATGTGCAACTGTAACACCTGAATTTTACACAAAACTAGTAGTAATGGCTAAAAAAGAAAGATTTTATATCATTTCTGATATTGCATATGCTGATATTACTTTTGATGGTTATAAAACTCCATCAATTTTCCAAGCTGAGGGTGCTTTAGATGTTGCAGTTGAGTGTTTCACATTAAGTAAATCTTATAATATGGCAGGATGGAGAGTTGGGTGTATCGTTGGAAATGAAAAACTAATTGGTGCATTAAAAAGAATCAAATCATGGTTAGATTATGGAATGTTTACTCCAATTCAAATCGCAGCTACTGTGGCACTTGATGGTCCACAAGATTGTGTTGCTGAACATGTTGAAAAATATAGAAAAAGAAGAGATTTAATGCTTGAAGTATTTGCAGAAGCTGGTTGGAAAATGAATAAGCCAAATGCATCTATGTTTATTTGGGCAAAAATTCCAGAATGTGCAGCACATTTAGGAAGTATGGAATTCTCAAAACAATTATTAACTCAAGCTCAAGTTGCAGTTAGTCCTGGAATTGGATTTGGTAACTATGGTGACCAATATGTAAGAATTGCATTAATTGAAAATGAGAAAAGAATTAGACAAGCTGCAAAAAATATAAAGAAATATTTAAAATCATTAGAAAAATAAGCTTTGTTCTTAAAGAGAATTTAGCAAATAGATTAGGTTCCTTTAAATAAAGGAACCATTTTAAAGGAAGTATAATATGTTAAAAGTTGGAATTATTGGTGTTGGTACAGTAGGAGCAAGTGTTGCTAATATTTTAAGAGATAATAAAAATATTATAACCGCACGTGCTGGTATTGAAATTGTACCTGTACTTGGAGTAGTTTCAAATTTACATAAAACTAGAAATGTTGATATTAAACTAACTGATAATATTGATGATGTATTAAATGATGACTCTATTGATGTTGTTGTTGAATTAATGGGTGGAATTGATAAACCAAATGAAATAGTTAGAAAAGCATTATTAAAAGGTAAAGCTGTGGTTACTGCTAATAAAGCTTTATTAGCATACCACAGATATGAACTTCAAGAATTAGCTGGTGATATTCCATTTGAATTTGAAGCAGCAGTTGCTGGCGGAATTCCAATTATTAATGCATTAAGAGATGGTTTAAGTGCAAATCACATCAAATCTATTCAAGGTATTATGAATGGAACTTGTAACTATATGCTTACAAGAATGATAAATGATGGTATTAAATATGATGATATTTTAAAAGAGGCTCAAGACTTAGGTTACGCAGAATCTGATCCTACATTTGATGTTGGTGGATATGATGCTGCGCATAAACTTCTAATATTAGGTTCTATTGCTTATGGAATTGATGTTAAACCTGAGGATATTTTAATTGAAGGTATTCAAAATATTACAAGTGCTGATATCGCATTTGCAAAAGAGTTTGAATTTTCAATTAAACTTCTAGGAATTGCTAAAAAAGTAGGAAATGAAATCGAATTAAGAGTTCATCCTGTTATGATTCCAGATGATAAAATGATTGCAAAAGTAGATGGTGTTATGAATGGTATCTCTGTTATTGGAGATAAGGTTGGTGAAACTATGTTCTATGGAGCAGGAGCTGGTGGAGATGCTACTGCATCTGCAGTAGTAGCAAATATCATAGATATTGCAAGACGTGGAAAAGGTTCACCTATGTTAGGTTTTGAAAATCAACCAGGTGAAAAAGTTACTTTAATGTCAAAAGATGATATTAAAACAAAATATTATCTAAGACTTGAAGTTGCAGATAGACCAGGAACACTAGCTAAAATAGCAACTATTTTAGGTAATAATTCAATTTCAATTGAAGCAATGATGCAAAAACCATTAAAAAATGGAAGCGCTAACTTACTTTTAACTACTCATATATCTGTTGAAAGAGATATTTTAAAAGCAATAGTAGAACTTGAAAACTCAGGTGTGATTATTAGCAAACCTGCAATGATAAGAATAGAAGAATAGTTGCTATTCTAATAATTTGAGAAAAAATACCCAACACCTAACCACACAAGACATTCCAAGTTTGATAAAACAACTAGCAATTCCTGCTAGCGTTGGAATGTTTTTTAATACTATGTACAATGTAGTTGATACATTTTACGCAGGTCTAATTTCAACACAAGCAATAGCAGCCTTATCATTATCTTTTATGATTTTCTTTTTAATTGTTGGTTTTGGATATGGTTTTTCATCAGCAATTACTGCACTTCTAGGAAATGCTCTTGGGAAAAAAAGATATAAACTAGCTTCTATTTATGCACACAAGGGTTTAATTTTTGTTCCAATTATTGGATTATTATTAAGTATCATTGGATATTTTGCAGCTCCATCTCTTTTTAAACTTTTGGGTGCGCAAGATGAATATCTACAAATTTCTCTTGATTATATAAATCCTATTTTATTTGGTTCAATATTTTTTATGTTTAACTTCTCACTAAACTCTATTTTAGTGGCAACTGGAGATACTAAAACATATAGAAATAGCTTAATATTTGGATTCTTTGCAAACTTAATTCTCAATCCTATATTTATTTATGGATTTTTATTTATACCTGCAATGGGAATAAAAGGTATCGCAATAGCAACAGTTTTAATACAAGTTATAAATATGTTTTATATGCTTTATAAAGTTTTACAAACAAAACTTATTCACTTTGAAAACTTACGTTATTTCATACCTGATTTAAGAGTTTATAAACAGTTTTTAACTCAAGGCTTACCTGCTAGTTTAAATATGCTTACAATGGCTATTGGTTCACTTATACTTACATATTTTGTATCACACTATGGTATGGAAGCAGTTGCTGGTTATGGAATAGGATACAGAGTTGAACAACTAATGCTTTTACCAGCTCTTGGTCTTAGTACTGCTGTATTAACACTTGTTTCAAATAACTTTGGTGCTAAAAAATATGATAGGGTAATTGAGACTTTAAAAACTGCATTAAAATATGGATTTATTATCTCTACTGTTGGAATAATAACTCTTACGATTTTAGGTAGATTTATTATTTCTCAATTTGATTCAAATCCAATTGTTGTTGGTTTTGGTGTTGATTATTTACTTGTTGAAATTTGGATTTTTTATGCTTATATTGTTTTATTTATATGTGTTTCAACTCTGCAAGGTATTAAAAAACCTAAAATGCTTTTATATATAGGACTTTATAGACAGATTTTTGCAAAACTTATAATTGCATATTTTATAGTAAAATTCTTCGAACTTGATTTTATATATTTATGGTTTGGGATTTTATTTATGATTTATAGTGCTGCAATTTTTGCATATTTTTATACAAACTCTTTATTAAAGAAAATTTGTAATAAAACTTTTTAATTTAATGCAAGTGCCCTATTTTGGATTAATTCCTTTAAAGGCTCTTGCAAAATCTCTTTAGCTTCTTGTAGTTCTATCTCATTTTCTTTACATATCTCATTTAAAGTAGACTCTAAAGTAGAATGTTTTAATTTTTTGATCAATACATAAATAAACTGATTTATTTCTCTATATAAAACTTCATTTGTATCAAAATTATAATATATGATTAGATAATTTTCTTTTTTTTCTTGGTGATTTGCATTTATAATATCATAGTCAAATCTTTTTACTCTAGCGCTTTTTGAAAGGGAATAAGAACTATTCCAAGAGAAATCATTTGCTTTTAACTTATACTCTTTCATATAAATCTCAACTTCAATCCAATCAAAATATAAAAGCTCATATAAATATTTCCTATCATGAAAAAGTTTTTGTTTTTTTACAAACTTCATATAATCATTTGCAATTTTCCATACAAATTCGGTTTTAGGAGGATTTTTAAGAAAAGCATAGATGGAATTTTCTAGTTCATTTTCAGAAATATTTTTTACAAATTGAACAAAGGTACTTTTTACAATATCTTCATATCTATAAAAAACTAACTTCTGGTATACTTTAAAAGCATCACTAGGATTATTTTCTTTTTGATTTGTAATAATATCAAAGAATTTATCTTGAACTTCTCTTTCAAGTGATTTATTACTTTGCATTTCTTACTCTTTGAACTATATCTTTCATTTGATTATATTCACGTTCTAATTCTTTTAATAGAGGGATATTATTATCACGTTCTATCATTACAGGTACATCTA
>CBFHMY010000040.1:0-21026 GCA_965657055.1 uncultured Aliarcobacter sp. | reverse complement strand
CATAAATCATATTTGCTTTATGATTAATAGCAATTTTTAATAAATCTTCATAGGCATTCACATTTGTTTTTATCATCAAGTCTTGTTCTTGAACAGTAGTATCAGAAATTGCTGCTTGATGAAAAATATAATCAAATTTATAGTTTAATTCTAAGTTTTTTAATAACTTTTTGTCATTAATATCTCCACTTATTACAATTCCTTTGAATCCTAATAAATTTTTAAAATGACCAAAACTCTTTAAATTTCCATTTGAAAAAGTTTCACCACTTCTGAAACAATCAACAACAACAACTTTAGCCATTGGAAAATTATTTTGGAAATAAAATGCTAAATTAGAACCAATAAATCCAGCTCCACCTGTTATTAAAATAGTTTTATTATTAAAATCTATATCGTTGTAAGTCATTCTTAACCTTATTGTTTAATTATATTTATTGTATCAAATAAGCTATTAGCAGTAAATGAAGCAATTTTTTTATCATCATCTTTTTGATATGAACTTTTTATTAAGATGTTGTTTTTTATATTTGAATTTAATGCAGTTTCAATATCTGAGATTTTATCTCCAATTAGCCAAGATTTTTCTAAATCAATATTAAAATCATTAATTGCTTGAGTAATCATTCCTATATTTGGTTTCCTACATTTACAATTATCTTCAGGTCCATGAGGACAATAATATACTTTTAAAATATTTATTCTATTTTTTTTAAATTCTTGAATCATCCATTTTGTAAGATTTAAGAAATCATTTTCACTAAAATATTTTCTTTGAATTCCAGATTGATTAGTAATTATTGCAATTTCATATCCAAGTTTAGAAAAGTGATTGCAAGCTTCAAATACACCATCTATAAATTCAAATTTTGAAATATCACTAACATAACCGTGGTCATGGTTTATTACACCGTCTCTATCAAGAAATATCATTCTTTTTTGTAAGTTTAAAATAGTAAATCCTTTTACTTATAAATCTTTAAATAATATCATAAAGCACTTTTAAGTATAATGATGAAAATTAAGATTAAGAGAAATATGAATAAGAAAATAACAATATCATACAAAACAAACAATATTCTAATAGATAAAATTTCAAGACAAGATAATATTGAAATTCTTAAAGACGCAAATTTTTTATTAAAACTTTTTTCTAAAAAAAAGTATGCGGATGTATATTTTCATAGTGGTAATTTAGATGAAAATTCAATTGATAATATTTTAAATGCAAAAATGACAATAGCAAATTGTTTTTCAGCAATGAATGAAATTATAGCAAAAACTAAAATTTCCCATGAAAAAGTAAAGGTTATTTATCCAAGTATTAATCTGGAGTATAAGAAAAACAAAGAGGTTAAATATAAACTCTGTGAAGAATTACAAATTGATGTAAAAAATAAAATTATTCTATTTACAGCAAAAAACTTTAAAACTTCGGGTGTAAAAGAATTCTTAGATATTTGTTCATCAATTTCTTATGAAGAGTTTAAAATTATAATTGCAGGTGAAAAGCAACAAATAAGAACATTGCAATTTCAAATTCCAAAATATCAAAATCTTCAAGATAAAATAATCTTGCTTGAAGATTATAAAAATATGGATGATCTATTTTTAGCTTCAGATGTATTTATTCTCCCAACCTATAATAAATCATTTTCAACAAATGTAGTAAAAGCTATGTTTTGTAGATGTGCTGTGTTTTTAAGTATTGATAATGACGCTAAAGAAATTGTAGATGTTTTTGCATCAATGGATTCTCCTAGTGATTCTGCAATGAGTTTCAAATTAGACGCAGTTTTAAATGGGAAAGACGATCTTAAATTAATAAAAAAAGATAATAGAAAACTAGCATCTGAGTTTAGTTTAGCAAATAATTTAGTGAAATTTAATAGCATAATAGATAATATTTAAATTTAACTTAAGAAAATTAAGGTAGAATACGCAAATATTTTTCACAATAGAAGGAAGACAAATGTCAAGAAGATGTGCAATTTCAGGAAAAGGACCTATGTCTGGAAACAACGTAAGTCATGCTAAAAACAGAACAAAAAGAAGATTTTTACCAAACATTAGAACAGTTAGAGTTACATTAGAAGATGGAACTACAACTAAATTAAAAGTTTCTGCAAAAGAGTTAAGAACTCTTAAAAAACACTCATAAGAAGGCGCTAGAAAAGTGCTTTCATGAGCATCTTTACTAGGGTGAAGAGGGCCATCGGCTGGGAAATTAGAACAGTCAAACCTCAATACGATTTAAATCCACTAATATACTCACAACTTAAGCCTTTAAGGCTACCCTTAATATTAATTCAAATTGTTATGATGATTGGAACTTTAGGATATGTTTATCTTGAAGACTACACAATAATGCATGCAATTTTTCAATCAGCATATACACTTACAAATACAGGATTTGGGGCATTAAACGAAGCAAATTTCAAAAATGAAACAATAGTATTTACAGTATGGCTAATGTTAGCTGGGTTTGCGAGTTTAATTTTCGCAGTTGGTATTGTAATCGATGTTATTTCAAATGGACCTTTGCGTGAATTACTAAAGGAAAGAAAAATGCTTTATAAAATAGCAAGACTAAGAAGACATTTTGTAATTTTTTATCATAATGAATATACAGCACAATTAGCTAAACAGTTTAGAGAAAATCATATTCCCTTTGTTGTTGTTGACCCATCTGAAGATATTGAAGCAATTGCAAAAGAAAACGGTTATCCATATTATGTAAGAGATGAACCATATAAAGAAACAGCTTTTTTAAAGTCTCATTTATCTTCTGCAAAAGGTGCAATATCTTTATCAAAAAATATTTCAGATAATATTACATTAATAGCATCTGTAAGACTTTATGAAAAAGAGTTAGGAAGAAGTCCTTTTTTAATTATTTCAAATGCAGAAACACAAAATGAAAAAATTAGACTTATGAAACTTGGAGCTGATAAAGTTGTTGCAACTCCGTCCCTTATGGCAAAAAGAGTAAGTGCTATGGCTATAAGACCTGATATGGAAAACGTTCTAGATGAATTCTTATATAAAAGAGATACTCCTATTGATATGGAAGAAGTTTTTGTTGATGAACATTCATGGACAGTTAATAGAGAAATAAAAGATTTACATTTAAGAGATAGATTGAAAGTTTCAATCATAGGAATTACAGAAGAAAAAGGTAAGTTTGTACAAATGCCAAAAGGATCAATGTCAATAAATGCTAATTGTAAGTTATTGTTAGTTGGATCGCAAAAAGGTATTGCTAGAGCTAAAAGAATTATAAATTTAACTAAACAACCAGAGGATATATAAAAATGTTTACTATTTTACCAATTAAAGGTTACTTTGATCAAATAGATGGATTTTATTGTGATGGAATTCATGCTGGACTTAAGCCAAATGGAAATAATGATTTAGGATTTATTTATAGTGATAAACCTTGTACTGTTGCTGCTATTTTTACAGAAAATAAATTTCAAGCTGCTCCTTTAAAGCATTTTTTACAATATGACAAAGATTTTAAAACAAATTTTGTTTTAATCAATTCTAAAAATGCAAATGCATTAACAGGAAGAAAAGGTATTGCTGATATTGATACTTTATTTTCTCAATTAGATTTTGGCTCTTTGAAATTGGTAAATCCAGTTATGAGTTCAACAGGTGTAATTGGAAACAGATTACCTATGGAAAAATTAGTTGCAGGTGCGAAAAGATTTAACTTAAGTGCAAAAAGTGGGGAAAATCTTTCAAAAGCAATTATGACAACTGATGCCTATGCTAAATCTTGTATGTATGAAGTAAAACTTGAAAATGGAAGCTCATTCAAAATAGGTGCAGTTGCAAAAGGTGCTGGAATGATAAACCCAAATCTTGCAACTATGCTTTGTTTTATTTGTACAGATGCAGCTGCTCCTTATTCTGATATTATGGAAGCTTTAAAAATAAATAGTGAAACAACTTTTAATGCAATATCAGTTGATGGTGATACTTCAACAAATGATACAGTTATGGTTTTAGCTAATGGAAACTCAAATGCATATGATAAAGAAGCATTTGCAGAAGCTCTAAGATTAGTTATGCATGATATGGCAATGTTAATGGTAGCAGATGGAGAAGGTGCAAATAAAGTAGCAGCTTTTGAGGTTATAAATGCAGTTTCAAATGAGCAAGCAATGATTGCTGCAAAAGCTTTATCAAATTCATTATTAGTAAAAACAGCACTTTTTGGTGAAGATCCAAATTTTGGAAGAATTGCTTCAACTATTGGTGCTTCAAGAATTGATTGTGATGATGAAAAATTAGTTATTTCATATAATGATGTTGTTGTATTTAACAAAGGTGAAATTTGTTTTGATGCAAATACTGAAGCACAAGCAGGTGAAGTTCTTAAAAAAGATAAATACAAAATTATTTGTGATATTGGTTTAGGTGATGGGAAATTTACTGCATACGGTTGTGACTTAGGTTATGAGTATGTGAAGATAAATGCAGATTATAGAAGTTAGATTAATTATCAGCAAAATATGGAACTAAATCCAGACTAGAAAAGTTTATAAATAATAATTTTACAAAATATTAAGTACTTGAAGAGTATAATAAAACTAAATTAAATTAACAGGATGTAAAATGTTTCATGAATATAGAGATTTAATCACAGAACTAAAACAAAAAGATGGACACTTCCATAAACTTTTTGAAGAACACAATGCTTTAGATGATGCAATTGCAAAACTTGAAAATTCTCATGCTTCTCAGTTTGATATTGAAGCAAAGAAAAAAGAAAAACTGAAATTAAAAGATGAAATTTATTCTATATTAGTTAATCACAAAAAAGAAAATTAATTTTTTAATAAAATTCATAGAAAGGGATAAAAGTTTCGACTTTTATCCCTTTTTTTTTACTAAAAAAATCTATTACAACTTATACTAAGTCCTTTTTAGATAAAATAATACAATTTTATATTACAAAGGCCTTTTTTTATGGAAAACCTTTTCGAAAATCAAGATATTATAGATATAAATATTGAAGACTCAGTTAAAGCTTCATATTTAGATTACTCTATGAGTGTTATTATTGGTCGTGCATTACCTGATGCAAAAGATGGTTTAAAGCCTGTGCATAGAAGAATTCTATTTGCAATGCATGATTTGAATATTACTTCAAAATCAGCTTACAAAAAATCAGCAAGAATTGTTGGAGATGTTATTGGTAAGTACCACCCTCATGGTGATACTTCTGTTTATGATGCATTAGTTAGAATGGCACAAACATTCTCAATGAGAGCTCCTTTAGTTGATGGTCAAGGAAACTTCGGTTCTATTGATGGTGATAGCGCAGCTGCAATGAGATATACGGAAGCTAGAATGACAAAAATAGCTGAAGAAGTACTAAGAGATTTAGATAAAGATACAGTTAACTTTACTCCTAACTACGATGATACTATGAAAGAACCATCGGTTCTTCCTACTCGTGTACCAACTCTTCTATTAAATGGAAGTGAAGGAATTGCAGTTGGTATGGCTACTAAAATTCCTCCGCATAATATTAACGAGCTATTAGAAGCTGTTTTATACACAATTGATAATCCAGATGTTACGGCTGATGAATTAATGCAATTTATCAAAGGACCAGATTTCCCAACAGGTGGAACAATCTTTGGAAGACGTGGAATTATTGATGCTTATAACACAGGTCGAGGACGAGTTAGAATTAGAGCTAAACATCATATTGAAACAAGAGGAAAAAAAGAGATTATTGTTCTTGATGAATTACCTTATCAAGTTAATAAATCAAGATTAATCGAACTTATTGCAAACTTAGCAAAAGATAAACAAATCGATGGTATTTCCGAAGTTAGAGATGAATCAGATAGGGAAGGTATTAGAGTTGTAATTGAGCTTAAAAAAGATGCTATGAGTGAAATTGTATTAAATAACTTATACAAATCAACTCCTATGGAAACGACATTTGGTATTATTTTATTAGCTGTTTACAATAAAGAACCAAAGGTATTTAATTTACCACAATTATTAAATATTTTCTTATCTCATAGAAAAACTGTAATTATTAGAAGAACAATTTTTGATTTAGAAAAAGCAAAGGCTAGAGCTCATATTTTAGAAGGTTTAAAAATTGCCTTAGATAATATCGATGAAGTTGTAAAAATTATTAGAGCAAGTGCTAATGATCAAGAAGCAAAAGATAGCTTACAAAACAGATTTGGTTTAAGTCCTATTCAATCTCAAGCTATTTTAGATATGAGATTAGGAAGACTAACAGGTCTTCAAAGGGATAAATTAGAAGCAGAATATCAAGAATTAATGATATTAATTGCTGAACTTGAATCTATTTTAAAATCTGAAGATAAATTAAATGAAATTATCAAAGAAGAATTAACAGAAATTCAAGAAAGATTTGCAAGTGATAGAAGAACTGATATTGAAGATTCTTATGATGAAATTGATATTGAAGATTTAATTCCAAATGAGCCAATGGTAGTAACTATTACTCATAATGGTTATGTAAAAAGAGTTCCTATTAAGTCTTATGAAAAACAAAGACGTGGTGGAAAAGGTAAAGTTGCCGTGACTACTCACGATGATGACTTTATTGAGAAATTCTTCGTAAGTAATACTCATGATACTTTAATGTTTGTTACAAATATGGGTCAATTATACTGGTTGAAAGTTTATAAAATTCCAGAAGGAAGTAGAACAGCAAAAGGTAAAGCAGTTGTTAATTTAATCAACTTAAGACCTGACGAGAAAATTATGGAAATTATTCCAACTCCAGATTTTGATGAATCAAAATCATTGGTATTCTTTACAAGAAATGGTGTAATTAAAAGAACTTCATTAAGTGAATTCTCAAATATTAGATCAAATGGTGTAAGAGCAATTGTTCTTGATGATTTAGATGAAATCGTAACTGCAAAAATCGCTGATGTTGAAACACAATATTTAATGATTTTTACAAGTATGGGACAATGTATTAGATTTGAAATCGAAAAAACAAGAGATCAAGGAAGAAGTACAAGAGGGGTAAGAGGTATCAAGTTCAAACATGATATTGACTTTGTTGTAGATGCAGATGTTGTAAGTAACGAAGAACAAGAATTATTAACTGTATCTGAAAAAGGTATTGGGAAAAGAACAACAGTAAGTGAATATAGACTTACAAATAGAGCTGGTTCTGGAGTTATATCAATGAAATTATCACCAAAAACAGGTAATGTTGTTGGTGAAGTTTTAGTTGATGATACACAAGACTTAATGTTATTAACTTCAATTGGAAAAATGATTAGAGTTGATATGCAAGCAATTAGAAAAGCAGGAAGAAACACTGCAGGTGTTATTATTGTAAATGTTGATAAAAATGATAAAGTTGTATCAATTGCAAAATGTCCAAAAGAAGATGAAGAAATTGAATTAGATGAAAATGGAAATATCATAAGATATACAGAAGATGGAGAAATTTTAGAATCACTAATTATTGACCCTGAAACAAATAAAGCATCAAATTTATTAGATATTATAGATGAAAATAATTTAGATAACAAAGAGGAAGAATAGAAAAATGAGAAAGTTTAATGTTGCAGTTGTTGGAGCTACTGGTGCAGTTGGTGAAGAGTTATTTAGAGTTTTAGAAGAATATAACTTCCCTATTAATAAATTAATACCATTGGCAAGTTCAAGAAGTGCTGGTTCAAAAATTGAATTTATGAACAAAGAGATTACAGTTTTAGAATTAACTGAAACTTGTTTTGAAGAAAATGATGTAGAAATTGCATTTTTCAGTGCAGGTGGGAGCGTTTCAGAACAATTTGCAAAATTTGCAGTTGAAGCAGGTGCTGTTGTAATTGATAATACAAGTCATTTTAGAATGGATCCAAAAGTTCCTTTAGTTGTTCCTGAAGTAAATCCAGAAGATATAAAATTATGGAGAGAAACAGGAATTATTGCAAATCCAAATTGTTCAACTATTCAAATGGTTTTATCATTAAAACCATTAGATGAATTATATGGAATTAAAAGAGTTGATGTTTCTACTTATCAAGCAGTTTCAGGTGCTGGTAAAAAAGGTATGGAAGAGCTTGTAAAACAAATGCAAGCATTCTTTGCATTTAAATTAGATGAAGCAGATATCAAAGCATTTCCACATCAAATTGTACTAAATGTAATTCCTCAAATTGACGTTGCAACTGATAATGGATTTACTAAAGAAGAGATGAAAATGGTAAAAGAAACTCAAAAAATTATGCACAAAGAGATGCAAATTGCAGCAACTTGTGTAAGAGTTCCAGTTTTAAGATCTCATAGTGAATCACTAACAGTTACATTTGATGAAAATGTAGATGTAGATGTTGATAAAGTAAGAGAAGTTTTAAACAATTTTGAAAATGTTGAAGTTATTGATGACTTAGCAAATAATAAATATCCAATGCCAATTATTTCAACTGATACAGATATTACTTATGTTGGAAGAATTAGAAAAGATATTTATTCTCCAAATGTAATTCATTATTTTAACGTAGCTGATCAAGTAAGAGTTGGGGCTGCAACAAATGCAGTAAGAATTGGTCTTAAATGGATCGCTTTGGAAAATGAAATCTAAATGTTAGAAAAATTCTTTGAAGGTACAATGTGGAAAGCAAGACTGTTCGTTTTGCTTCCTGTTATTTTTGGACTAATTGGAGCTACAATACTTTTTGTAGTAGCTTCAGTTGATATTTTTGAAGTTTTAGTTTATACATTAGACGTATATTTAAATGGCTTACATCCTGAGAATTTCCATGAAGAGATTGTAAGTAAAATTATTGGTGCAGTTGATCTATATTTGATTGCAGTTGTTATGTTGATTTTCGCTTTTGGTTTATATGAATTATTTATTTCAAAAATTGATGCAGCTGAAAATAGTAAATCAGGGAATAATATCTTAGCTATTCACTCTTTAGATCAATTAAAAGATAAAATTGCGAAAGTTATTGTAATGGTATTGATAGTAAGTTTTTTCCAAAAGGTATTGCATACTAATTATGATGGAGCACTACAAATGCTTTATTTTGCACTATCAATTGGAATATTATCAGTAGGACTTTTCTTTTTAGGAAAAGTAGGAAAACATTAAATTTTTTGTTACTTTTGAAAAAGTAAATATATAAATATTGGTCCCTTAAAATAGGGACTATTTTAAGGATAAAAAATGTCAAAAATATTTGTAGATGCATGTTTTAGAAAACCAACTCCATATACACCTGTATGGATGATGAGACAAGCAGGAAGATACCTTCCTGAATATATGAAAGTAAGAGCTCAAGCTGGAAACTTTTTAAATCTTTGTCATAATCCAAAACTTGCTGCTGAAGTTACAATTCAGCCTTTAGATATAGTTGGAGTTGATGCGGCTATTTTGTTTTCTGATATTTTAGTTATTCCAAATGAAATGGGAATGCACCTAGACTTTATTAAAGGTGAAGGTCCTCTTTTTAAAGACCCTATCGTTACTGAAGCTGATGTTGATGCATTACTTGGTGGTGAAGCAGCAGCTGATAAATTAACTTATGTTTATGAAACAATTAAGTTATTAAAAGAGCAGTTACCTGAGGATAAAGCACTTATTGGATTTACAGGAGCACCTTGGACCCTAGCAACTTATATGATTGAAGGGCAGGGGACAAAGACATATAATATTTGTAAAAAAATGATGTATTCTAACCCTGAACTTTTACATAAAATACTAAAAAAAGTAACTGAAGTTGTAAAGTTTTATATGGAAAAACAAATACTTGCAGGTGCTGATGTTGTTCAAATCTTCGATTCATGGGCAGCAGCAATAGAACCAAGTAAATATGATGAATTTTCATGGTCTTATATGGTTGAGATTGCAGAATATTTAAAAGAAAAATATCCACATATTCCAGTTATTATGTTCCCAAAAGGAATTCCAGCATTTTTAGATAAAGTATATGGAAACTTTGATGTATTTGGTGTAGACTGGGGAACTCCTATGGCACTTGCAAAAGAAAAGCTTGGAAGTAAATATGTTCTTCAAGGAAATATGGAACCATGTAGATTATATTCTAAAGAGGCTACAACTATGTGTGTTGAAGCCTTACAAAATATAATGCAAGGTGAAGGTCATATTTTTAATTTAGGTCATGGAATTCTTCCTGATGTTCCTGTTGAAAATGCTATTCACTTTGTAAAAGAGTGTCAAAGAGTAAGTAAAAAATAATCTAACAAAATTAAGTAGGATCTTTCCTACTTATCCTATCGAAAGAAAAATCATGTCATATTCAAACTCTATTATTTTTGGACCAATCCCTTCACGAAGATTTGGTATATCATTAGGTGTAGATTTATCTCCTTCTAAAAAACAGTGCAATTTTGATTGTTTATATTGCGAATTGGAAGGTGCCAAAACAGTTGATAAAATGGATACAAGTCCTAGTGTAAATGAAGTAATAAAGGCAATTAAAGAGAGTTTAGAAAAACATCCAAAAATAGATGTGATAACATTAACAGCAAATGGTGAACCAACCTTATATCCAAATTTAGACGAATTAATAGATGAAATCAATAAAATAAAAGGTGAAACAAAAACCTTGATTTTATCAAACGGAAGTACTATTTATAAAAAAGAAATATATAATGCTCTTTTGAAAATTGATACTGTTAAGTTGTCTTTAGATTGCGTAAGTGAAAAATGTTTTAAAAAATTAGATAGAGTAAATAAAAATGTTGAAATTCAAAAAATTGTTCCTTCAATGTGTGATTTTTCAAAAGAAACAAAAAATGATTTTGTATTAGAAATATTGTTTGTAAAAGATTTAAATGATAAAGAAGATGAACTAGTTTTATTATATGATGCTGTAAAGAAAATCAATCCGAAAAGAGTTGATATAGGTACAATTGATAGGCCACCTGCTTATGATGTAAAACCTGTCTCTTATGAGTTTTTAGAGAGTGTAGCAAATAGATTTGAAAATATCAATACAAATATCATATATAAAAATAGACCAAAATCTGTTCAATACTATGATAAGGATGAAATAAAATCCATGTTAAAAAGACGACCTTTAACTAAAGAAGATATAGAAAATATGTTTGATGAAGAATCAAAAGTAAGCTTAAATGATTTATTAGAAAATAAAATTATTACTCTTGTTAATAGTAGTGGAGTTCAATTTTATAAGAATTTGCAAAAATAGATTCTTTTACCCTTGACAATAAAGTTGTTTTTTACTATAATTCGAACCCATTAAAGTTGAAGTCATATAATCCGGCATAGCTCAGCGGTAGAGTAGATGACTGTTAATCATTTGGTCCCTGGTTCGAATCCAGGTGCCGGAGCCATTACTTCAATTTAATGTAAATTTATAGATTCCGGCATAGCTCAGCGGTAGAGTAGATGACTGTTAATCATTTGGTCCCTGGTTCGAATCCAGGTGCCGGAGCCATTTATAAATTTAAAACATAAAACCTTTTCAAGTTCCGGCATAGCTCAGCGGTAGAGTAGATGACTGTTAATCATTTGGTCCCTGGTTCGAATCCAGGTGCCGGAGCCACTTAAAAAAATTCCTATAACTTCTTCAATTAATCATTTTTATAAATCATATTACTAATTCTTTGTTAAAAAATTATATATTTATATATAGATTTCTTTTACTTTTAAATTATCATCAAAATAGTTGACCTTATATGTTTCAATATGGATTTAAAATATTATTCATTGTATTTATTGTTAGTCTAAAGAATTGTTTAGAAAATTGAAGTAAAAAAAAGGCTAGTATTTTACTAGCCTTTTTTATTTTAATACTTAGCTTTTTAGTTTAATTTAAGAGCTACAAGTTCATTAACAACTTGAGGATTTGCTTTTCCTCCAGTTTCTTTCAATACTTGTCCTACAAAGAAGCCTAATAGCTTTGTATTCCCTGCTTTGAATTTTGCAACATTATCTGGATTTTTTGCAATTATTCCATCAATAATAGGTGAAATTTCTGAAGGGTCACTTATTTGAGTTAGTCCTTTGTCTTTCACTATTTGTCTTGGATCAATTCCAGATTTTACCATTTCCTCAAATACATCTTTAGCAATTTTACTAGATATTATTTCATCATCAATCATTTTAACAAGTTCTGCAATTTGTATTGGAGTAAATTTTATTTGGCTTACTTCCATTTGTTTTAATTCTCTAGCCACTTCATTTACTACTATATTAGCTAATGTAATAGGACTATTTATAATAATTAGTGATTCTTTATAAAAATTCGAAAGATCTTTATCTCGAGCAAGGATATTTGATACTTCACTATTTAATCCAAGATTATTTGTATAATTATCAAATAATTTTTGTTGTTCATCATTCATAGGTTCTACACTTCCTACAACTTGTACTTTCTCAATTTGAGTTTTATTTGTAATCTTAGGTGTAGTTTCTTCTTTTTTAGTTTTTTTAGCCCATGAGTCTTTTAATCCAACAATTTTATTAAATACTGGCTTTTCATCTGTATAATCAATTGGATCAGCGTAGAAATATCCTTGTCTTTCAAACTGAAATCTCTCATCAATTTTATCTGAAATAACTGCAGGTTCAACAAGTGCATTTTTGATAATTTTTAAAGAATCTGGATTTAAATCTTCTAATCCTTCAGGTGCTTCATTTTTAAATAATCTATCATAAACTCTTAGTTCAACAGTTTTAGCTTCCTTTGCACTTACCCATTGAATTGCACTATTAACTTTAATACCACTTGTATCTGAGCCACTTTTTGATTCAGGATAGTATTCTGCTTTAATTTCTATTATCTTTCCACTAGAGTCTTTTATAACTTCTTTACAAGCAATTATATATCCATGTCTTAGCCGAACAGGTTGTTCAGGCGTAAGTCTGAAATATCCTTTTGGAGGATTTTCCATAAAATCATCATGTTCAATATAAATATTTTTAGAAAAAGGTAATTTTCGTGAACCATCTTTTGGTACATCATGTGGATAATAAGGAGCATCAATTTCTTCGCTACCTTCATAATTTTCAATTGTAACTTTTAGCGGATTCATTACACACATAACACGAGGAACTTTTTTATTTAAATCATCTCTAATACAAAATTCAAGTTGTGCTACATCAACCATTGAATTTGCTTTTGCAATTCCTATTTGATCGCAGAAGTTTAAAATTGATTCTTTTGTATATCCTCTTCTTTTATATCCAGCAATTGTTGGCATTCTTGGATCATCCCAGCCATTAACATATTCACCATTAACTAACTCTAAAAGTTTTCTTTTACTCATAACAGTGTAGTTAATTCCTAGTCTTGCAAACTCATGTTGATAAGGACGAGGTAATTTAAGCTCAAGAGTATCTAGTAACCAATCATAAATATCTCGATTATTTTCAAATTCAAGTGTACAAATAGAGTGAGAAACACCTTCAATATAATCAGATAAACAATGTGCAAAATCATACATTGGATAAATACACCAATCATCAGCTGTTCTAAAATGATGTGCATGTCTGATTCTGTATAAAAGAGGATCTCTCATTTTCATATTGGCAGCACTCATATCAATTTTTGCTCTTAGTACATGCTCTCCATCTTTAAATTCACCGTTTTTCATTCGCTCTAAAAGATTTAAGTTCTCTTCAATTGAACGATTTGCATAGATACTTCGTTTTCCAGCTTGTGTTACAGTTCCACGATATTCTCTTATTTCTTCTTCTGTTAAACTATCAACATATGCTTTATTCATTTTAATTAGTTTAATTGCATAATCATATATCTTCGAAAAATAATCAGAAGTAAAATATACATTTTCACCCCAGTCAAATCCAAGCCATTGAACAGCATCTTTAAGAGCCTCTACATATTTTGTATCTTCTTTAGTTGGATTTGTATCATCCATTCTAAGGTTGCAATGACCATTATAATCCTTTGCAATTCCAAAATTTATACAAATAGATTTTGCATGTCCAATATGTGGAAATCCGTTAGGCTCTGGTGGAAATCTTGTAATTACTTCTTTATATTTCCCTGATTTTAAGTCTTCTTCAACTATTGTACGTAAAAAATCTTTACTTTCACTCATTATTATTAAACCTTTGATTTTGATACTCTTTTAAGAATTCTATTTTATCAAATTAGAGCTTATAGCATCTAGGAATTCTTGGATGACAGAAAAAAGAAAAGATACAGAAATTTAGGATTTGTTCTAGTAGTGATATTGTTATTTTATAAAAATATCTAACTTATTTCTTTGCCATATTATTTTTAGCCCAATTTTCAAGATAATTTAATGGTTCAAAAAGTGTTTTACCTTTTGTCGTAATATTGTATTCAACTCTTGGGGGAACTTCTGGAAATACAGTTCTTTGTATTAACTCATTTTGTTCCATGATTCTTAAATGTTCAGATAAAACTTTTTTTGAAATGCCAGGAACGATTTTTTGTATTTGTGAAAATCTTAAATCTTCTTTTATTAAGTGCCATATAATTAGAGCTCTCCATTTACCTGCTAGTAAATCCATAGCTGCTTCTAATGGACATTTATACTCTTTTTCATTGTATTTATAAATTTTTTCATTACCTCTAGTCATATTTTTTCCTAAATTTGTAAATTCTTTTTTACTATTTTTTATTGATTATTTCGTAAGAGAAACTTTAAGGTAACCTAATAACTAAAAGGTAACGTCTTCTAAAAGTATTAATATCTAGTTATGATTTCCTCAAATTATAACACAAATTAAAGGAAAAAAATGAGTAATTATCCAAGAGCTTTTTCACATATAGGAATAACAGTTCCAAATTTAGAAGAGGCTGTGAAATTTTATAGTGATGTAATGGGTTGGTATATAATGATGGATCCAACAGAAGTTTTAGAAGAAAATAGTACAGCAATTGGTCAAATGTGTATTGATGTTTTTGGAGAAGGTTGGGGAAGTTTTAAAATTGCACATTTATCAACAAGTGATACTATTGGTATTGAGTTATTCGAATTCCCTCAAAATTTAACACCAAAACATGACTTTAATCCATATGAAACAGGAATTTTTCATTTTTGTGTAAAAGATCCTGATATTGAAGGTTTAGTTGCAAAAATTGTAGCAAATGGAGGAAAACAAAGAATGCCAATTAGAGAATATTTTCCCGGTGAAAAACCATATAAAATGGTATATTGTGAAGATCCATTTGGAAATATTGTAGAAATTTATACACACTCTTATGAATTAGTATATTCTGCTTCTTATAAATAAGAGAATTTATCCTATAATCAAAATAGAAAAAAACAAAGGTTTGATTTTATGGGTGAATATTCTTTTCTTTTGGCCATTGCCATTGTCTTTATGTTTGGAACTATGAGTCCAGGACCTAGTTTTATTCTTGTAGCAAAAACAGCTGTCTCAAAACCTTTTAGTGAAGGAATTGGTGTTTCTCTTGGATTATCAATAGGAGCTGTTTTTTTTACTCTATTGGCAATTTTTGGATTATATGCATTATTTGAAACAGTACCTTTTTTATATGGAACATTTAAATTTTTAGGAGGAGTATACTTACTATATTTGGCCTATAAGATTTGGAAACATTCAAATGAATCCTTATCAATGGATATGAAACTAGAAAAAAGTTCAAAAGGTTTTTTTAAAGCTGTATTATTTGGATTTTTAACGCAAATTAGTAATCCAAAAACAGCTATTATAATAGGAAGTATTTTTGCAGCCTTATTACCAAAAGAAATACCTGCATATAGTGAATTACTATTATGCTTAATTGCTTTTTTTATAGATGCAATTTGGTATTGTCTGGTTGTTGTTTTATTATCTACTCAAAAATCTCAAAAAATTTATTTACGATTTAAAAAATATATTGATAAAGTTGCAGGAACTTTACTAGCTGCACTAGGAATAAAACTAGCTTTTGACCATTAGTAAGCCAGTATATATTGTTAAAATTGGTTTACTAAATTTCAAAATTTTATATTGATAAAACTATTTTCCCAATATGTTTCTTTTTTAAAAATTCTTTTTGTGCATCAATGATATTCTCTAAAGAATATGTTTTTGCAACTAAAGGCTTAATATCTTTATTTTGTATTCTTTTTATTAAATTTCCAAAAACTTCAGTTTCTAATACAGTACAACCAAAAAAACTTAAATCTTTTAAATAAAGTGTTCGTATATCAAGCTCAACAATTGGACCAGCAATAGCACCTGATACAGCATATCTTCCTTTACATTTTAGAACTTCTAAAAATTGACCCCATGATTCACCTGCAACTAAATCAATAACCACATTAATACTATTTTCTCCTAATACTTCAACTATATCATCATATCTTGAGATAACTTGTGAAGCACCTAATGATTTTATCTCATCAAATTTTGAAGGACTAGTTATGGCTATTACTTTTGCTCCTCTTGCTTTAGCTAATTGAACAGCTGCACTACCAACTCCACCTGAAGCTCCTGAAATTAAAACTATATCATTTTTATTTACATTGGCTCTTGTTAAAAGATTTTCAGCAGTTGAATAAGAACAAGGAAATGAAGCTAATTCTATATCGGTATAAGTACTATCAATTTTATAAGCGTGTTCATTTGAAACAACTGTATATTGAGCAAATCCACCGTCACATTCACTTCCAAAATACCAAGGATTTTCTAATTGCTTTCCATTGACTTTTTGTAAAGATGGTTCTATTAAAACTCTTTCACCTATTCTTGATGAATCAATATTTTCCCCTACATCTACTACATAACCACAAACATCAGCACCTTGAATTCTTGGAAATTTTAAACTTTCTCCTGCCCAAGAAGCATCAGAAGCATTATTGTCATTTTTTGAATACCAGGCAATTCTAGTATTAATATCTGTATTATTCACAGCTGCTGCTTTTATTTGTATTAAAACTTCATTTTCTTTTGGAGTGGGTACTTTATAATCTTGCACATATTGAAGTTGTTCATAGTCTCCATTTGCTTTTAGAATTACAGCTTTCATTGTTTTAGGGATATTTTTCACATTATTATTCTTCTTTAGTTTTGAAATTATTTTGAGATATTGTATATAAGTATAAGACAAGAGTTAATTTAACTCTTGTTTTAATAAGTGATTACTTTGCCGCTTTTGCTTCTTTTATCCAAGTATCAACTTTAGAAGAATTTTTTTCTAGCCATAGTTTCGCATGTCTTTGTATATCTTTTTCTTTATTCTGACCATTTGACATAAGCATATTTTGTCCACTAACATCATTTACATCTAATTTAATTATGTCAAATAATTTTGCAATATCTTTATGTTTTTCTTTAACACTTGAATTTGAAGTAATTCTTTGATTATTAACATTAAATCCATAATCAGCACCATTAGCAAGTTTTGTTGAAGGTGTATTTGGATTAGCAGAATGAGTTACTTGTAAAAATACAACATCTTTACCAGGAACTAATTTACCACTTACCCAATATGGAGTCCAAGTGTAATATAAAATTGGTTTACCTGTTTTATAGTTTGCAATTGTATTAGCAATTAATGCTGAATATTCACCTTGATTATGTTCTACCGTATCTCTTAAATTGTAAGAATCTAATTGATACTCAATAACTTTTTCACATCCCCATCCTGAGTTACATCCTGTTAAATTTGCTTTTCCATTTCCATCTGTATCAAAAAGTTTAGCAATTTCTGGTTTTTTAAGATCATTATAGTATTTGATATTATATTTATCTGCAGTTTTTTTATCAATTAAATAACCTTGTGCACAATTTGAAATAAAATTATCATAAGTTACAATACTTTTATCTCCACCTAGGGCTTCAAGTTTTGAATTATGTAAAGGATCCCACATTGAAGCCATAAAATATACATCTTCACTATTTGCATTATTTGCTATTGTTTGAAAAGCAATATCGTAATTTACGTCATTTGTACTTACAACTTCATGCCCCATTTTTTCTAAAATTCCATTTACTATTAACATTTGGAAAGTTTCTTCCGCTAAATTTGTTTTAAGTGCTGTTACTTTTGCTCCAAATAAACTTGAAGCAAGTAATAATGAACTTAAACCACCTATTAGTATTTTTTTATTAATCATTTTTTTCCTTTATTTATTAATTTATATATAAATCCAATTGGACCTTTTTGAAACCATCTAGTTTTATTATTTTTATCTTTTTGTCCCATTGCTTGTGTTAATCTATCTAAAACAACAGCTAATAAAACAATACCAAGACCACCAACAGCAGCAAGTCCTATATCTAGTCTTCCAATTCCTCTTAAAACCATTTGTCCAAGACCACCAACTGCAATCATTGAAGCAATTACTACCATTGAAAGTGCAAGCATAAGTGTCTGATTTACTCCTGCCATAATAGTAGGCATAGCAACAGGAATTTGCACTTTCCAAAGCATTTGAGAAGAACTAGCTCCAAATGATCTTGATGCTTCTATTAAATCAGCAGGTACTTGTCTAATTCCTAAATTAGTTAGCCTTATTAAAGGAGGCAGTGCAAATATAATTGTAACAATTACTCCAGGTACATTTCCAATTCCAAATAACATTACAATTGGAATTAAGTATACAAATGCAGGAGTAGTTTGCATAGCATCTAAAATTGGTCTTAAAACTTTATCAACTGTATCACTTCTTGCGCTCCAAATTCCAAGTGGAAGTCCAATAATTATAGAAAAAAGTATTGCCGTAAGAACTAAGGATAAAGTAATCATAGCCTCTTCCCATGCTCCAATAAAACCTATAATCAAAAAAGAAATAAAAGTTCCAACAGCTAGTTTCTTACTTGAAAACTGTAAAGCTAAAAATACAAAAAATAGAATTACAACATATGGATTTAAAAATAGTAAAAAACTCTCTATGGCTTTTAGAACTATATCAATAGGTGCTTTAGCAGCTAAAAAGACTTCTCTAAAATTTAGTACTAACCAGTCAATTCCTTGATTAGTCCAATCATCAAATGGAATTAAAGTATCTTGAAAAGGATTTAAAATATTAAAATCTTTCACTTCTTCAACAGGAATATTAGTGCTAGCTTCCATCCAGTCAACTGACGATTCTTTATTTTCTTGTGCAGTTGAGGCATTTCCCCATGGATCATTACTCATTATCTACTCCTTCATCAAATATTTTCAATAATCTACTTTTTGAAATAGTTCCTTTATATTTTCCATTGTCATCAATTACAGCAGTAGGGTAAAGATTATTTGCAATATCTGAAATAAACTCTGATATTGGAAGATTTTCATTAATAGATTTTTCTTTTATTACAGCATCATGAATTGTGCCATTAATTTTTTGTTGATTTTTTAATGATTCCAATGTAAGTAATCCAATATACTTTCCACTTTTTTCAATAAAATAGCAATAATCTTCATCAAAATCTGATATATATTGTAAAGCTGATTTTATTCCAGTACTTTCTTTATTTACAATTGTTGAATGAGCTTTTTTGACAATATGAGAAGCATTTAAAACAGAAGTTACGTCAACACCTTTAAAAAATGATTTAACATAATCGTTTGCAGGATTATTTATAATCTCTTCAGGCGTTCCAACTTGGCAAACCTCTCCGTTTTGCATAATAGCAATTCTATCACCAATTCTAATAGCTTCGTCTAAATCATGTGATATAAATACAATAGTTCTTTTATCTTTTTCTTGAAGTTCTAAAAGTTCATCTTGCATTTCTGTACGAATTAAAGGATCAAGAGCAGAAAATGCTTCATCCATAAGCATAATATCTGGATTATTTGCTAAAGCTCTAGCTAATCCAACTCTTTGTTGCATTCCTCCACTTAATTCATCTGGATAAGATTCTCCATAATTAGAAAGACCAACTTGCTCTAATGCATATTTTGCAGCTTCATATCTTTTTGATTTTTCTATTCCACTCAATTCTAATCCAAAAGATACATTGTCTAATATATTCATATGAGGCATTAAAGCAAAAGATTGAAAAACCATTGATATTTTTTTTCTTCTAATATCAATTAGTTCTTTATCATTTAAGTTAGTTATGTCAGTTTCATCAATATAGATTTTTCCTGAGCTTGGTTCTATTAGTCTATTAAGTAGTCTTACAAGTGTAGATTTACCAGAACCTGATAAACCCATTATTACAAAGATTTCACCTTCATTGATTTCAAAACTAGCGTCTTGAACTCCTATAGTCATTCCCGTTTTTTTAAAGATTTCATCCTTAGATAAACCATCTTCTAGCATTTTTAAAGCTTTTTTAGGATTTTCACCAAAAACTTTAAAAACATTTTTTATAACAAGTTTTTTATTTATTGAATTAATGTTTTTATGCTCCTATATATTTATTTGTTAGGTTATTATTGTCAAATTCTTCTTATAATAAGATTAAATTATACATTAGTGATGTAAATATTATACATAAATAATGTAAAAATTATTCAAAAATTAGAAATAAAATTGACCAATATTTCTATATTTTAGATTGTAAAATAAATATTTCTTAATAAATATGAATATGTTAAATAATTTTTTAACCCCACTTGTTATAAACTTTAATTATGAAAATAAAACTATTAATATTGATTTTATCATTAAACTTATTTGCATCATCGTATGGTGAGTTATTGTTTAATGGAAACTGCGTTACTTGTCATAGTACAAATGAATTAAATAAATCTGCACCCACAATAATAGAAATACAAAAAATATATAAAAGTTCTTTTCCCCTAAAAAAAGATTTTATACATTATATGAGCACCTGGGTATTAAATCCAAATAAAGAAACATCACTAATGGATGATGCAATAAAAAAATATAAATTAATGCCAATGTTAGGTTATGATAGGGAAACGCTAGAAGAAATAAGTTTGTATTTATATGATCTAGATAATTAAACTTCCAAAATAACTCAAAATTCCCCCTGAAACCCAATAAAAAGAAAGCAAAAACCCCAAAAAACAATAAGAAGAAAACAAATCCAAAAATTTAAGCCAAATTTAAGCGCTAAGGTATTGACAAAGTGAAAAGAATCTATTATAATT
>CBFHMY010000039.1:0-21147 GCA_965657055.1 uncultured Aliarcobacter sp. | reverse complement strand
TGGAAAGAGTTACTAAATATTCCCTATGGAAAAACTATAAGTTATAAAGAACAAGCTTTAAATATACAACAAGATAAAGCCCACAGAGCTGTAGCAAATGCAAATGCTCAAAATATGATAGCAATATTAGTTCCATGTCATAGAGTAATAGCAAGCAGCGGAAAACTTAGTGGATACAATGGTGGTGTTGAGAAAAAAGAATTTTTATTGAAATTAGAATCAAATAATGATTAATAAAACTATTTTTAGACAATATGATATAAGAGGTATTGTAAATAAAGAACTAAACAAAGAAAATAGCAAATTAATAGGATATTATCTAGGTCTTACTATAAAAGAAAAATATCCCCAAAGTACTCCATATATAATAGTTGGTTATGATATAAGAACTCACTCACAAATGCTTTTTGAAGCTTTAATTTCAGGAATAAATCTATCAAGTTGTAAAGTCTTAGATATAGGACTTGTAGCAACTGGAGTAAATTATTTTGCTTCATTTCAAGAATATGAGATAAATAATAAAACTATAAAGCCAATAGCATCTGTAATGATAACAGGAAGTCACAACGCAAAAAAATATAATGGCTTTAAAATAACAATAAATAATGAACCTTTTTTTGGTGATGAATTAATAGCTTTATATGAAAAAATATTAAAAGATAGTGAGATAAATATACCTAATAATTTTGAAGTAATAAAAATAGATGCAAAGTCTTTATATGTGAATTATATGCTAAATCAATTTTCACATCTAAAAAACTTTTCTATTCCTTTTATAGTTGATTGTGGAAATGGTGTAGCAAATACTGTATTATGTGAAATTCTAGATAAATTAAATCTAAATTATAAAGGTTTACATCTAGAACCAAATGGAGAATTTCCAAATCATCATCCCGATCCAACAAATGAAAAAAATCTTGAAGATTTAAAAGCATTACTAAAAGATGAATATAATTTAGGATTTGCCTATGATGGAGATGCGGATAGAATTGCAGTTCTTACTCAAAAATATAATATCAAAGGAGATATGTTAGCTTTACTTTTTTCAAAAACTATGAAAAATCCAGTTATTATTGGAGAAGTTAGCTACTCTCAAAATATTTTTGATGAAATGAATCAAACAACAAAAACAATTATGGATAAAACAGGTTATTCAAATTTGCGTTTAAAACTAAAAGAATTAAATGCAGACCTAGCAGCAGAAGTATCAGGACATATCTTTTTTAATGATAGATATTATGGTTTTGATGATGCTATTTATGCAACTTTTAGAGTATTAGAGTTAATTCAAAAAGGTATAGATCTAGACAAGGAGTTGGATAAACTTCCAAAAGTTTATACAAGTTCAAATATAGAAATAATTGTTTCTGAAAGTAAAAAGTTTTTAATTATTGAAAAAATTGAAGAAAAATTAAAAGAAATTCAAAGAGGATTCCCAGTTATTAAAGATATTTTGAAAATAGATGGTCTTAGAATCAATTTTGAGTATGGTTGGGCACTCGTTCGTGCTTCAAATACAAATGCACTAATTATGACAAAATATGAAGCTACAACAGAAGCTACAGCTATTAGTTATCAAAAGGCTATTGAAAATTTAATACAAGAGGTAAGAGATGAACTTAATTGCACTACAAATTAAAACAAATTTGAATTTTGAAGAAAATTTATTACATCTAGAAGAGCTTATTAATTATTGTGAAGAAGATTCACTTATTTTAGCTCCTGAATTAGCTTTAAGTGGATTTTCCTATGACAGAATGATTGAGGCTTCTAATTTTTCATTAAAAGCTATCGAGCACATAAAAGCTCTTAGCCTTAATAAAATCATCGCTTTAACATTTATTACTAAAAAAGATGATAATTTTTTTAATACTTTACATATTTTTCATAATCAAAAAATTGTTCATACCCAATCAAAAATGCAACTTTTCCCACTTGGAAATGAACTTGAACATTTTAGTGCAGGTAATGAAAATGATATAAAAATTATAGAAATAAATGGAATTAAAATTGCCACTTTAATATGTTTTGAACTTAGATTTCCAAGGCTTTGGGAAAAAGTCAAAGGTGCTGATATTATATTAAATCCAGCAATGTGGGGATTAAAAAGAAAAGATCATTATGAATCTATTTCAAAAGCCTTAGCTTTAGTAAATCAATGTTTTGTAATTGCTAGTAATAGTGCTGATGAAAATATGGCAAAAGGAAGTGCAGTTATTAGTCCATTTGGAAATGTAATAAAAGATGATTCTTCTGAAATAATTAAAACAAAATTTGATTTAGATGAGATTAAAAAAACAAGAAAGTATATTGATATTGGATTAAACCAAGAGTTTGAATAAATTTAATTTATTCTACTCTTAATGAATCTCTAATTTCATCTAAAGGAATACCATTTTGTTTAGCAAGTAATGCTAGTTTTGTTATTCTTTTTATATGAGATGGAATAATTTTATATGTTGTAAAAGTACTTGCTTTTACACCTATTTCTTCTGCAAATCTACCTTGAGAAGAAAACCCAATTTCTTTAATAATTTTCTTAAATTCTTTCTTTTCCACTGTTTTTAACTTCTGACAAAAATTTTCGAGATTATAGTTACACCTACCTAAAAATCACATTAATCAGCGTTTAAATCCAAGCAAAATATAGGAAAATTTGACAACTTTGTACTTTTAAAGTATAATTCCGACTTAATTTAAGAAAAAACAAAGAAAGAACAAAGGAGAAATCAATGAAATTGAAAGTTATTTTATTTATTTTAATGTTTATATCAAATATTTTTGCAGCAGACTTTGACATTAAAAATTTAACTCAAGATGAAATTGAAACACTAAAAGAAATTAAACTAGAAGGTCAAAAACATGGTCTTAGTTATTCTTTAATGGCAATTGCAATAAAAGAATCTAGTTTAGGTAAATATTTAGTTAACGTTGATACGAAAGATTACGGACTATATCAAGCCCATTTGAAAACTGTAATAGATAGAGAAAATGTAAAAGATACTTCATGGAATAGAAACAAATTCGCAATGAAATTAATTTCAGATTTTAAATTTGCAACACAAAATGCAATAGAAGAACTTGTATACTGGCAAAAAATTCATAAAAATGATTGGTCAAAAGTTTGGGGTAGTTACAACGGTGGTTGGAAATACAATAGTAAAGCAGCACGTGATTATTCACAAGAAATAGCTTCAATAATACGAGAACTTAAAAAAATCGACGTTTAATACTTTTTTAACTAGGAATTTCCTAGTTATCCCCTCTTTTTTATCCCTATTTTAAATCATACTTTTAAATCTTATTTTTAGTTTTAATTCAAATATAATTATTTTAATTCTCATCTATTATTTATTGATAATCATTCTTAATATTAATTATAAATTAAGATTACTTACACTACTATTCAATAATGATTATCAATATAAAGGATTTAAAATGATTAATTGCATTAAAAATAAAAATGATTTAGTAAAACCAACTGGTTGCACTTGCTAACAAAGGATTTAAAATGAGTATATTAATTATTGGTGGAGATCAAATTTCTCAAATATCTTCAATGCTAGAGTCTCTAGGTGCTAAAACAATAAATCATTGGGATGCTAGAAAAAAATCATCAGCTCCAAAGAAAAAGGTTCCTTTAAATACAGATTGTATAGTAATGATTACTTCTTTTTTAAATCATAACACTATGCTTAAATACAAAAATGAAGCAAAGAAAAAAAATATACCATTTATCTGTTCAAAGAGATCAGTTTCTTGCGTATATGATGAATATGTAAAAATAATGGGGATTAAAGATTGTAATAACTGTTATGCAAATTGTGATTTTGGAGACAAAAATGTTAAATAAAGATTTAATCGGCTTTAGTGATAAAGAAGAGTTTTTACCAAAAGATTTTGATGAGTTTAATTCAATAATTAAATTAAGACAAATGTTTTTAAATTTAAGTAATAATATATTACATTCATATTGCCATTTTTCTAAATATGAACAAAGGAAATTATCAAGTTTATCTTTAAAAAATGCCTTTATTTATAAAATAAAAAGTATGACTCCAATTAGTTATATCAAATCTCATAAATGCAAAAGTACAAGTTTTAACTTATGCCTTAATTCTACAAAAATAATTAATAACTATTTAAATCCAAAGGAGAAAAATTTAATTTTTATTTCAAATAATCATTTACTTCCCCTTGCAAAACTTATATCAATTTGTTTTACAAACAACAAAATGCAAGTACTCATTGATAAACATTTATTGTTTCATGAATTTGTATTAAAGAAAATAAAAAAGCTTCATAGGGACAAAACAGTTATTGATTTAGGTGATTCTATTTGTATTAAAACAAAAGATTTTGTTGGTTTAAAAATTTATACTTCGTGGAAAGATATAATTGTAAAAAAACCAAATATTCAAGATGAATTAGAAAGTGCAATAAAATCTATTAAAAAAGGCGAATATTATCAAATATATTTAGCTTATCCAAAAAATAGTGACTTTAAAAAACAAATACCTATTTATGTGGATGAATTAAAAAATAAAGAGTATCAAATAAAAGCAATACCTTACTCTTTAAGATCAATTATAAAAAATTAAAAAAAGGATATAAAATGGCAACAGCAATATTTTTTGCAAGTAGTACAGGAAACAGCGAAGAAATAGCTTCTAAAATGGCATCTTTATTAAATAATATTGAAATATTTGATTTATCAGAAACGAATATAGAAAAAATTAATGATTACAATAAAATAATCCTAGGTGGTTCAACTTGGGGAGATGGGGAATTAAATGATGATTGGGAAGATGTTTGGGATGATTTTTGCAAATTAGATTTAAGTTCTAAAACAATTGCATTATTTGGATTAGGTGATCAAGAAAGTTATAGTGATGAATTTTGTAGTGCAATGGGAATAATTTATGAACAAGTAAAATTAATGGGTGCAAATATTATTGGTTTTACATCAAGTGAAGGTTATTATCATGATGCCTCAAAAGCACAAATTGATGATAAGTTTGTTGGATTAGTAATTGATGAAGATAATCAAAGCGATTTAACAGATGAAAGAATAAAAAATTGGATAGAAGAGATAAAAGAAGATATTTTATAAAAATATTTAATCAAGAGCTAGTATAATTTAATATACTACTCTTGACAAGTTTCACAAGTACCATATAACTGCATTGAATGACTAGTTATTTTGAACTTATTTTTTTTAGCTATTTTATCTTGTCTTTTTTCAATTTCATCATCAATAAACTCAATAATTTTTCCACAATTTGTACAAATCAAATGATCATGATGCGATTTTGCATTACTTTCATATTTTTTACCATCTGTTCCAAAAGCAATAGAAGTAATTAAATCAACTTCTTCTAAAAAGCTAAGAGCTCTATAAACAGTAGCAATTCCAATATTTGATTCTGGGTGCTCTTTTTTAATCTCGTTATATACTTCTTCAGCAGTTAAATGATCTTGAGCATCTAATAAGACACTTAAAACAACTTCTCTTTGTTCTGTATATTTAAGTCCTTTTTGTTTTACTATCTTTTTTAATTCATCTATTATTTCTTCATTACTATTTTCACTTAACATTAAAGTACACCTTAAAAAATTTTATACTGTTTCAGTATATCTAAAGTTAACAAAAATTACAAATACATTTTATTGATACACATCAAGTATTCAAAAGTTAAATTATATTATAATAATCATTATTGATACGATAAAAGGTAAATGAATGACATTAAATGAATTAAAAATAAAAGAAAGTGCAGAAATCATATCTATAAATTGTGATAATGTACTTAAGAATAGACTCTATTCATTTGGAATTATAAAAGGTGCTATTGTAAAAATAGAAGAATTAACTCTTACAAAAAGTACAATCGAAATAAAAATCAATCAATCAAAAATAGCTCTTAGATTAAGTGAAGCGGAGAAAATAGAGGTTAAATATGCACAATAAAGTAATAAAAATTGCTTTAGTTGGACAACCTAATGTTGGGAAATCTATGCTTATTAATTCAATTTCTAATGCAAAACTTAGAGTTGGAAATTTCTCAGGTGTAACAGTTGCAAAAGAAGAAGTTTTTCTTAAATACAAAGACTATCAAATTCAAATAACAGATTTACCAGGAGCTTATTCTTTAAATAATTATACCCTTGAAGAAAAAGTTACCAAAGAGTTTTTAGATAATTCAGATTATGACATTATTTTAAATGTATTAGATTCAACCAATATGCAAAGAAATCTTCTTTTAACTTCAGAATTATTAGCTCTTGATAAGAAAATGATACTTGCATTAAATATGAGTGATGAAGCAGAGAAAGAATTAATAACTATAGATGAACTACAATTAAGTAAAATTCTTGGAAAACCTTGTATTAAAACAAGTGCTGCAAAAAAAAGTGGTATAGAAAAACTTTTAAATGAAATTGTTTCAAAATTTGAAAGTCAAAAACTTCCAACAAAACTATTTTTCTCAAGTGTAATTGAAGAAGAAATAGAGACTATTTCTACCTTATTAAAAGACTGCGCATATAAAACAAATCATACATATAGACAAATAGCTATCAAACTTTTAAAAGAAGACAAGCAAACATATAAACAGTTTCATGATGAACCAATTTGGGTGAAACTTCAAGCTGTTTTGAATGAATCATTTGAACATCTTTATATTCATTTTAATACAAAAAATATAGAAGATATTTTTAATGATGAAAAATTTGCTTTTGCAAGAGGTGCTGTAACTGAAACTGTAAAACAAAAAATCATAGAGAAAAAAACATTAACTGAAAAAGTAGATTCAATCTTAATCAATAAATTTGTTGGACTACCAATATTTTTATTTTTAATGTGGGGTTTATTTCAATTAACATTTGAAATAGGAACTATTCCTATGGATATTATCGATGCTTTTTTTGCAAGTATTATTGATTCTACAAAAGAAATTTTAGGAGATAATCAAATCTCTTCAATTATTGCAGATGGAGCAATAGCAGGTGTAGGTTCTGTTGTATTATTTTTACCTAACATTGTAATTTTATTTTTTGGTATTGCTTTACTTGAAACAACAGGTTATATGAGCAGAGTTGCATTTTTACTTGATGGATTTTTTCATAAATTTGGATTACATGGAAAATCATTTATTCCTTTAGTAACAGGATTTGGATGTTCAGTTCCCGCATATATGGCAGCTCGAACTTTAAAAAATGAAAGGGATAGATTACTAACTTTATTTATTATTGGATTTATGTCTTGTGGGGCTAGACTTCCTATTTATGTGCTTTTTGTAGGAGCATTTTTCGGTGAAAGTAATGCAGGAAATATACTATTTTTAATATATATAAGTGGTGCACTATTAGGATTATTTGCAGCAAAATTATTAAAAATTGTTGTATTTAAAAGTGAAGATGAACCTTTTGTAATGGAAATGCCAAAATATAGACTTCCCTCATTTAAATTGATTTGGCATACAGTTTCAAATCAAGCAATGATGTATTTGAAAAAAGCAGGTACTTATATTTTAGCAGCATCTTTACTTATTTGGTTTGCAAGTAATTATCCAAAACATTTAGATGTGGAAGAAACTTATAATCAAAAAATTGAATTAGCAAACTCAGAAGAAGAGAAAAAAAACCTTTCAAATGAATTAGGTTTATATAATCTAGAAAATTCATATTTAGGATATATTGGAAAATCTACAGAAGGTTTTTTTGCGCCTTTAGGCTTTGACTGGAGAATGACAGTTGCCTTAGAAACTGGACTTGCAGCAAAAGAAATTGTAGTATCAACATTATCTATTTTATATGGATTAGGTGGAGAAAATGATGAGACATCAGATAGTTTAATTGATAAAATCAAAAATAACATCCCATTTGCATCTGCAATTGCATTCATTGTGTTTGTTATGATTTATTTACCTTGTTTAGCTGCATCTATGGTTTTTGCAAAAGAAGCTGGAGGATGGAAGTATTTGGGATATTTATTTGTATTTACAACAACAACTGCATGGATTTTGTCTTTTATAGCTTATAATGTAACAAAACTAATAATAAGTTAAGATTTTATCTTAACTTATTTTTTACTATAACTTATTTATTTTAATTCAAAAGAAGTACTATATTCATTTTGGTTATAAATGATTTTAAAATTCCATTTACCACCTTCTCTACCATCAAGATATCTATAATCATAAGCTGAAACATCACCTGCTGGGATAGTCATCTCTCTTGTTCTTGATATTTCTCCTGTAGGACTAACCCAATTTATAACTATTTGCTGATCTTTTATATCTCTAATTACTTCAAATTTGCAAATAATTGAATTTTCATCTTCTAAAATTAAACAATCTACATTTGGATTATATTCTTTAGCAACTTCTATTATTTTTTCTTCTTCAACTACTGTGTTTTCAGCAAATACTACATTTGCCAATAGTAAAAAAGAAACGATATATTTAATCATTTTTTTCTCTTTCTTCCTGTTCTATATCCATAAATTTCATTAATAAATATTTAATTGGAGCGTAAAATGTGGTCATTGAAACTATTGTGATTATTAATTGAGCTATTTTAAAAAAAGAACTATTCTCACCCAAAGTAAATAACACTAAATAATAACTAATAAGCACAGAGATTATAGCACAAATTATAATACTTATTATCGCAATAATATTATAATTCATTTTTTTTCCAAACAGGTCTTTCATCAAAATAAGCTCTATTTTCTAAAACTTCAAAAGGCTCATATGCTTTTTTATATCCCATTGAAAAATGGTCTTTTATCCAATACCCTAAATAAATATAAGGAATATTAAGCTCTTTTGCTATTTTTATTTGTGCTAAAATAGAAAATTTACCTATTGATAAGTCTGCATAATCATGATCATAATAACAATAAATTGAAGATATTGATTTATCTAATATATCAACTAAGGCAACGCCTATTAATTTATCATCTCTTACATATAAAAATTCTTTTGCGAACTCTTCTTTTCCTTCAACATAAGATTTTAAATAATCATTTGGATCAATTGGACTATAAGGCCAATCTTTTTTATCATTCATAAATTTGTGGTATTTGTCATAAAGGCTTAGATGTTCCATAGTTAAAGATGGTGGTCTTATATAAAGTTTAGTATCTTTATTTTTTGCAATTACTCTTTTTTCTGATTTAGAAAATTTATAATTAGCTACATCTATTCTAATAGAAACACATTTTGTGCAAGATTTACACTCCGGTACAAAATGCATTTTCCCAAATCTTCTCCAACCTCTTTCTAGCATACCTTGATATTGAGTTGAAGAACAAGAATATATATACTTATATCTAATGTCAGATATTTTTTCATCAAAATAAGAGCATGTTCTATTCTCTTCTACAAATTCAATATCTGGATTTTGAGTAAACATAATTATTCGTTTATTTTTTCTTTTATCTCTTTTGCTAAAGCACTAATTTTCTTAATTTTTTCATCATTTGATAAACTATCATCAATTATGTGTTTTACAAAAGCACTTCCAACAATAACCCCATCAACACCAATAATTTTCTCTTTACAAGTTTTTTCATCAACACCAAAACCAATATATAAAGGAGTATCTGAATATTTTCTAACATTATTAATAATTGAAGTTAAATCCTCTTTTTGACCACTTCCTGTAATTCCAGCATAAGCAACCATATAAATAAATTTTTTAGCATCTGATGCTATTAGTTTTATTCTTTCTTCACTATCTGTTGGCGCTACAAATGAAATATTTGCTTTATTATACTTATCAAATAATCCTTGGAAATTTTGAGCCATTTCATAAGGAAGATCTGGGATAATTGTTCCTTGAACATTATATTCTTGTGCATTTTGCAGAAATTTCTCCATGCCATAATGATAAAATGGATTTAAATAACCCATCCATAAAGTATCAATATCTTTTGCTATTTTTGAAGATACTTCAAATAAATCTTTTAATTTAAAACCATTATTTAAAGCAATTAAATTTGCTTTTTCAATAACTGGACCGTCTGCTACTGGGTCAGAAAAAGGTATTCCTAACTCCAATGTATCAACACCTGCATCTTTCATACTATATGCTAAATCAATTGTAAAATTGTTATTTGGAAGGGATGATGTAATATAACCTACTAATTTTTTCAAAATCGTAATCCTATCTTTAAAATTTAAATTATTTTATCTAAAATCTACTTTTAAACTATTAATTATTCTTTTTTATCTTCTTTATTTTCTTTTGTATCTATTTTACTTCTTTTTAAAAGTACATTAATGATATTTTGAAGATTAATAAAAAATCTTGTTGTATAAGAAGTTTGACTATTTATAATTTCTTGGCCAAGTTTTATATCTATTGCTTCTGATTTTTTCATGGATAAAAGTTGAGAAGGAAATACACTTCTATGTCCTGTCATTAAAAAAGCAATAATAATTGAAATAGCGGCATAATGACCAACATCCATTCCAAAAAGTTCAACGGCCATTATCATAGCAGCAATTGGAGCACTAGTAGCTCCTGCTAAAACACTTACAAATCCAAGAGCTGCAAATAAAGGAATATATCCATCTACTAAATAACCAAAGAAGTTTCCGCTTGTAGCACCAACATAAAATATGGGGGTAATAACTCCACCACTTCCACCAAAGGCTAAAGTTAAAGAAGTAAAAATAGTTTTCATAATAAAAGCGTACCAAGGTACATTTTCGTAAGCATCTGTGTTATAGGATAAGGAGTCTTTTATTGTATGAAAACCAAGTCCCAAATAATCTTCTCCGATAATTAAAGTTAAAATAACAAGAATAACTCCACCTAAAAAAGCTTTTAAAATATAATTAATTTTTACCTTATCAACATATTTATGTAAAGCACTTAAACTTGTAATAACAAAATCAGCAACCAATCCAAAAAACATACCGCCTAAAATAACCTTTGATAGTAAAACATAATTAAAATCAAAACTTGAATAAAATGCAATATAAAAATATGTATAATTAATACCAAACATTTTTGCTACTAAAAATGCTGAAAATCCAGCAACTATTGAAGGCAATAAAATATCATACATTAAAGCACCAACGATTAATATTTCAACTCCAAAAATGGCACCTGCTAATGGAGTTCCAAATACAGAAGCAAATCCTGCACTAATTCCACAAATTACTATTTTTTTTCTATCTCTATTAGTAAAATTTAATTTCATTGCAATAAAAGAAGCTAAAGATGCACCAATTTGAGCACCTGGACCTTCTTTACCAACAGAACCTCCTGCAAAAATAGTAAGTACTGTTGCAAAAAGTTTTGTGGGAACAACACTAATATTTATTTTTCCAGAATTTTTATGAACCGCTTCAATTACTTTTTCTGTACCATGACCTTGGGCACTTGGAGCAAATTTTTTAACAATATAAACCGTTATTGCTAAGGCAAAAGGTAAGGTATAATAATAGTTAAAAGGCAGTAATTCCCTTGAATTTTCACAATATTCTAAAAGCTTTAGAAATAAAGAAACAACTACACCAATTAATGCACCAATTAAAGATGATAGGATTATCCATTTTGTGATACTTGCAAATAGAATAGTTTGTTCGGCTAGGTGTTTTTGTATATTTAAGTCATTTTTCATAAGAAAGCTTTATATTTATTTAAATTTATATTTAGAATTTGATTTTAACGAAACACTTATTTACATATTCTTTAAAAATAGGCTTTTTATGACAAATATTCAAATTCTAAATTTTTAATAGCTTAAGAGAATCAAAGCTCAAGCTAGATTTTCTCACTAATCTATTTTTTTGCTTTCTTTTCTAAATCATAAAAATAGTTTGTAGCTTCTACAAAACCATCAACACTTCCACAGTCAAATCTTTTACCTTTAAATTTATAGGCTAATACCATGCCACTTTTAGCTTGTGTACATAATGCATCAGTTATTTGAAGTTCTCCATTTTTACCAGGTTTAGTTTTAGAAATTACTTCAAAAATACTTGGAGTTAAAATATATCTTCCAATAACAGCTAAATTTGATGGAGCTTTATCATTATCAGGTTTTTCAACCATATTTGAAACCATAAAAACACCATCTTCTATTTTACTTCCTTCAATAACACCATATTTATGAACATCTTCTTTAGGAACTTCCATGCAAGCTACTATACAACATTTATATTTCTCATATAATTTTATCATTTGAGTTAAAACACCATCACCTTTTGGATTAACACATAAATCATCTGCAAGAATTACAGCAAAGGGGTCAGTTTCACCTACAAGCATTCTTCCTTTATATATTGCATCACCTAAACCTTTCATCTCATTTTGTCTAGTATAAGTGAATGTACATTTTTCAATAATTTTTCTAATATCATTTAACATCTCTTCTTTAGATGAACCTTTTATTTGATGTTCTAACTCATATGATATATCAAAATGATCTGTTATTGCTCTTTTACCTCGTCCTGTAATAATAGACATTACATCACATCCACCTTCAATAGCTTCTTCAACTCCATATTGAATCAATGGTTTTGTAAGAACAGGTAACATCTCTTTTGGCATTGCTTTGGTTGCTGGTAAAAATCTTGTACCGTATCCTGCTGCTGGGAATAAACACTTCTTAATCATTCTTTCTCCTTTAATTTGTTTAATTATTTAAATTGTTCCTTTTAACCACATTATTTGATATGGTTCAAGTTTAAATTCTCTTTTTTGCTCACTCTCTTCTTGTGTCAAAACTCCGTAATTTGTAGATAAAATATCATATAAAGGAAGTTTTATATTTTTAGGAAGGCTGCAAAGTACTTCCTCATTTGAAAAATTATGAATAGCTATAATTCTTTCAACTCCTTTAGCACATACATTATCTATTGCAAATATTTTTTCACCCATATCTAGAAAATTAAATTTTCCAAATGGATTAAAAGCTTCTTCATTTATTCTAATAGATATTAATCTTTTATAACTATCAAAAACACTTTTTGCTAAGTTTCCTTGTTTTGACAATTCATTTTCTAACCAATCAATATGATATTTTTCACGATTTATAGTTCTATTTACACCTGTATGTTTCACACCATCTTGATAATTTCTTGATCCAACTAAGGAATGAAAATAAATACCAGGAACTCCTGGCATTGCTAAAACTGTAGCTTGAGTTACAAGTAATCTTTTTAATCTAATAGCATTATCTTCACTTGGATTTGTAAGAGCATCAATATAAGAACAGTTTAATTCATAAGGAGTTTTACTTCCATCTTCTTCTGCTCTAAAAGAAACTAATCCACCATGTTCTTGAACTTTTTGTACAATAAAATCAACTTCTTCATCTTTTAAAATATCCTTTACAGGTCTAAGTCCAATACCATCATGACTAGCTGTAAAATTGAAAAAACATACCTTATCACTAGGAAGAGTTAAAGTTTTTGCCCAAGTATTTAAAGTTTTTGTATTACCATGTAAAATAGAATGAACTAAAAGTGGTGGAAGAGCAAAGTTATAAACCATTTGTGCTTCATCATCCCCACTTCCAAAGTATGATACATTTTCATGGTGGGGGACATTAGTTTCTGTTATTATTATAACTTCAGGTGCAACCTCATGTAAAACATCACGCATCAGTTGTATTAATTCATGGGTTTGGGGAAGATGAACACATTGTGTGCCTATTTCTTTCCATATAAAAGCTATAGCATCAAGCCTAATAAGTGTTGCTCCTTTTTCTATATAATAAAAAAGTGCATCTAATACATTTTTTAAAACCCTATGACTTTTATAATTTAAATCCACCTGATCCTTACTAAAAGTAGTCCAAATATTATGAATTTTTCCATCATCATCCACAAACTCACTTAAAAGTGGACTAGCCCTTGGACGTACAACTTTACTTAAATCAATGGAAGGATCCAAGTCAATAAAAAAATCTTGGAAATAAGGATCTCCACTTAGATATGCTCTAAACCAATCTGAAAATTGAGAAATATGATTAATAACACCATCAACCATTAACCTATAGTTTTTACTTATTTCTTCTATTTCTCTCCAAGACCCCATATGAGGATCAACTGCACTATAATTTACAACTGAAAAACCATCATCTGAAGAGTAAGGATAAAAAGGAAGAATATGAATTGAATTAATAACACCTTTTAAATGATTATCCATAAAATCATTTAGTGTTTTAAGTGAGGCTTCATGATTTTTACTCACTTGATCTCCGTAAGTTATCAAAACTATATCTTTTTGACTTAAATGATATTCTTGGGATTTTATTCTTTGTTTATATTTAAAAATTAAATCTATGATATCATTTATAGCTAGTTCGGCAATGGTAGGAGGATAGAGTTTATTTAGTCTTTTATTTATTTTATGATTTGGGCTTGATATATGTTTCATTGGTTATCCTCACTGACGTATTTTGCAAACTTATCTGAAAACTCAGGCAAAACAGAACGAACTGTAATCCAAGGAGATAAAGCAGGAATTCCCATAGGATCTTCGTAATACTCTTTTGCAGCCTCTTTTATGGCTTTTTCAAACTCAATAACTGCTTGTATTTCTTTTTCTCTTATATATTCTAAATTATTTAATTTACTCAAGGCATTGTGTTTTGATATTTCAAATCTTGCTTCTTGAAAATAAGTTGCTAATAATGTTTTAAAAGATGCTTCACTAAATACAACTCCTTCTTGAGCCATAACTCTAAAAAGTGTTTTAGCTATATCATTTGCCATTTTATATATTCCTCCACCACTATCAGAATTTCCTAACTCTTGATGTTTATGTTCATAACTTTCCATAATTTCAGTTTGACATATTCTTCTATTTGAAGTATTTTTATATACTTCACTTAAAGTTGAAACTTCTAATCCCCAAGTAGGAGAAATTGCAATACCTCTTCCTAAACTTCTTATAAAAGAAAATTCTCCCGATAAGGCATATCTAAAACTTTCCATATAATCTAAGTACCTACTTGAACCATAAACCTTTGTAAGCGAATTTATCAAAGGCGTATATAAAAGTCTAGTTGCTCTTCCATGTAGTTTATTTGTTACCCTTGAATAAAACCCCTTATTAAATTCAAAATCAAGTCCTGGATGAATAATAGGATAAAAAAGTCGTGCTGGAATTTCTCTATTATAATTTACAATATCACAATCATGAAGGGCAAAAGCATAGGCATCTTTATCGGTTAATCCATAACCTATCATTGTCCAAACATTTCTTCCTTTTCCAGGAGTATTAAGTCCTGGAAATCCTTCATTTGTTAAATCCTTATACAATTCTTGAATTTTAGGTCCATCATTCCATAACACATCAACTCTGCAAGGTAAAACTGACATTAGCTGTTTTACTTCTTCAAACTGCTCTTTTGTAGCTTTATCTAAGCCTAAAATTATTTTATATAAATATTTTACGCCCTTTAACTCTTCAATAATTTTATGCATTGCAGGCGTTTGAAATTCTGAATATAATGCAGGTAATAAAAGAACCATTTGATGTCTTTGCGCAAATTCTTCAAGTTCACTTTCCATATGATTTATACTTCTATTCCCAACATTTTGTAAAGTTGTTATAACTCCATTTTGAAAAAAATCAGCCATTATTTTTCTCCTTTAAAACAATTATAAAATCCATTACATTCGTACCTGTAATTCCAGTTACAAAATCATATGAAAGCCTTTTGAAAAAACTATTACTATCGCAATTTTTTAAATACTCATTTCCATTAAGATTTAAAGTTTTTATTTTTTCAAAAATATCAAAATCAATAAATGCTCCATTAGCATCACTATTTCCATCAATGCCATCACTTCCTGAACATAAAATAGAGATATTTTTATTAAATTTCTTATCAATTAACAATCTTAAAGCTAATTCTTGATTTCTTCCACCTTTTCCATTTCCTTCAACAATAGTTGTAGTCTCTCCTCCAAATAACAAACAAAAACTCTCATATTTTTTATCATATTCTTTAATAATCTTTGAAATATAAGAACCTGCATTTGGGGAGTTTTTATCAAGAGAAGTAGTTATAATTTTAACTTTATCTACTTTTTTATTGATATATTTTTTTGCTTCTTTTAAAGCTATTTTATTATTTCCTATTATATAGTGTTTGAATTTTCCATTATTCATAGGAGCAGATCCAATTGTATTTAAATCATCTCCAATAACATCACTTAAAACTAAAACAGAACCTTGGGCTTTTATATTATTTGCAAGTTTTCCACCTTTTATTTGCGATATAGATTTTCTTACACTATTTAAAGCTTTTATATCTATACCACTTGATAAAAGAGCTTTTGATATTTTAGAAAAATCATCTAAACTCAAACCTTCAATTGGTTTTTCAATCATTGCAGAAGCTCCACCTGAAAGTAAAAATATAAAATAATCATTTTCATTTAATGTTGATACTTCATTTAGTAGTAAATTCCCAGCTTTTATACTTTTTTTAGAAACCAAAGGATGAGTTGATTTAAAATGTTTTATGTATTTTAATTTTCCTTTTGATGTGGAAATTGCTAGGCCACCTTTTATTTTATCTTCTAAAATTTTTTCACACTCTTTGGCCATTGAGAAGCCAGCTTTTCCAACAGAGAATATATATAAGTTCTTGATTTTATTTAAATCTATTTTCTCAGCTACTATATTTAAGATATTTTCTTTAATAGATACATTATCTTTAATAATTGTTTTTGCTTTTACCTTATTTAAGGCTTTAAAATATATTTTTTCTAATTCTTTTCTAGACATTTTTTAACACCATTTCGCTCCAACCTGTAGAGCCTTTGTAAGTTGATTTTTGAATATTTTTAATTTTACAATTTACATATCCACCTTTGTGGTTTTTAATTATAATTGGAACATCCACATTCTCAAGCATAGGAATATCATTTTGTCCATCACCTAAGGCAATTGTTTTAAATTTTGTATTAAATACCTTTTCAAATATTTTTACTGTTTCACTTACAGCTTTTCCCTTATCTTGATTAATTCCAATTAAATGATAAAATCTTCCACCTTTTGTAATTTTTATTCCATATTCAAAAGCAATTTTTTCTAAAGCTTTTAATTTAGATTCATTCTTTAAAATAAATGGCTCTGTGAAATCTCTTTGTTTTGCTAAATTGGCAATTTGAGAATCTAATTTTGTGTATTTCATTAGCTCCCAATTATTCATATCTGAGAAACCTAAAATCTCAAATTCTTCTTTATATTTATTATAAAATTCTAAAATTTTTTTATAGGATAATCCAAATTGATAGATATAATAATTTTCATATTCTTCTAAAAAAGAGAAATCAAATTCTTTATAATTTTTGGGAATAAATAAGGCAGCACCATTTTCTATAATAAATGGCTCATTAATTTTCAATCTTTCATGTAAGGTTTCAATCTCGATTTTTGTTTTACTTGTAGTAAATATTAAAGGTATATTTTCACTTAAAACTTTTCTAACTCCAAGAAGTGAATCACTATAAGAATAATCATCATGATTTAAAAATGTGCCATCTAAATCTGTAAATATTATTGTTTTCATAATTAATAGTAACATTTAATAATCAAAAATAAAAGTTATTTTTGTATAAACATTATACAGTACAGAAAATGCATACATCTGTTATTTTATTTATAAAAAAGATTTTTGTGATAGAATATCTATCTAGATAAAGTATAGGAAATTATATTATGAGCATTATTACAAACGATTTTGAAAAAATGAATATTACAAAAATAAAAAATTCAAAAAACAATAAAAAATTAACAATGATCACAGCATATGATGCACTATTTGCAAAGCTTTTTGCAGAAATTGCAGACATGATTTTAGTGGGCGATAGCTTAAATATGAGTTTTGCAGGAAAACCAGACACGCTTTCAGCTACATTAGAGCAAATGATATATCATACAAATGCAGTATGTGCAGGAGCACCAAAAGCTTTTGTAATTTTAGATATGCCATTTGGAACATATATAAATAAAGATGAAGCTTTAAAAAATGCTGTTGAAGTGTATAGACAAACAAAAGCAGCAGCAATTAAAATAGAAGGTGGAGCAGACAGAGCTGATATTATTGAACACCTAACATTAAATTCAATCGCTGTAATGGGACATATTGGACTTATGCCTCAATATGTAAGAAGCGAAGGTGGATATAAAGTAAGAGGGAAAAATAAAGAAGATGAAGAACAGCTAATAAAAGATGCAATTGCAGTTGAAAAAGCTGGAGCTTTTGCCATTGTTGTTGAGGGGGTAATGAGTGATGTGGCAAAAAAAATCACAGAAGCTGTAAACATACCTATTATTGGAATTGGGGCAGGAAATGTAACTGATGGGCAAGTTTTAGTTTGGTCAGATATGTTAGGTTTCTTTGAAGATTTTAAACCAAAATTTGTAAGACATTATATGCAAGGAGCTTCAATGGTTAAAGAAGCTATAAATCAATATAGAAGTGATGTTCAAGACAGTTCATTCCCTTCACATGAAGAAGAATATTAACATGTCAAGATTTAAAGGAATACTTTAAAAATGGAAAGATTAGTAGAAGTTGAGTCAGTATCTTTTGAAGAAGATAATACAGAAGTAAACTTACGTCCCTCAAATTGGGATGATTATATAGGTCAAGAAAAAATAAAAAAAAATTTAAAAGTATTTATTGAAGCTTCTAAAAAAAGAAAAGAAGCACTAGATCATATACTTTTTTATGGACCTCCCGGACTTGGGAAAACAACTTTATCATATCTTATTTCAAATGAAATGAACTCAAATATCAAAGTAACAGCGGGACCTATGATTGAGAAATCAGGTGATTTAGCAGCAATTTTAACAAACCTTGAAGAAGGTGATATTTTATTCATTGATGAAATTCATAGACTGTCACCTACTGTTGAAGAGATACTATATCCTGCAATGGAAGATTATAGATTGGATATTATAATTGGTTCAGGACCTGCAGCACAAACAGTAAAGATTGATTTACCAAGATTTACATTAATAGGTGCTACAACACGAGCTGGAATGTTATCAAATCCTTTAAGAGAAAGATTTGGTATGCATTTTAGAATGCAATTTTATAATCATGATGAATTATCTAAAATTGTTCAAAAAGCTGCAAATAAACTTTCAAAATCATGTGAAAATGATGCCGCATTTGAAATTTCAAGAAGAAGTAGAGGAACACCAAGGGTAGCTTTACGACTTTTAAAAAGAGTAAGAGATTTTGCTGAAGTTGAAAATGAAACTTTAATTAATATCTCAAGATGTAGATATGCATTAGATGAATTAGGTGTAAATGAAAGTGGTTTTGATGAGATGGATATAAATCTTCTAGAACTTCTAGTTTCAAATAGAGGAAAACCAATGGGACTTTCTACAATGGCTGCAGCTCTTAGTGAAGATGAAGGAACAATTGAAGATGCAATTGAGCCTTATTTACTTGCAAATGGATATATAGAAAGAACAGCAAGAGGAAGAGTAGCTTCACTAAAAACCTATGAAATGTTTAGACTTTCATATCCAGGAAGTGAAAAATTAGATGATGATATAAACCAAGGGAAATTATTTTGAAAGCAGTTTACTTTTTAGTTGCCATTGCCATAGTTATGATTTTTTTTATGGTGGAATTATTTAATCCATTTTTAAAAGCAATTTGTGTATCAGTTTTATTAGCAGTGGCAACAAGTTCTGCTACATTGTATTTAGAAAATAGACTAAAAAGTAGAATAATTGCCAGTTCAATAATGACAGTAGGTCTAACCTCATTATTTTTTATTCCAATTTTATATTGTATTTTTTCATTTGCAAACTTTTTCAATCAAGTGGATCAACAAGTGTTAATTAATAACTTGAGTGAAATGAAAATTTTTGTTCAAAAAATAATATCTGATCTAGTTTTTTTAAATGATTTTCTAAACGACTTAACCTCAAAAATTGATATTGGTAAAACAGTAGAAAAGATATTGTCAATTAGTGCGTTTCTAGGAAAAAATTCTGCTAAGTTTATGATAGATATGGTGATGATATTAATATTTTTCTTTTTCTTTACTTTATATTCAACTTCAATAGCAACTTTTATGAAAGAATTATTGCCAATAAAAAAAGATGACTCAACTATTTTATTTTATGAATCATCTAATGTAATGACTGTTGTACTGTATTCTATTTTAATCACAGCTGTATTTGAAGGATTTTTATTTGGATTTTTCTTGACATTTTTTGGATATGATGGATTACTATTTGGAGTTTTATATGGTTTTGCATCACTAATTCCAGTTGTAGGAGGAGTTATAATGTGGCTTCCTATTGTAATTTATGAAGCAACAACAAACTCTTTGCCAAATGCAATAATTATTGCAGTATATTCTATTGTAGTAATTTCTATAATTGCTGATACATTTGTAAAACCAATGATAATAAAATATATAAACCAAAAAGTGGTAAAAACACCAACAAGTGTAAATGAGCTTTTAATTTTCTTTTCAATAGTAGCTGGTCTTTCTACTTTTGGTTTTTGGGGAATGATTATAGGTCCTGCAATGGTGACATTTTTCATATCAATTATGCATCTATTAAAAAAATATTCAGATGACTTTAAAGAACATGTATCCTATGATTAGGATACATATTCAAAAAAATTAATTATCTCCGCTTTCTCTTTCTCCACCAAAAGATGAAATACCATAATCTAAATTTGCAACTGATTTAAAACCTAAATCTTTCATAATTCTTTGACAATAAGCACTTCTACTTCCACTATGACAATAAACTACTACAGGAGTATCTTTTTGATCTGTTATTCTTTCTAAAGCCTGATAAAATGAAGTAGTAGGAATTAAATGATCAGTACCTTTTATTCTTGTTCCTACCCATTCCATCCATTCTCTTGTATCAACTAAATTAAATTTAACAAAACCTAATTCTCTTGCTTCTAGTAATGATTCTAATTCTTGAGAATTAACTTCTTCTTTAATTAAAAGCTTTTCACACTCATCTTTAGATAAACCTCTTGAGTGTGTTGCGATTGCATCATGAGTATCATTTTCTTTTTCGATTTCTTGCGCTTTTTCTATAGTACAAAAAATTCCACAGTGACATGAACCTTTTGATGGTATTTCATTTGTAAGTGCTGGA
>CBFHMY010000038.1:20938-21275 GCA_965657055.1 uncultured Aliarcobacter sp. | reverse complement strand
TCTTTTGTTTGTGCATTTAGATTTGCTATTACTAAAAACTCTTCATTAAATAGTGAATCTTCTATATTTAAAATAGCTCCTTTTCCATTGCTTAGTTTATATTTGTTGTCATTTTTTCCTCTTTGTTTTGCAAGTCTGTCTGGATATGCTAAAAGAAGTAAAGTGCTTAGGTTTTCTTCATCTATCTTTTTTGTGTTTTTATTTATGCTTTCAATGCTTTTTAATTTATTATAAAAAAACTCTGCTTGTTTTAAAACATTTCTTGCGTTGTGGGAACTTATATATGCACTATTGAAATCTTTTTCATACAAATGTATAAACCTAGAATATATATCAC
>CBFHMY010000038.1:0-20928 GCA_965657055.1 uncultured Aliarcobacter sp. | reverse complement strand
AACTCATATTTTTAAATATATCTTTTTCACTCAACATGGCACTTAAAAGAGAAGCTTCATAGGCAAAGCCTAAGTCATTAGCCTTTAATATCATAAAAGCAAATCTTGGATGAACACCTAAACTTAAAGCTTTTTTACCAAAGTTTGTTATTTGATTTTCTTCATTTAACATTTGAAGTTCTTGAAGTATTAGCTTCGTGCTATTTTGTACAGCTTCAATAGGATAATCCAAAAACTTAAACTCTTTTATATCTTCATAACCCCATAAAGATAAATCTAAAAAAAATGAACTCAAATCAGTTCTTAATATTTCTGATTTACTTGACTTTTCTAATATCTTACTTTTATGCCAAAGCTTATAGCACTTTCCATTGCTTAATCTTCCTGCTCGCCCTGCTCTTTGTATTGCTGAATCATTTGAGATAAACGATAGTTCTAAGTGATTCATACCATTTGAGTAGTTATATCGTGATACTTTTTCTAAACCTGAATCAATCACAACTTTTACACCTTCAATTGTCAAAGATGTTTGTGCGATATTTGTAGAGAGGATTATCTTTCTTTTGTTTGATTTACTTATTGCTTTGTCTTGTTTTTCTTTACTTAGTGTTGAGTATAAAGGAAGTATTTCTATGTCTGCACCTGATAATCTCTCTTCTAGTAAAGCTTGCAGTCTTTGTATCTCTTTTGAGCCTGCTAAAAAAACTAAGACATCACCCCCATCCTCTTTTATAGCTTTTTGTGTAGTATTTAAAAGCAGTGTATTTATACTTTTACTATCTGGCTGTTTTATATTTGTTTCAAGATATATATTTTCAACATCATATATTTTACCTTTTGAAGTGATAACAGGAACATCGCCTAAAAGGTTTCTTAATTCACTTGAATCAAGAGTTGCAGACATAATCAATAGTTTTAAATCAGCTCTTAAAAGTTCTTGCACTTGAACACAAAGAGCAAGAGATAAATCAGTATGAATACTTCGTTCATGAAACTCATCAAAAATCACCATTGCCACATCTTCCAAAGCTTGGTCACTTTGCAGTTTTCTCACTAGTATTGCTTCTGTTACTACTAATAGTTTTGTATTTTTTGAGTAACAGCTATCCATTTTTACTTGATAACCTACACTTTGCCCTACAACTTCTCCAAGAAGTTTAGCCATTTGAACAGCCACCATTCGAGCAGCTACTCTTCTTGGTTCTAGCATTATGATGATTTTATTTTTAAGCCAAGATTCATTTAGTAAAGAAATAGGAACAACAGTACTTTTCCCCGCCCCAGGAGGAGCTTCAAGGATAAGTGTTGAGTTTGTATTTAATGTATTTTTTATATTGTCTAAGACATCATATATAGGTAAGTTTTTCATATGAATTGTTATACTTATAAGAAAAGTATATTTTTATTCTTCTGAATATTGTGCTTGGAAAAATGATGGCATAATATTCATAGCGAAAGGATATTCTTCTAAGATTTTATTCATCACATCATATACAACTGTTGCATCCTCTGAAGCGTACTTTATTTGTCCATCAGATAAATCAGTATTTTCCCAATTTGATCTTGATATATTCTTTGATTTTTGTAATTTTTCATTTAAAATTATTAATGCAGCTTTTTTAGCTCCAATTTGATTTACAGATGATAATTTTTTAAATACATTTTCAAGGTCAATTGTTGATTTTAATCTTAGGTTAAATTGTTTAAAAAGTGCTTCATTATCACCTTTTAATCCTGTTCCAATTTTTATTATTTTATCATCTTCTAAAAGTTTTATAAGAGGTTTTAAATTTTTTATTTGTTTAATTTGAATAAGATAACATTTACTAGCTGTTGCCAATTGAACAAGGCATATACCATGGGAAGTTTGCCCTTTTTTAAATGTTGGCTTTTGTTCACTATCAAAACCTATAAAAGGAGCAAGAGAAATTGTATTCATAGACTCTTCTAATTGTTCTGAAGTATTAATAATTTCAATTGTTCTATTACCAATAGTGTAAGGAACTTGTAAATCACTTTCAACACTATTATCCATTAAATTAAAAAGTTTAATCATGGATTTTAATTCATAAGAACCTTTTTCAAAAATATCTTTTAGAACACTTTCCACTTCATTTTCAAAATCATCTTCACAAAAACTTCGAATTAGATTTAGTCTATCTTGATTAGAAATTACATTTATAATTTTAATTTTAAACTCCTATTATTTTAATTATTTGAACTCGAAAGATTTTAAAAACTTATTTTATTTCTTCCCGATCTTTTTGAATCATAAAGTAAATTATCAAGTCTCTTTAAAAGATTTTCGATTAATTCTTCATTATTTTTTTGTACTATTGAAAGACTTATTGTTATATGTCCTGCGGTATTAAACAGATTTTCTTCTATTAATACTCTTAACTTTTCCGCAAGTTTAACGGCATCATCTAAATCAATTTCTGGTGTGAGAATAAGAAACTCTTCTCCGCCCCAACGTATAAGATAATCACTTTCTCTTATGCTATTTTTTATTAAATTACACATCAAAATAAGAACATCATCTCCAACTAAATGCCCATGTGTGTCATTAATCTTTTTAAAAAAATCAATATCAAGCATGATCATAGATAAAGGCTTATTATATCTATTACACCTTTTTATTTCAACATTATAAATGGATTCAAAACCATTTCTGTTATAAGTTTTAGTCAAATTATCATATATATGTTTATTTTCTATTCTTCTCATAAAAAAAGCTACAATTAAAGATATGAAAAAAATTAAAACTATTAAATATAAAAAGATTTCATAACTTTTCAACATTTTTTCATATTCAGTTTGATCAAAAAGAATCGAATATATAATTTTTGCGTTTGAAAAAATTGGACTTTTTTCAAGGAAATATACTTCGTAAAATATATTATTGTCTTCTTTTATAATATTTGAAATAGGACTATCTAAATTTAATTTAGATAATTTATCTCCTTGTACAATTCTATGTTCTAACTCTTCTAAAGATGGTTTTAATCCCTTATACTTTTTAAAATAAAAATCAGCTGTAAATTGCTCATCTTCTAAATATAAATAAGCTGTTAAATCTATTACATTTTTATATTTATCTACTTTATTGTGTAATTGAGTTAAGACATCATCAAAACCTTCATAAGTATAACTTACTTGTAATATTTTTTTATCATTAGGAGCATTAAGATATGTATCAGAAAAGCTAAAAAATTTATTTGTACTAGATTCAATAGTAGGAGCTGAAGTACCAATTATTTTGTTTTTTTTATGTTTTTCAAAAGTATCTTTTGCGAATGATAAATCAAATCCCATATCATTTTTAAATGTAGTATTTTTTATCACTAAATTATCATCTGAGATATAAATATTATATGTATTATTTTTATCATTAATTTTATTATAAATTTCTTCTAAATCAATATTTAATGGATCATTTTGTTTGTTAATATAATCTAATACAATTTTATGTTTTTGTTTTAATATTTCTTTTTGTTTTTCATGTTGATATAAAACTTTTGTAAGTATATTTGAAGTGTCTCGTTGTATTGTATTAAAGATTATTTCTTGTTCTAATTTATTTGAAATAATTAAATTATTTTTTAAAAAAAATATACTAACAAATGATAATACAGCAAAAAAGAAAAGACTTAATCCTATATAAGTTGATAAGTTGAGTTTATTTAATATTTTAATCATAATTCATATTGTAGCTGTCAATTACTTATATATAAATTTAGAAAATATAATAGAAATATTTATGATTTATTTAATATATATCAATCAAATTTTTTAATTAGAATTCTCTCTTCTTCCAAAGTTAAATAACGCCATTTACCCATTTCTATATTCAACTGAAAACTGCCAATACTCACACGAGTTAATTCTAAAACTTTTAATGGTGTTCCAAATTTTGGATCTTTTAATGCACCAAAAAGTCTTCTAATATGGCGATTTTTTCCTTCTTCTAGTTCAACTCTAAGTTTTGTTTTTGCTCCGCCTTGACCTATTTTCTCAACCTTAGCTTTTAATAAACCATGAATACTTGGTACACCTACACTTGCTTCAAGAATATGTTCATCTGTTACATAACCTCGAACCCAAACTTCATATATTTTTTTGCAGTGCCCAGGTTTAGTCAAAGCATCATTGATTTTCCCATTTGTAGTAAATAATAAAAGACCCTTTGATTCCAAATCTAAACGACCAATAGGCATCCATCCTTGCTCAAAAGCCCAAGTAGGTAAGAGATTGTAAACTGTTTTTCGTCCTAAATCATCAGATCTTGTAACCAAATACCCTTTTGGTTTATTAATTGCTAAGAGTTTTTTTGAATCATTTGTTGTTGTGTTCACTGAAGGGTTTCCTTAGGTATTTTGTTTAGCTTTTAAATTAAAATTATTGCCAGTATAAATTCTAAGGACAGAATACGTAAGTATATTTATCTTTTTTTATTTTAGGTTTCGTTTTTTATTTTTATAAGTATTTACATTTTATCATAATACTCTTCATGTAAAGACTAAATTATTCATTAACACTTTTGTTTTATAATAAATAGAAGAATAAAGGATTTTTATGAACAGTTATTTAGAAGTTTTACAAGATAAAGCCAAAAAAATCGGTGCAGATATAGAGATGTGTGGTTATGATAAAGAGTGTATCACAAATATTATTGCAAAAAAAGTTCGATCAAATCTAGAAAATGAAGAGTTATCTGTTATCAAAGAAAAAGCTATCATTATTGAAGCTAATATTTTAGGAGACAATCAAGATAAATCTTCTATTCTTGATGCCATAGAAGAAAAAATCAAAGAAGTCTTAGAAAAAGAAAATGAACTTTTTTCAAGTATTGAATTGCAAAAAGATTTCATGCCTTTGGATTTAGGATAAGAATAAATTAAATTACCCTAGTTAAGAGTATTTATAAATTTTCTTGTTTGTGGATTTTTAATCTTTTTTAAATTTATATCATAAAAAATATTTTTTAATTCCAAAGGTGTAAATATATTTTTTAATATATCCAAAGGCGCTTCTTTTAAAACCTTATATTTAACAGTTTCAAATGATAGAGGAAATTCAGCGTCATTTTTACTTATTAAAATATTATAAACATCCCAAGCACTCATATTATAATCTGAACATACTTTTTCTAAATGAAACACATATTCATTTGTATCAATTTTTTTATCTTTTTCCATAATCTCTTTACTTAAGTTTAAAGGTATTTTTTAACACAGCTGCGATTTCAGAAGGAAGAGAATCATCTCCCCATGCACCACCATCAACTGAAAGCTTTCCAGAACTGCCATTTTTCCCTATATCAAAAAATACAGGCACACATGTTGGAGTAATTTTAATATCATATAAATAAATACCCCAATCATCTATATCAAGAACTATCAAAACTATTTGTTTCATTAAACTTTTTGCATCATCATGTTGTAGGGCAAGGAGCATTTCCTGACATGGCTCGCACCAACTTGCAGAGATACAGATAAGAGGTATTTTACCTGCTTCTAAAATAATTTTTCTATATTCTGCCATTCGTTTTTTTGTGTTCTTATCATTTGGTGAAATTTTTAATATAACAACATCATTACTTAGTGATTTTTCATCTAATGGGGAAAGTAATTCTAATTCTAATTTACTATCTTGTTTAGCTACTATTTCTTTATTTAAATTAATTTGTCGAATTGCTTGTGCACTTATACCAATATTTTGCAATAAGTTTAGTGTATATTCAAGCTCATCATCAAAAATAACAAAACCAAAATAAGTATCTGAACCATCAAGTAAAATAAATGATTTTTTAAATTTACTTAACCATAAATCAAAGTTCAACAAAGCATTTAAAGTTTTAGAATCACTTACTTGATTTTTTCTCTCTTTAGTAAAATCTGGACACTCTTCAATCAATCCAATTGTTTTAGCAATGGCAACAGCTTGCCATTGTACTTCTTTATAATCACGAACATCAACTTGAAGCCATAGCCACTCTTTTTTATTATCCATAGATGAAAAAACATCATTAAATACATCTTCTAGTGCGTTTTTCTCAATTTTTTTATCTATTTGATTCCATAATGATTCTCGCAACTGTGATGAAACAGCAGCCGTGATAATATCAAATAAAGAACGAGCATCATCATTCAATGATTTTTTGCCAATAACTTGATCACGATATTTTGACCATTCATTAAATGAAATAGCAAGATAATCATATAAATCATTAGCATTTTCAATCACACAAAAAGGTGAAGTAAAATCATAAGGTAAATGAGAAAAGTCATCTTCGCTAAGTGCAAAAAGAGTTGGATGTTCTTCATTATTTGTACCTTGATTATCAAAAAGAAATAAATTCCAAGACTTGAGTAAGTCAAATAAATACTCTACTAGCGAAAGACTTAAGCTTCCAATAGTAACATCAATACTGGAAATCATAGCACTATCTTCAAAATTAAATTCTGCTCTTCCATGGTCTTTTGAATGATACTCAAAATAAGTATTTTCACTAGAACTTATATTTTCATTGTTTTTAAATTGAAGAATTATTTCTTCTCGCACTCGAAAATCTATCTTATTATCTTTGAATGCAAATAGATATATATTAAAGCTCATTTTTTAGAATTCTTCCTTTGTCATTTTAATTATTCTCCATTTAATACAGACATTATTATTGCTCTACTTGTATTTAATTCTTTTGATATTTTTGCTATATTTAAATCACCATTAATAGTATAATAATTTTCATCATCTAACATTTTTAATATCATATCTTTTTTATCAAGTATTTCTTGGGATGTTTGTTTAGTCTGAAAAGTAAAATCTTCATCACTCATGGTTTTTAGTGCTTCTAAATCTCTTTTTATTGTTTGGATTGTAACTTTTAGTTCTGTTGCTAAATCTTTTGGATCTTCAATACCTCGCAAAATTAAATCTCTTATTGCTATTCTTCTTGTTTTTATTTTACGTCGTCGATGATAAGAAATTTTCATTATAATTTGTATCCATAAGCTTTTTATTTTTATTATTCATACCCGTTAGTGATTTAATTTTATCATAAAGTTCATTACTTCCACTTTCTATAATATAAGATTAAGAAGATATAATCTTGCAACAAAAAAATAAATGGTCTTAAAATTGACCTAATAAAAATGGGAAAAATGATGAATTTAAAAAAATGGATATATATAGCAATATTTTTAGTGATATTTTATTACGCATTTATCGCAAACTTTTTTATAACACTTTCAGTTCTTATTTCTTTATACATAGCATTTAAACTTTATAGATTTTATGCTAGAAAAAAGTTAAATAAATTAACAAGTTCTAAAGAGTTATTTGCAAAAAGTGAGTTAGGACTTTTTGTGGCACTTGTAGCAAAAGTTGCAAAAGCAGATGGAAGAGTGCAGGAGTTAGAAGCTCAACTTATTGGTATTATGTTTGATGATATTTCTAAACTTTTTAATGAAAAAGAAAAAGCAAGAGCTATCATGAAAGAAATTTTCAATGAAGAAAAACAAAGAGATGATGATACAAAAGATATAGCACAAGCCTTAAATAAACTACTTAGTCGTAGTATGCTCAAACGTAAACAATTTGTAGGATTTTTAATTCAACTAGCATTTATAGATGGTGGTATTAGTAAAGAAGAAGAAAAAGTTCTAAAAGATATTATGCAAGAATTAAATATCCCAGCTAATGTATATGATGAAATTGTTAACAAATTTGAAAATATGATGAAAAATAAGCAACAAACAATGAGTTCAAAAGAAGCTTATGAGATTTTAGGTGTAAAAGAGAGTGATGATATGGATACTATTAAAAAAGCATATAGAAAACTTATTCGTGAATACCATCCTGATATCATAAGCTCTCAAAATAAAGATGAGAGCTATATGGAGAAAGCCACAGCTAAAACACAAGAAATAAACCAAGCTTATCAAGTTATTAAAGATGAAAAAAAATAGACTTTAGAAGTCTTTTCTTAAATCATCTATTAATTGCCATAAGTGCAGCAAGTAGATATTTTGGATTATGTGTTGCTTCGTACATTGGATGGACTTCTTTATTTGTATTAAATAAACCATAAACAGCCATTTGAGCTGTTCTTACTGAATATTCAACTGTAAAAACACAATCCTTCGGTGCTTCTGCAAATTGACCTAAAAAAGCAAAATTTGTTGATCCTTTTGGTATAACATCTGGTCTATCACCAATATTGTATGGCATAAAAAGACTATCGATATAAGGCATTGAAACAGGAATACAGTTCACTTTTCCAGCTTTTGTAATAGGTGCCATCAAATCTTGAATTTTCAAATGATAATAAAGCTCTTCCAATAATTCAGCCCCCGAACACTCTGCCATTGTTTTATTAATATGATTTCCTTTTCTATCAGGATAAAGTCCATAACCCCAGAAAATTTTCACATCTTTAGATTGATTTGGGAAATGAGGTTGTCGTGCTATTACAATTGACATTAGCCAGTTTGAATCTGTCAACGTAACAAGTCCACCTGTTCCATCCACATTGCCTGAGAAGTTTTCCATGTAGTCTAAAAATGTACTGTCTTTCATGGTTGCAGTAAATGAATACCATTTTTGTAAATCAATATTCTCACAAAATGGATTTGGATTTCCAAAAGAATCATCTTTTTTTGCTATTTTTTTCCATAGTTTCCAAGAACCTGATTGTTCTAGTCCTTTTAATTTTGCAGGAGTATTCCAAGATCCATTGTCACTACTTTCTGTAATTGAACCATTTGTAAAAAATACAAAATCATTTTCTTTGAGTATTATTTGGGTTTTATTTTGTAAATGAAGAGTTGTAGCAGTTTTTTTATCAGCAGATAAATCAAAACCAATATCAACAACTTCTTTACCAAATTCAAACTTCACACCTTTATTTTCAAGGTATCTTTTCATAGGTCTTATTACTGAGTCATATTGATTATATTTAGTTCTCATAACGCCACCTAATTTTGGTAAACCATCCACTAGATGCATAAAGCGTTTCATATATCTTCGCATGATTACTAAGCTGCTCCATTTTTGAAAAGCAAACATAGTACTCCAGATATACCAAAATTTAGTTTCAAAAAAAGCTTCATCAAACCACTCTTCAATTCTCTTAGCACCTAATGATTTTTCTGTTACATATGTTAATTTTATAAAGTCCATTTGTTGTTCAAAAGATAATCCATAAGAACTTACATCAAGTTTTTTACCATCTTTTAAAAGACGAGCTTGTCCATTGGAAACAAAACGTTCATTAAATTCAAAAGATTCATCTCTAACTGATACCTTTGGATCTTCCAGAGAAGGAATGTGAGAAAGTAGCTCCCAATAGCACTCGTAGTGAATTTCATGCATTCTTCCTCCACGAACAACATATCCTTGTTCTTCGTTTCCAGAACCATCAGTAGCACCACCTGCTATTAAATCTTTTTCTAATATATAAATATCTTGACCAGAAATACCAGCATCTTTTATTAAATACACAGCACTTGCAAGGCCAGCAATTCCACTACCAATAATATAGACTTTTGAATCTTTTAAATTTTTTATTTCCATTTAATCATCCTTTTAATTACTTATATGCTAGATATAATAATTTAATAATGTATATATTGTACATCATATTAAATAAATCTACACATATTTGATAATATTTATGATTATATTATTAAATTTTTTAAATAATTTTGAATAATTTATTAGATATTATGATTGATATTTCTCACCAGCAGCTGCTGTGAATGTCATCTCAACCAATAAATTTGGATCTATTAACTCAGCTTTAATACAAGCCCTACTTGGAGCACAATCTTGGGGAAACCATGAATCCCAAACATCATTTAAAACATCAATATTAGCAAAATCTGTTACATAAATAGTAACTGCTAAAATTCTTGATTTATCACTATCAATTGATGCTAAACTTGCTTGGGCTTGTTCAAATATTTGTTCTACTTGACCTTTAATATCAGCACTTGTATCAGAATCTGCCACTTCTGTAAAAGTTGCAATTCCATTAAAAACTGTTACATCTGACCATCGTTTACATGGGTTTATTCTATGTATTTTCATTGATTATTTTCCTTGATAAATAAATTATATATTTTGATAATTATTAACAAAAAGCTTAATTTTTTTTAAAAAATTTTATAAAACTTCTAGTTCAAAAGGCTCTATATGAGCATTATATTGTTTGAAGTTATTTATAAAATGTAAGTAGTGTTCACTTTCATAGTGTTTATTTAATGCAAGTTCATTTTCCCATGAATCAATTACAATAAATTCAACTGGATTACCTTTTGTTTGAAAAACCTCATACATCAAACAGCCCTCTTCTTCTTTAGAATCTTTAATAGTCGATTTAAGTAATGCTTTTAATTCTTCTATACAATCTCTTTTTGCTAAAAATATTATTTGTCTTGTTATTGCCATAATTATCACTTTTATTAGTATTTTTTTATTCTAGTTAATAGTTGCTTTATTTTAAATCAATGATTAAAAAATTCATAAGTATATTCTATAAAATCATAAGTGGTGTATAGTTAAATATTCCTTGATAAATATACTCTTTCTTTAAGTCTTCTGTACTATACTCTAATGTTAGATAAACTTATTTACAAGGACATAACAATGAGTACTGAAAAGAAAGCAAGTAACGCCCTAGCAAGAGCACATTCTGCAAATGACAATATCGAATTAATTATGAAGTTCTTAAAGGACTTACCTATGACATTAACCCTTGATCATAACCAAACGGTAGCTTATAAAAAAGCTTTTGCTAATCTAGAAGAAAGCCATATCAAGATTGATTAATCCTTCTTTAAAGGCTATCAGGGTTTCAATACCTCTGATAGCTTTTCCTATCACTAAATAAAAATATATATTCTACAGCATGGTAATTATTAAAAACTACATTATCTCTACACACTTTTATTTTATAATCTATATAATTAAGTAAACTGTCACCAGAATTTTAATTTCAGGATAAGAAATGCATATCATAAAAAACTCAAATATTTTAGTAACAGTACAGTTCATTATTATCTTGATACTATTACTTATAAACCAATCAATTTTTAATAACTATATTTCACTTCTTATTTCTTCATTAGGCTTTATATTTGGCTTATATACACTTTTCTTTAACCGAGTAGGAAACTTCAATGTTAGACCTGAAATCAAAAGCAATGCAAAACTAATAAGTACTGGAGCGTATAAATATATACGTCATCCAATGTATTTTTCAGTATTGTTAATCATGGGAGGAGTTATCGTATCTGATATTAATCTTATAAATCTCATTTGCTATGGTATTTTGATTATTGTTTTATATCTTAAATCAAAAAAAGAAGAAATGCTTTGGAGCAAAAAACTAGAAGAATATGAAAGTTATAAAGAAAGAACTAAAATGTTCATTCCTTTTATTTTGTGAAAGATAGTTGTTTTATTTTTTGATTAAGTAAACTGTCCCCAAAATTTTAAAAAGTGACAATCCCCTTTTCAAACTATTCAAACTAAAGTTTGGGAAATAAAGAAAGAGAAATATTATGAATTATTTTTGAACAATTTAATACAAAAGTATCATCTACATCTATCAAAATACTAACTTCAGAGATATCACCTTCACAAAAAAAAGATTCATCTGGTAATTTTAATTTAAAAGGTAAAATATCTACTTTTAAGAGAAGTATTTCATAACTTCTTCCTCTACCATGCTTAAGAACATTAATAGCAAGACTAAAATTAGAAAACTCTTCTTTAAGCTCAATTTTCCCTTGGCTATCTAAAATCTTTTAAGCTTCTTCAAAACCATTTTTACATTCTAATTCTTTCTGAATAATTGATTCAAACATTGAAAACATTCCTACAGATATTATCACTTTTTGTAATTGAATCATTTGTAGAGTTTTTACATCTGGAGTTTTTGCGTTAGTTTCAAAATTATCAAGTGTATTTTTTTGAATATTATTAAGCGTATCAAGACTAAATATTGTAGTTCTTTGAATCAATTCACTAAAATCATGCATGTTATTCCTTAGAAAAGATATTAATATAAACTTTAATCAAGTTTCATTTTAAAAGTAAAGTAAGAGTGAAATTATTAAAAACTCAAATAAAGCCGTAGATTTTAGCTTCAGACAAGGAAAAGAAGAAAATCAACGATTGAGCATACAATAAGTATGTGATTGAGTTGATTTTCTTATTTGACGCAGTATCAAGTTAAAAGATACTGCTTTATTTTATTCCCACTCAATTGTTGCTGGTGGTTTTGAACTTATATCATAAACTACTCTGTTGATTCCATCAACTTCGTTAATGATTCTTCTTGAGATAGTTTCTAAAATATCATGTGGAATATGTGCAAAAGTTGCTGTCATTCCATCTGTTGCTTCTACTATTCTTACACAAACAGTATTGTCATAAGTTCTGTTATCACCCATAACTCCAACTGATTTTACGTTTAATAGAACTGTAAATGCTTGCCATGTTTTATCATAGTAACCAGTTGATCTTAAAACATCTAACATGATAACATCAGCTTCTCTTAGGATTTCTAAATCTGGTTTATTTACATCTCCCATGATTCTAATAGCAAGTCCTGGTCCAGGGAATGGATGTCTTCCTATCATATCTTTTGGAAGTCCTAATTCAAGTCCTAAAAGTCTTACTTCATCTTTGAAGATTTCTCTTAGAGGTTCAATTAATTCAAATTTCATCCAATCTGGTAATCCACCAACATTGTGGTGAGATTTAATTGTTTTCGAAGGACCTTTTACTGAAACTGATTCAATAACGTCAGTATAAAGTGTACCTTGAGCTAAGAATTCAATACCATCATGTTTTTTTGCTTCTTTATCAAATACTTCAATAAATGTAGCTCCGATGATTTTTCTTTTTGTTTCAGGATCTGTAACACCTGCTAATTTACTTAAGAATTCTTCACTTGCATCAACAGTGATTAATTTTACACCTCGTGATGCAAACATTGCTTCAACTTGTTCTCTTTCATTTGCTCTTAATAATCCATTATCAACAAATACAGGAATAACTTGTTCACCAATAGCTTCAGCTAATAAAGTTGCTACGACAGAACTATCAACTCCACCTGAAACTCCGCATAGTACTTTTTTATTTCCTACTTGATCTTGAATCTTTTTGATTTGTTCTTTTGCAAAAGAACCCATATTCCAAGTTGATTCACAACCACAAATATGTTTTGCAAAGTTTTTAAGTAGTTTTGCACCTTCTGCTGAATGATAAACTTCAGGGTGAAATTGAAATGCATATACATTTCTATCTGTATTTGCAATAGCTGCAAATGGTGAGTTTTCACTAGTTGCAATTTTTTCAAATCCAGATGGAATTTTTTCAACTCTATCTCCATGTGACATCCAAACTGTTTGACCGTCTGTTGTATCTTTGAAAATTGGGTTTTCAACTTCAAATTTTAATTTTGCTTTTCCATATTCATGGTGATCTGCTGGAATTACAGATCCACCAAAATGTTGAGAAATTAATTGCATACCATAACAAATACCTAAAATTGGAAGTCCAAGTTCAAATACTGTTGCATCTGGATGATACGAATCTTCAGCATATACAGAAGCAGGTCCTCCTGAAAGGATAATTCCCTTAGGAGTTCTAGCCATAATATCTTCTATACTTTCACTATAAGGTACTATTTCAGAATAAACTCCTGATTCTCTAAGTTTTCTAGCAATGATTTGAGTATATTGACTACCGAAATCTAATACTACGATTGGTACATGTTTCATATATTGTTTTCCTTCATATTTCACTTTGAATATTACAAATTTTAATCTGATATTTTATCTAAGTACTTGTAAAAAACTGGTTAAATAAAAAAATAGGCATAAAAAAAGGTTACTAGGTAAAACCTAATAACCTTTTTTATTATCAAAGACAAATTTTAGAAGTGAGCAATACCTAAAACTTCATATTGTAAATACCATACACTACAAGAAACGATATACCCAATTAATATGGTCCAAGCATATTTCATATGTGAACCAAAAGTATAAATACCATGTAATTTACCCATAACTCCAACACCAGCTGCAGATCCAAATGAAATTAATGAACCACCAACTCCAGCTGTTAAAGTAACTAACATCCATTGGTCAAGTCCCATATCTGGATTTGCTTTTAAAATAGCAGACATAACAGGAACGTTATCAACAACTGCTGATAAGAATCCAACTCCAATATTTGACCATGTAGGACCTAAAACATCTGGATTATAAACAACAGCTGCTAATCCTAACCATCCAACAAAGTATAAAGCACCAACTGCTGCTAAAATACCAAAGAAGAACATTAGAGTGTTGTTTTCAATTTTTGCCATAGAATGGAAAATATTAAAATGCTCTTTTCCATATTTTTTTCCTAAACCATAAGAGTAAACTTTTACTAAAGATAAACCAAACATCATACCCCACATTGCAGGTAAATGTAAAATTTGGTGAGACATAACTGCACAGAAAATTGTGAATATTCCAAGAGCCATTACAACTCTAGCACCTTCAGCCATTTTTGGTTTTACTTCTTTTGTTACATCAAATTCTGGAATAACATTTGGAACAAATCTTGATAATAAGAATGCTGTAATTAAATATCCTAAAATTGCTGCAGGGAAAATGTAAAAGAAGTCTGTAAATTGACCTTTTCCTGCTGTCCATGCCATTAGCGTTGTAATATCACCAAATGGAGACCAAGCACCACCTGCATTTGCAGCAACAACGATATTAATAGCACCTGGTACTAAGAAATCTTTTCTTGTTTTTTCAATAGTAATTAAAACTGTTGATAAAATAAGTGCAGTTGTTAAGTTATCAGCAATTGGAGAGATAAAGAATGCTAAAAATCCAGTTACCCAAAATAGCTTTCTATATGTATAACCTTTTGAAATAAGATTATATTTTAAAGTATCAAATACTCCCATATGTATTAACGACTCAATATATGTCATTGCAACAAATAAGAAGAAGAAAATTTCAGCAATTTCTAAAATTAAATGTTGTGCTTGAGTATGAACTAAATTCATATCTAAACCATTTAATGAATAATAAAGTGCCACTAACATAAACATAAATGTACCAATAAATAAAGCAGGTTTTGCTTTATCAATAGCATATTTCTCCTCAGCAGCTACAAAATAATACCCAACAACAAATATAAGTAAAGTTGCAAAACCAACCCATGTCATAGTTAAGTCAGGTATTTCTGTCGCACTTGCAGAACTTGCAAATAAAGACAGTGAACCCAGCAGTAAAGTCATAATAACTTTTAACATCAATTCTCCTTAATATAATGTGCGCCAAGAGATTTTTTTCGACCTAGCGCAGAACTTAAAATAGATTTTGCCGTAAGTAGCCTTAAATAAAGTAATCTTCCAACACCCAATTTTAAATAGCTTTCTATTGTTTCTAAAGATTTTTTTAAATTCTCATGGTCTCTTACAATAGAAGCATGAGTCCACATAATTTCTCTTAAATTGTCTTTTATATTCTTGTCTATCTCTTTATTTCTTACATAATTAATAATTTTTTTATCATAGTTTTCTATGTTTATTTTAAAATCATTTTTTAATGAATCTTCAACAGCAATTTGAGAGAATACTAAACCTTCAAGTAAAGAATTTGAAGCTAATCTATTTGCTCCATGAACTCCTGTGCAAGCCACTTCACCAATTGCATAAAGATTTTTCATTCCTTTTACTTTTGCATCAAGAGAAGTTTCAATCCCTCCCATTGAGTAATGAAATGCCGGACTAATAGGAACTCTCTCAAATGGTAGATCATAACCTAAGTCTTTTAAGTTTGTATAAATATTTGGAAATCTTTTTTTAAAAGCTTTTTTTTCAAAGTTTTCGAATGATAAATATATCCCTAAGCCAGTTTTTTTATGATAATCAAATATTGAACGACTAACTACATCTCTTGGAGCTAGCTCACCATCTTCATGATAATCAAATAAAAATCTGTAATTATTTTCATCTACTATATGTGCACCCTCACCTCGTAAAGCTTCACTTAAAAGAGGTTTTCTTGCAAAGGTAGTTCCTTTTACGACTGTTGGATGAAATTGCATCATTTCCATGTCTTTTAAAGGAAGATTTTTTTCAGCAATAATTCCCTGCACTTCACCTGCATTTGCAGTTGAATTTGTATGGTATCTATAAATTGAACCTACTCCACCACTTGCTATTATTGTAGTATGTGCATATGCAACTTTTTGCTCAGTTTCACTTACAAAATATTGAACACCATAACAAATATCATCTTTTATAAGTAAATCACAAACAACAGAATCAGTTACAATTTCATGTTCACATTGCTCAAGTAAAAATAAATGCATAATTCTACCTGTTGCATCACCATCTGCATGTAATATTCTATTTCTGCTATGGGCTGCTTCTTTTGTAAAAGAGAGTTGACCTTGTTCATTTTTGTCAAATTTCATTCCAGCATCAATTAAATTTTTAATTGCTGTAATTGATTTTTTACTTAAAAGTTCAACTGCTGCCTTGTCGTTATAACCAACACCAGCTGTTAAGGTATCTTTGATATGAGTTGGAATATCTGATTCATCAACAGCTGTTGCAATTCCCCCTTGTGCCCAAAAGGTATTACAATTCCATGTTGACATTTTACATAAGATCAAAACTCTTTTGTCTTTTGGTATTAATCTTGCTGCATTTAATCCAGCAACACCTGTTCCTATTATTATATAATCATAAATCATTATTTTGAAACTTCTTGATTGTTTTGAGCAAGTGAAGAATCAGGTGCAAGATAAATTGGATTATCTTTATAACCACAACCACTGAATGATAATATAAAACCTGCTATAATTAGCGTATGAAAAAAATTAATGAAATACTTAGTCATCTTAAAAATAATCCTGAATTCAGTAAGATTAATACATCTTTTTTAATTATGAAGTTCATAGATGTTCTTCCATTGAAATTAAAAAAAGGGGTAAAATTTGGTTATGTTAAAAACCAAACTTTATATTTTGTATTAACCCATCCTGTTTATAAAATGGAATTCGAGTATAACAAAGCAGATATAAAATCATTATTAAAAAAATTCAAGATTGCAAATGTTGAAGAGATAGGTTTTTTTGTAACCAATGTTATTGAGAAAAAAGAAGTTATCAAAACAGACACACCCCTATACAAAGAGCGTTCTTATGGCATATTTGAAAATAAAGCAAAGGATGAAAAACTATTTAGAAAATTTGAAAGAATAAGAGATATTATAAAAAATTCTTAAACAGTTTTTCTACTTCTTTATAATTAGAACAATAAACTGCCACTAAATTCCAGAAATCTTTTGAATGATTTTTATGTTTAATATGAGCTAATTCGTGAACAATCACATATTCCATAACTTCTATTGGGAATTTCATTAGTAAAATATTAAAATTTAATCCATTTTTATAATTACATGAGCCCCATGTTCTTTTATTTTTTCTATAAGAAATTGAAGTAGGAAATAAATTCATTTTTTTTGAATACTCATCTACTTTTTGAGGTAATATTTTTTCTATTTCATGTCTATAAAAAGTATCAATATTTTTAATTTTATAATCTTCATATTTTTTTCTTTCACCTAAAAGCAAAAATTCATCATCATTTAGTGATTTTTTTGACATTTTTAGTATAGAGGCTTCTATCCAATCTTTTTTTCTATTTATTAAATCTTTAGCATCAAAAATTGTGAAATATTTATTTGCTCGAATTTGTATTAAATCAGCTTTTAAAATACGTAAATAGCAATGTTTTATATTTTTTTTATTTTCTAATTTTACTGTTACTGTTGTTTTATTAATTTCTATTTGAAAACTCAAACTATTCCTTAAGTAATTTTTTGTTAAAATCCGAGACTATTATATCAAAAAATATAGTAATAATTTTATTGAGGAAGATGATAATGAAAATTGCGAACAGAATGGAGAACTTGTCTCCATCGGTTACTATGGCAATTACTGCCTTAGCTAGAGAGCTAAAAGCTCAGGGTAAAGATATACTAAGTTTTAGTGCTGGAGAACCAGATTTTGACACTCCAGAAATCATCAAGCAAGCTGCTATTAAAGCAATTAATGATGGGCAAACTAAATATACAGCAGTAGAAGGTATCATCGCTACCAAGCAAGCAATTATTAACAAATTAAAAAAAGATCATAATTTAGATTACAAATTAGATAATATTGTTATAAGTAATGGAGCAAAACACTCATTATTTAACCTATTTCAAGTTTTAGTTGAAGAAGGTGATGAAGTTATTATTCCAGCACCATATTGGGTTACATATCCAGAACAAGTTAAGTTCTCAGATGGTGTGCCAGTATTTATTGATACGGACGATTCTACAGAATTTAAAATTACACCAGAGCAATTAAAAGCTGCTATTACGCCAAAAACAAAAATTCTACTTTTAAACACTCCTTCAAATCCAACAGGATCTGTTTATAGTAAAGAAGAACTAACAGCTCTTGGTAAAGTTTTAGAAGGTACAGATATTATTGTTTTATCAGATGAAATGTATGAAAAAATCATTTATAATGGTAAAAAATTTACAGCTGCTGCTGAAGTATCTGAAGATATGTTCAAAAGAACTGTTACAATTAATGGTTTAAGTAAAGCAGTTGCAATGACTGGTTGGAGATTTGGATATCTTGCAACTCCTGATGTTAAACTTGCAAAAGCATTAACTAAGCTTCAAGGTCAAGTTACTTCAAATATCAACACTATGACTCAATATGCAGCTATTCCTGCTCTTGAGGGTGATGCTGATGCAGATATTGAAATGATGAGAGCTGCATTTGAAGAAAGAAAAAATATAGTTGTTAAATCTTTTAATGAAATTAAAGGACTTTCTACTATTGATCCAGATGGTGCATTTTACGCTTTTGTAAATATAAAAGCTGTAACAAATGATTCTATGAAATTTTGTGCTGATTTATTAGAACAAAAAGGTGTAGCATTAGTACCTGGACTTGCATTTGGAACTGAAGGTTATGTTAGATTCTCATTTGCTACAGATTTAGCAACTATTCAAGAAGGAATCAAAAGAATCAAAGAGTTTGTAGAAAACAAATAATGACTCCTCAAAAAAAAGCTACCGTTGTTTCTTCAAGTGTTGCAGCGGTACTTACTCTAATGAAACTTGTAATCGGAATCGCTAGCGGTTCCGTTGCAGTACTTGCGTCTGCTGTTGATTCTGTTTTAGATATGTTTGTATCTATTTTTAACTATTTTGCTATTTCAAATTCTGAAAAACCAGCTGATAAAACTTTTAATTATGGTCGTGGAAAAATTGAAGCCCTAGCCTCTGTAATTGAAGGTACTATTATTACAATCTCTGGTTTATATTTACTTTATCAAGCAATTGAAAAAGCTATAAATGGTAAAACTTCACAATATCTAGAAACATCAATATATGTTATGATTGCGTCTCTTATAATAACTATCTCTTTAGTTACTTACTTAAATATGGTTGCTAAAAAAACAAATTCAATGGTAATTAAAGCAGATGCACTACACTATAAAACAGACGTTTTTAGTAATGTTGCTGTTTTATCATCTTTGTTACTTGTAACATTCACAGGATATGAAATTATTGATGTATTTGTTGGTGGAGGAATTGCTTTATATATTATTTACTCAGCTTATGAACTAATTCATGATGGAGTTTTAGTTCTACTAGATAGAGCAGTTGATTCAGAACTAGTTTTAAAAATAGAAGAAATAATAAAAGAAAACAATAAAGTAAATGCCTATCATTTACTAAAAACAAGAGAAGCTGCCAATCAAACTTTTGTTGAAGTTCATTTAGTTTTTGATTGTATTATAACTTTAATGGAAGCCCATAGAGCAAGTGATTCAATAGAAAATAAAATAAAAAAATTAGATAAAAAAAGAGATTGGATTATAAATATTCATATGGATCCATATGATGATTTCAAAATAAATGATATGAATCATTAAATTTAAATAATCACAATGTAAGCTATTTTAGTTATAATTTATCTATTATAACTAAAGGCTTTTTCATGAATTATATAAAAATTCTAGGCGCTAGTGGAAGCAAAGCAAAAGATCTAAATACTACCTCTTTTCAAATATATAAAGATATTGTTATTGATGCCGGAAATATTATAAATGCATTAGGTAATGAAGCTAGACATATAAATCATATTTTTTTAACACATTCACATGCTGATCATATAACAGATTTACCATTTATAATAGAGACTTTCTTTGATAAAAGAGAAACACCTCTTACTATATATGCATTAGAAGAAACCTTAGCTGTTTTAGAAAAACACTCATTTAATAATGTAATTTGGCCTAACTTTACAAAAATAAAATTATCTAAAAAAGATGAATTTTCATTAATTTTAAAACCTATAAAATATAATGAAATTATAAAAATTCATAATTATTCAATAAAAGCAATTAAAGCAAATCATATTCCAGGAGCTTGTGGTTTTGTAATTACAAAAAACCATCAAGGTTTTATAATAAGTGGAGATACTCATGAAAATCCACATATTTGGGAAGAAATAAACAATAATGATGATATTAAATCTTTAATAATAGAATGTTCATTTCCAGATAAATTAATAGACTTAGCACAAATAACAAAACATTTAACACCTGAATTAATTGCAAAGGGACTTGAAACAGTAAATAGAAAAAATTTATCTGTTTTTTATTATCATTTAAAGCCTAGCTACAATAAAGAATTACTAAAAGATATTAAAAAAAATAAACTCCTCAATTACAATGGAAAAATTCTAAATGAGGGAGACGTAATTCATATTGAAACAGGAAATATTGAAAGCACGGTTTTGAGTGAACATAAATTTGAAGAAATT
>CBFHMY010000037.1:0-21474 GCA_965657055.1 uncultured Aliarcobacter sp. | reverse complement strand
TTATAATGAGTGTTTCTTTTACTATTCCAATGATTGCTTTTCATGGAACATTAAATAAAGTTCATGATGGAAAAACAGAAGAAATCTCATCACTAGCTATTAGTACATGGAATTTATATAATCAAGGAAGATATAAAAGTACAACTACACCTACTGAAGCACATAATAATCTAAAAGAAATGATTAAAACTTCATCTGAAATTGGTGTTGCTTCTCTTCCTATTTGGTCTTGTTCTTTAGAAGCTCCAAATTATCCAAAACTAGCTTTTCCTGAAGGAATTCCTGTATTTTTCCATTTCGATGGATTTTCAGGTGAAGTTCATGAAATGAATACAATTAATCACTATGTAGGAATGGATCCTATGTGGAGAGGTGGACAACTTGAGAGAGAAATTGGTATTTATGCTCTTTTAGGACTATCTTTATTTATGATATATTTTATTTTATTTAATAAAAAGATATTGACATATATTATGATTATTCCAGCTGCTTTACCTTTATTATTTATAGCTGATTACTCATATTGGTTATATTGGTTTGGACATAATCTTCATGATTGGGGAGCTTTTAAAATAAAACCATTTATGCCTACTGTTTTTGGTGATGGTAAAATTGCACAATTTACAACTCATTCATATCCAACAATTGGTTTTTATATGTTACTTGCAATTGGAATATTTTCTTTACTAGCTATTTTAGCTAGAAATAAAGCAATAAAAGAAAGTGGATTAGAGGACTAAAAGATGTTAAAAATTATATTTACGTCATTTTTCTTTTTTATTACTATTTTAAATGCGAATCTCTTGCAAGAAGCAATTGATAATGCAAAAGAAGGGTCTATTTTAAAACTTCCAAAGGGAGTTTATAAAGGTTCTATTGTAATTAATAAACCAATATCTATTATTGGAAAAGAAGATGGTGTAATAATAGATGGTCTACAAGAAGGAACTGTTATTCAAATTACAAGTCCTTTTGTAACTATCAAAAATTTAACAATCAAAGGAAGTGGTGAGAAACATGATACATTAGATGCTGGAATAAAAATTTCAAATTCTAATCAATCTGAAATTTCTGACAATATTATTGAAGATTGTTTATTTGGTATTGATGTTGCCATGACAAATAATTCAATTATATCAAACAATTATATAACTTCAAAAGAATTAGAATTAGGATTAAGAGGTGATGGTCTTAGACTTTGGTACTCAAATGATAATATTGTAACAAAAAATAAACTTATCAAATCTAGAGATATGGTAGTTTGGTATTCACATGGAAATGAAATTTCAGAAAACTATGGTGAGCATAATAGATATTCACTTCATTTTATGTATGCAGGTAAAAATTTAGTTAAAAACAATACCTATAAATACAATTCTGTTGGAATATTTTTTATGTATAGCCAAGATACTACAGCAGTAGGAAATACAATTCAAAGCTCATTAGGTGCAACTGGAATGGGTATAGGATTAAAAGATGTATCAAATTTTACATTGAAAGATAATACAATTATTTATTGTGCTCAAGGAATATATATAGATAGATCGCCATTTGAGCCAGATACTAAAAACTGGATTGAAGATAATAAAATTTTATACAATTCAGAAGCTTTACATTTTCATTCTATAAGTGAAAACAATGTAATTAAATCAAATAAAATTCTAGGAAATATTGAAGATATAATAAATGATAGCAGAGGTGCTAAAACAGATCAAAATGAAATCTTAAATAACTATTGGGATAACTACGAAGGTTTTGATAAAGATGGAGATAATATTGGAGACACACCACATAAAGTTTTTCAATATGCTGATCAATTATGGGTTTATGATAAAGATGTAAAATTTTTCTATGGTTCACCAGTTATTGCTTTATTAAATTTTTTAGCAAAATTAGCTCCATTTACTCAACCAATTTTTCTTATGGCTGATGATAAACCTAAGTTAAAAATGTAAGGACTTAAAATGAAAGAATTACAAAAAGACAGAAGAGACTTTATAAAATTCTCAACATTAGGGATTTTAGGATTAACACTAGGAGCAGGAGTTGTAATTTCTCCACATGCCCTTCAAGCTCAAATGAAATTAAGACCACCAGGTGCAGTTAGCGAAAAAGAATTTTTAGCTTTATGTATTAAATGTGGTCAATGCTTACAAGTGTGTCCATATCATTCTATTAAACTTTCAGATATGGTAAAAGGTCATGGGATTGGAACTCCATATATAGATGCAAGAGAAAGAGGATGTTATGCTTGTACAGCAGTTCCTTGTGTACTTGCATGTCCAAGTGGTGCATTAGATCATAAATGTGAAAAACCAGCTGATATTAAAATGGGTATTGCTATTTTAGAATTTCCAAATAGATGTATAGCAATAACAAATCAACTTGTAACAAAAGAGCAAATACACAGAATTCATACCCATCCAAATACTAGACAATTAGAGCAAGATGTATTAGATAAACTTGATAAATTTGAAGGAAAACCTTGTACTATTTGTGCAGATATGTGTCCCATTCCAAATGCAAGTAGTGCTATATCAATGGTTCAAAGTGGAAATGGAATGAAACCAGAAATTTATGATGCTTGTGTTGGATGTGGTGCTTGTGAAGAATTATGCCCAGCATTTGAAGCAGCAATTGTTGTAAAACCTAGATTAACATATGAAGATTATTATATTAAAGGAATTAGATCATGATAAAAGAAATCATAATAAGCACAGCATTAGTTGTTTTAATAAGTGGATGTGGTGACAATAAAAAAACTGAAGAGAAAAAAGAAACTGTAAAAGTAGAAAATGCTCAAACTCCTTTAAAAATAGAAGTAGAAGAAAATAAAAATGCAAATGAAATAAAAGTTACTCCAAAAGTAAAAGATGGAAAGAAAAATGAATCATATTATTATGATTACAATATAAAAAGTGAATATGATCCCAATGCAAAACCAGCTAATGAAGATGCAGCGACTAGATTAAAACCTAGAACTAATATTGAAGCGAATATGAATGTAAGAAGTCCTTATGAAAAAATTAAAATATCACTATTAGTAAAACAATTAAGTAAAGAGTTTATAGTTAAATGTTCAGCTTGTCATAATGATTATGCAAATGGAATTATTGGACCATCTTTGTTAAATAAAGATGCAGATTTTATTTATAATCGAATAATAAAATTTAAAAGTGATAAAAATGCAAATGTACTTATGACAGACTTAGTAAAGCAAATGTCTAACGAAGATGTAAGTAAGTTAGCAAATGAAATATTTGAATTTAATAAACAAATTAAGGAAATGCAATGAAAAAAATAATAGCAATTATCTCTACAATAATTATACTATTCTTGATGGTTTATACATTTTTAGTAGGTAGAGCATTTCAAGGTGGAGAAGCTGGTAATATTATTCAAGATATGAAATATATAAATAATTCAGACTATACAAATCAAGAGCAAAAAAAAGAAAAAGATGAAGATCAAGAAAAATTAAATGCCTTAAGAAATAAAGCAGGAAATGCTTCAATGTTTGAGGTTTCAAATGAATATAAAAGTAAATGTTCTTCATGTCATGGTGTTGATGGATCAGGAGAACAAAATGGCAAAAAACTTATGGGTCCAAAATTAATTGGACAAGAGGAAGCTGTTTTATATAAAGATTTAGTTGATTTCAAATCAGGTCGAAAAGAAAATCTTATTATGAAAGGTTTATTAATAAACCTAGAAGATGAAGATTTAAAAAACTTCGCAAAAGAAATAGCTGGATTTAAAGCAAAACAAGAAGCTTTAAATAAATAGTTAAAAGGAGAATAAAATGGATAAATGGAATACAAGAGCAACCATAAAAAATACAACTTTTATGTCTACTTTTTTTGATAAAACAAAAGATGGAAAAACAAAATTTTCTTATAGAATGAAAAGATGGATTGTAGTTATTTCTATTCATTTATTATTCTTTTTATCATTTCATATTGATATTCAAACACTAGAAGGAACATTAAATGGTTCAAGATTTTTAGGTTTCCATTTAATTGATCCTTTTACAACTATTCAAATGTTTTTAGCAACTTATCATCTGCCAATTAATATGATAATAGGAACAGTAACTATAATCCTTTTTTATCTATTTATTGGGGGGAAAACATATTGTTCATGGGTTTGCCCATATGGAATACTAAGTGAAATTGGAGAAAAACTTCATAATGTTTTACTTACAAAAAAAATAATTAAAGAGCGAAAATTTGATCATAGAGTAAGATATGTTTTTTGGTTTATATTTCTGATTTTAGCATTTACTAGTGGTTATTTAGTTTTTGAAACATTTAATGTTGTTGGAATTTTAAGTAGATTTATAACTTATGGCTGGAGTTTAGCATTAGTTTGGGTTCTTGCAGTTTTTTTAATTGAAGTATTTTTTTCAAGACGTGCTTGGTGTACATATCTATGCCCAATTGGTACAACTTATGGAATGATAGGGAAAGTTAGTGCACTTAGAGTTCAATGGAATGATAACTGTGACCACTGTATGGTTTGCCATGATGTTTGCTTTGAAAATCAAGTTTTAGAGTTAACTAAAGCAAAATATGATGAAGGTAGAAAAGATAAAGGTATTAAAACTCAATATGTTACAGGTGCTGATTGTACACTTTGTGGAAGATGTATTGATGTTTGCCATTCAGATGCATTAAAATTTGATTTTAGATTAAAAGGCTTAGTATAATGATTCAAGTTAAAAACTTAACAAAAAAATTCGCTTCACATATCTCTTTAGATAATGTAGATATTGAATTTAATAAAAATGAATACATAGCTTTAATGGGACCAAATGGTGCTGGTAAAACTACTCTTATTCGTTCTATTTTAGGTTATTATCATCCTGATAATGGTGAAGTATTGATAAATGGATTAGATCCTATTAAAGATAGAATAAAAGTTTTAGAACACATATCATTTGTTCCACAACTTCCACCTCCAATAAAATTAAGTTTAAATGAACTTATGCAATATATTCAAGCTAGTTCGGATGTTGATAAAAAACTTATAATGCATTATGCAAATGAAATGAAGTTAGATATCACAGCTAATTTAAATAAATCATTTTTCAAATTAAGTGGTGGAATGAAACAAAAAATGTTAATTGCCATTTCACTAGCTAAAAGAAGTAATATTATTATTTATGATGAACCAACAGCAAATTTAGATCCAAAAGCTAGAGATGATTTTTATAGACTATTAAAAGAAAATGAAGATGATAAAGTTTTACTATTTGTTACTCATAGACTAGATGAAGTTAAAGATATTGTTAATCGTCAAGTTTATATGGATTTAGGAAAAATCATATCAGATGAAAGAGTATAAGGAAAATAAATGCATTATTTTAAATTATTTCAAATACTAATTCCTATAACTTTAATTTTTAACTTTACAGCTTGTGAAAAAAAAGTTTCAACGGAAGTTAAAGAGATACACTGGGACAGAGATATGTGTAGCCGATGTGTTATGGTAGTTAGTGATAGAAATCAAACTGTGCAAATTATAAACCCAAAAAATGGCGAGGTAAATGTTTTCGATGATATTGGATGTGCAATTCTATGGTTTAAAGATCAAAATATAAAATGGAAAAATGATTCTATAATTTGGATAAACGATATAAAAGCAGGAAAATGGATAAATGCAAGAACTGCATATTATGACACTATGAATCTAACACCTATGGCTTATGGTTTTGGAGCTCATGAAATAAAAGAAGATATACAAGAAGGATTAGAAATTATTGATTTTTATGAAGTTGAAAAAAGAGTATTAGAAATGGGAGAATAATAAAAAGGGATTTCCCTTTTTATTATAAATCTTGCTCGATTACTTCTTTAAATCTATTGAAATAAACATAAGATACTTTGTCTAACTCTTTATAAATATCATTTATAGAGATTTTATCTCCTGTAACTTGTCCAATTTTTGAATATTCAAGATTATAAGAACTTACAACTTTTTCAAATGCTGCACAATTTTCAGGTCTTACTTCAACAATAGCTCTACTTAATGATTCTGAGAAAATATCTTTTGAATCATTTAAAGAAATTGAAATTTCAATTCCTTTGTTTCCTACTACTGCCATTTTAGCAGCACTAACCGCAATTCCACCAACATTTACATCTTTTGCAGATTTTAATAAACCTTTTTTATTTGCTTCAATTACAGTATTCCATAAAGCTAATTCTTTTGCAAAATCAACTTCTGGATGAATTCCAGCTACTTTTCCATACATTTTTTTCATATATAAAGAAGCACCAAATTCAGATTTTGTTTCACCTAAAAGATATAAAATATTTCCATTTTCTTGCACACAAGAAGGTAATACTTTATTTGCATCTTCATTTACTCCAACCATAGCAATTGAAGGTGTTGGGAAAACCCCTACTCCATTTGTTTCATTATATAAAGATACATTTCCACCAATTACAGGTGTATTTAATTCTCTACAAGCTTTTTTAATTCCTTCACATGATGCCGCAAATTGCCACATAACTTCAGGGTTTGTTGGATTTCCAAAGTTTAAACAATCTGTAATTGCTTTAGGAACTGCTCCCGTCATTGCTACATTTCTTCCTGATTCCATTACTGCAGCTGCAGCTCCTAGTTCTGGGTTAATATAACAAAGTCTTGTATTACAATCAGCACTCATAGAAAGAGCTTTTCCAGTTTCTTTGATTCTAATAGATGAACCGTCAAGTTTACCAGGACCTTTGATTGTATTTGTTTGAACCATTGAATCATATTGAGAATAAACCCAAGATTTATCAACAACTTCCATATCAGAAAATAAATCATCAAATGCAGCTTGATTAGAAATTTCTTTATCTAATTTAATATCTTCAATACCATCTAAATATTTTGGTTTTGATGTTGGTCTATCTAATACAGGAGCTTGTTCAGAAACTGGTTGAACAGGAACTTCAGCACATTTTTCACCATGCCAGAATAATTCCATATTTCCAGTTGCAGTTACTTCACCAATAACAGCAACATCTAATTCCCATTTTTCAAAGATGTCAATAACACCTTGTTCACAACCTTTTTTAGCACAAATAAGCATTCTTTCTTGAGACTCTGAAAGCATAAAGTCATAAGGAGTCATACCCTCTTCTCTTGCTGGAACTTTATCTAAATGCATAATCATTCCAGATCCAGATCTTCCTGCCATTTCAAATGAAGATGAAGTAAGTCCAGCAGCACCCATATCTTGAATACCAATAATTAAATCAGCTTTAAATAACTCTAAACAAGCTTCTAAAAGTAATTTTTCAGTAAATGGATCTCCAACTTGAACTGTTGGTCTTTTTGATTCTGAATCTTCTGTGAATGCAGCAGAACTCATAACAGCTCCACCTAATCCATCTCTACCTGTTTTAGATCCAACATACATTACAGGATTTCCTAAACCTTCAGCTTTTCCTAGAAAAATTTCATCAGATTTTGCAAGTCCAACAGTAAATGCATTTACAAGATTGTTTCCAGCATAACACTCTTCAAAAGTAGTTTCTCCACCAATTGTAGGAACTCCCATACAGTTACCGTATCCACCAATACCAGCAACTACACCTCTTAAAAGAAATCTATGTTTTTTAGCAGTTTCACTATTTCCTTCAATTGAAGCGAATCTAATTGAATTCATATTTGCAATAGGTCTTGCACCCATAGTAAATACATCTCTTAAAATTCCACCAACACCCGTTGCTGCACCTTGATAAGGTTCAATAAATGATGGATGATTATGTGATTCCATTTTAAATACAGCAGCATATCCATCACCAATATCAATAACTCCAGCGTTTTCACCTGGACCTTGAATAACCCAAGGAGCTTTTGTTGGGAAACCACTTAAATATTTTTTACTTGATTTATATGAGCAATGTTCGCTCCACATAGCAGAGAAGATACCAATTTCTACATAATTTGGTTCTCTTCCTAAAATTTCTTTAATATTTTCAAATTCTTCAAGTGTTAGAGAGTGAGCAAGTGCTATCTCTTGAAGGTTCATCTCTTGTTTTTGCATCTTTAGCCTTAAAATATGGTTGTTATTTTAAGGCGATTATATCTAAAAAGAGTTAAATATACTTTTAATCTTCAGACAGAATCTTCACTTCATTATTTATTATTTCAATAAATAGCTCTTTATTTCCAAGAAAGTTGATTGCAGGACTTATATATTCTTCATCCATAAAGATTCTAAACATGTTTTTACCTAGTGAGTTTGGATAAGGAGAAATATCAATATTTGTGAAGTTTATAGTTTTCTTTTCATCTTTAGCAAAAATTCTTTCTTTATACTCTTTAAACTGGGAAAAATCAGACTTATCAGCTCTTTTAAACTCTGTAGAATAAAATGATATATATTCATTAAATTTCGTATATTTCCAAGCATCTTTCCATTTAAAAATTGAAGTTAAAATAAGTGCAATTTCATCTTTTGTTGCTTTTTTAAACTGATTTTCGGTTGTAATTAAAATAGTTTTTTTTAAATCTAGTTTTTTTTCTAAATTTTCTAATTCGTTATTATCTAAAGCAATACAACCTTTTGTAACATTTTCTCTTTCTCCACTAAAAGGCTTACCATGAATCCAAATTCCAGAACCATTTTTATTAAGACTTTGATCAAAAACATTAGGATAAGAAGTAACTAAAGCAAAAGGACCATAAAATTGATCTAGTCCAATTTTCTTTTCAATTAAATCATAAGAACCTTCAGGAGTTTTCTTATCTCCTTCTGTATATTTATCACCTTGGTTTTCACCCGTTATTACATTGTTTCTTAGAAGCAATTTGAAATCATTATCAGCAACTTCAAAAAGTGAAATTTCTGATTGATCTTTTTGAGTTAAAAGTACATATTTTTTATATTCATAATATCCATAATCAACATTTTTATCTTTTAAATACTCTTTCCAATAATCCTGATTTTTTAAAGTTTTTTCTATTTCCATTTCAAGTGAATTTAGTCCCTGCATTCTATATATATTAACTAAATCACTAGCATATCCATTTAATATAATCATCAAAAAAATTATAAATCTAAACAATTCTTACTCCATATTTATCTTTAAGTTGCGCCATTGTATAATACTTGACCTAATTATTTAATAAAAAAGTGACACACTAATGAAGAAAATTATCCTATCAATTATTATGTTTTTTAACATCTTATACTCTGCTCAAGTTGAAGAGTTACCTTGGCCAAAAGGAGAGAGTTTTTTAACTTTCTTAGATAAATATTCAATATCCCAAAAACTATATTTTGACTTAGAAAAAGAAGACAGAGAGTTATGCTCAGAAATAGAAGCTGACAGAACATACTACTTATATACGGAAGATGATGGCTCTTTAAATCAAGTATTAATACCAATATCAGATGATATTCAAATCCATGTTTATAAAGATATTGATAATGAATTCAAATTCCAAACATTACCTATTAATTATACAGAATATACTGAAACTGTTGCAATAGAAATTACAGAATCTGTTTCTCATGATATACTAAAAGCTACAGGAGATGTTACTTTAGCTGCGGTTATTAAATCTCTTTTTAAAGATAGTGTTAACTTTAGAAAAATGCAAAAAGGTGATTTTATTGCATTAAAATACTCAAGAAAAGCTTATTTAGGAAAACCCTTGGGTCTTCCTGATTTAGTAGCAGCAATGGTTGAAATTTCTGGAAAACCATACTATAGATTTAAACATGAAAAAGATGACAAATACTACGATGAAAAAGGTATTGGTTTTACAAAATCATATTTTTTCCAAATTCCTTTAACTTATCAACGAATTTCAAGTGTCTTTACAAAAAAAAGATGGCATCCTGTATTAAAAAGATACAGAGCTCATTTAGGTACAGATTTTGCAGCACCTAAAGGAAGAACTATTTATGCAGCAGGTGATGGAAGAATTGAATTTGCTGGAACAAAAGGTGGTTATGGAAAAACTATTATTATAAACCATGGAAATGGTTATAAAACATTATATGGACATCAAAATGGTTTTGCTAAAGGAATTAGACAAGGACAAAGTATAAAAAAAGGAGAACTAATCGGTTATGTTGGGAATACAGGCCTTAGTTCTGGACCACACTTACATTTAGGTTTATACAAAAGTGGTACAGCAATAGATGCAATGACTGTCCTAACGAAACCTAAAATTGAAGGATTAGAAGCAAAAGAAAAAACTACTTTCTTAGCAAATACAAAAACAATTCAAAAAATATTTGAAGATGAAGTAAAAAATGATAATAGAACAGTTCCAACAAGACTTGATAGAATATCAGATAAAAGTGAAATAAATATATTATAAAAAAGAAATAAGGATAGAAATGGCTTTACTAAATAATGACAAAGATGTTCTACCTTTAAGTAGTATTTCTGAGCTTTTAAATGCAAAAATTCGTACATTAAAAATGTATGAAGATAAAAAGTTATTTCCATTAAAAAACAATAATCTTAAAAAACTTTATTCTATAAATGATATAAAAATTATAGCTTTTGTTCACTATCTTGCTAATGTAAAAAAAATTAATGCAAATGGAATAAGTTATATATTGAAAATGATTGAAAATAATATGGATGAAAAAAATAGAAATGAGTTTCTAGATATGATAGAAAGTAAACTTGAAAATATATCTCAAAGCGATATTCAAGATTTAGAATCTTTTTAAAAAATCACTTAGATAAATAATAAAATCAATAGAAAATTTCTATTGATTTATTTACGTAAAGAGTTAGAAACTATTGATAAAAACTCGTCTTTAGTTTTCTTATTAGATTTAAAAAGTCCTCTTAAAGCTGAAGTAACAGTTGTTGAACAAATTTTTTCAACCCCTCTCATTTCCATACACATATGTCGTGCATCAATCATAACAGCAACACCTTTTGGTTTTAAATGATCATTTAATGCATCACAAATTTGCTCTGTTAATTGCTCTTGAATTTGCAATCTTCTTGCAAAAACATCTACAACTCTTGGTATTTTTGATAATCCAATAACTTTTCCATTTGGAATGTAAGCCACATGTGCTTTCCCAATAATTGGTAACATATGATGTTCACATTGTGAATAAAATTCTATATCTTTTACCACAACCATTTCATCATTTGTTGATGTAAAAAGAGCTTTTTGTATAATCTCTTTTGGATCTTGTTTATATCCACTACACATAAACTCATATGCTTTTCTAACACGACTTGGAGTATCTTGTAAACCTTCTCGATTTATATCTTCACCAACATGTTCAAGCATCTTTTTAATTGCATTTTCAAACTCTATATCACTACTCATTAAACTTTTCCTTTAAAATTATTATCTTTTTTATTTTATTTAAATTTAGCAAATTTACTAAATCCAACCCTTCTTTTTAAATATTACAATAGGTGTAATAGCTGCTATTATCATAAAAGTTATTGAAAAAATATACCCATATTCCCAATGTAATTCAGGTATAAACTCAAAGTTCATTCCATAAATACTTGCTATTAATGTAGGTGGTAAAAACATTACGTTTACAATTGTAAATATTTTCATAACTTTATTTTGTTCGATACTTAAAATACCAATAAATATATTTTGAAGATAATCTAATCTTTCAAAATTAAAATTTGTATGGTCAATTAAAGATTTAATATCTTTCAACATAATTGGTAAATCATTCTTTTCATCATCAAATTTTTGAGATTTTAAAAGTGAAGTTAAAATCCTTTGTTTATCTGTTAAATTTTCTCTGATTTTCATATTTAAATCTTCAAATAAAGAGATTTTTTCAAGTATTTCTTCATCATCATTTGAATAATCAGTAAATACATGCTTTCTAATTTTTGTTATCTCTTTAGATAAGTTTTCAATAGTATCAGCATCAGCATCAATTCTAATATCTATAATCTTACAAAAAATTGAATAGCCATTTTTAAATTCTCTTGGTAATAATGTAAGCTTTTCTATAAAGATATTAAAACTTTCAAGTTTTTTATATCTAACTGATATTAATAGAGAACCTTGCAAAATAAATGACACTGTTTCATTATATGCAGATTTAGTATCATCAACCAAAAAATAACTATTTATTTCTATTTTATTCTTTTCTTCTCTATATCTTGAACTTAACTCAATTTCTTCACTCTCTTGTTTTGTAGAGAACTTCATATCAAATAAACTTTCAATAGCTTTAACTTCTTCAAGAGTTGGAAGAAGCATATCTATCCAAATCACATCATTTTTATTTTCGATGTTATCTAAAGAGTCAATACCTTCAACTACAAAAAGTTTATTTCCTTTTTTTATATAACAATTAATCAAAGATACTCCTTTTCAAACATTTATCATGGTTCCCATATTCCAAATAGGCATAAATATTGCCAATACAATCCAAAGTATTAAAGCCATAATTACAATCAAAAATATAGGCTGTATTAAAGACGTTAGTAAATTCATTTTATCATAAAATCTATTTTTATAAATCTTTCTTATTTCATCTATAGTAATACTCAAAGAGTTTGAAATCTCTCCTGTATTTATTAGATTTAAAACTATATCATCAAATATATTTGTTTTTAAAAAAGAGTCATTGATACTTTTTCCATTTTGTAATAAATTATCAATTAATGCTATTTTATCCAACAAATATTTGTTTTTTAATAAAATTTTTGATGAAATAAAGGCTTTATGAAATTCATAATTTGATTTTAGCATTATATCTATTACTAGAAACAGTTTATAAAGTTGCATATTTAAATAAACATCTTTAACTAAAAATATTTTTTCAATTAAAAGTTTATGAATCAAATATTCAAAATCTTTATTATATTTATAAAGATATATAAATCCTAAAGCAAATACCAATAAAAACAAAAAAATCAAATATGAATAGTTTTCTAAAATATACTGAGTTTTTAATAATATTTCAGTAGCTAAGGGCAATTGATTTTGACTTTGTTCAAAAATCATTTTAAACTTTGGAATAACAAATGTAAAAATTGATATTAATGAAATAAAAAAACTTATAATTAAAATAATAGGATAGGAGATTGCTTTTATGAAACTTTTTTTTATCTGCGAATCTTCAGTTAACAATTGACTTAAAGCTTTCATATTCGAAGCTAAGTTCCCATAGGCTTGAGATATTTCTAAAAAAGACAAAACTATATGATTAAGCTTGAAATTATCTAAATTTTCACTTATTGATTTTCCATTTGATAAACTATATTTAATTGCTCTTAAAAATTCTAAAATATTTTTATCTTTTTTATTTTTTATCAAAATTTCAAGGGCATCGTTTATATTTATATTAGCTTGTAACATCAAATTCAATTCATAAAAAAGCAAGTTTAATTTTTTATCACTTATTCTTTTTTTATTAAAATAGTTTAAGTCAAATGTTTTTTTATGTTCTTCTATGCTAATTATATTTTTAGGAAGCTCTTCATTTGAAATATTATTACTCTCAATTATTATTTCTTTTATGAAACTTGCATCTTGATATTTTATTTTATATTTTTTCATTAGTATGATATTACTTTATAAACTTCATCTAAAGAGGTGATATTTTTTTGAACTTTTTGTTTCCCATCATCTAACATTGTTTTAAAATTAATAGTTTTCAAATAATCTTTTATTTCATTTATATCAGATTTTTTAAATATAAAAGAAGATATTTTTTCATCAATTCTTAGAATTTCTGCAATATTTGATCTATCATAGTATTTTGTAAAATTACATTTTTCACATCCTTTAGCTTCACAAAACTTACAATAATTCAAAACTAACCTTTGTGCCATGATAAGCTTTAATGTACTAGAAATCAAAAAAGGATCTGCATCTAAATCTACAAGCCTAGAAATAGTTTCAACGGCATTATTAGCATGAATACTAGCAATTACTAGATGTCCTGTAAGAGATGCTTGAAGGGCAATATCTAGTGAAAATTTATCTCTAATTTCTCCAATAAAAATCACATCTGGATCTTGTCTTAAAATATTTTTTAATACAAGTTCAAAACTAAGTCCAATTTTATTGTTTATGGCAACTTGACTAATTGAATCTATTTTATATTCAATTGGATCTTCAACGGTAATAATCTTTTTTTCTTCACTATCTAACTCTTTCAAAATTGAGTATAAAGTTGTAGTTTTCCCACTTCCTGTTGGCCCTGAAATTAAAATCAAACCTTGAGTTAATTTTAATGATTCATTTATAATTTCAAGTAAATTTGATGATAGACCTAAAGTTCTTAAATTTTTATTTATATTTTTATTATCTAAGACCCTTAAAACAATTGACTCAGAATCAATAGTAGGCATAGTTGATACTCTGAAGTCAAAATTTTTTTCATTTATAATTAAAGAAAATCTTCCATCAAGGGGAATTCTAACTTGTGTAATATCTAAGTTAGAAATTAATTTAATATAAGAAGAAATATATTTAAAAAATTCATATTTAAAGGCAAAAAATGTTTTTAATCTTCCATCAACTCTAAATTTAAATAAGATTAAATCCATGTATCTTTCAATATGGATATCACTAGCTCGTAATTCAACAGAAAAAAGTAATAGTTTTTCTAAAAAATCACTTATATATTTTTCAAAACTATTTTGAAAAATTGACTTAGAAGCTAAATTAAATAAATTTATTTTTTTATCAAGATTACTTAAAATAAAAAGAAGTTCAAGCTCATTAATTTCTTGAAAACTAATCAATTTATCGAAGTCATCTTTTACAGTTACTAAATTTGAGTTACTACAAACTGCAATTTTTAAATATATATTATCCTCATAAATAGGAATTATATTATTACTAAAAAAATACTCCATACCATATTTTTCAAATAAGGAATAATCAATAAATGTTTTCAAGATACTCTTCATTAGCTAACTCCAATCTTATTTTTTTATTTTTATTTTCTAGAACAATTGAATTTTTATTGATTTCATCAACTTTAAATCCATCAATTTCTTCACCTTCTTTTAACCAAATATCATTTATTAAAATATATTCAGCAATAATCGCTTTTAGTTCATAGTTATTTTGTGGTATTGGTATTTTAACTATCTCAACTTCTTTATGTTTTTCAAATTTTTCTTTAACTATAGGTTTAATTTTCTCAATTCTTTTTATATAAAATTTATTTAAATCAATTTTTAAATCAAAAAGATATTTATTAAAATCTTTTTTATCATACATTGTAATTAAGTTAATTTTTGTAAAACTATTTATATTTTCTATTTCTTTTATAAATAAAGGAAGTTGTTCTTTTTTAGCTTCTATTTTTAAATCTACAATATTATTTTTGTTATTTAAAGAAAGAATTTGTATATTATTTTCTTTTGCGCTATTTTCGAGATTTGAAAATAATTCTAAAAAAGAACCGCGAAATTTTTTGTTTTCATACTCTGTAAAATTTATTCTATTTTTTGTTGATATAGGCTCTTGTGAAACAATTAAACTACTTGAAAAATAGTATAAGAGATATAAAAGCATAAGAGGTAAAATATATAATTCAATTTTAGTCTTGGAAGAAGAATTGCTAAACTTATTATTTATATAAATTAACATAAGCTATTACCTCATAAAGCTCTTTTTTTTCATCAAAATATATTGATGAAGAAATCAAACTTTTTTTATACTCTTTTAAAAATAGATATAAATTATCTTTAATTTGAGAATTTAGAATAATTTTTATTTTAGATTTTTTATATTCAAAAGATATTATTTGTAAACTATATTTATTTATATTTTCTAAAATCCCATTAAAATCATTTTCAAGGCTTACGAAAGTGTGTTCTTTTTTAAATTTTTCATAAATTATACTTTGATCTTGTATTTTTGGATTTTCAGTTTCATATGAACTATTTTTTTCTATATAATATATACAAATATATATTAATAAAAAAAGATATAATAAATAAAATATAAAACTATTATCTTTTTTCTTATTTATATTTTTTAAATTACTTTTTTTATTTCTTTGAGAATATTTATTTTTTAATTGCTCTAATTCATCTGACTCTATTTTCTTATAATTATTTACTTTTGTATTAAATTTTTTATTTATAAAATCAAGAAATTCTTCAATAGTTAAAGAAAACTCAATGGCTTGATAATAATAAAAAATACCATTTTTATATAAACAAAAAAACTTATCTGTAAGATATAAATCTAATCCTTCACTAATATCATCATAAAAAAGTTCAAATACTTGAAATTCAGCATTTGAAAATTGATTATTTATAAGAATAACTTGATACTGTTTTAGCTCTTGCATATATGTAGCATAAATCAAATCATTACTTGAGTATTCTTTATTATTTAAATTTAAAGATGTTAAAACAAAGTTTTTTAAACTATTATTGTCTATTTCTTCTGAAACATCCAACTCAAGTGAAAAAATTTCTTGTGTTGAAATATAATTTATCATAAAGCAATCCATTTATATAATTTTTCAAGTTATTAAAAATTATACAATAAAGAGCTTAAGGGTAGATATAAAATAATATTTTTATTTATTAGAATTCTTGATTGTTTTTTAGGAAAGTGGGAAGAGGAAAATCCTCTTCTTTTAGAAAGTTACGTCGTAACCTAAGTCTTTAAGTCCTTGTTTATCTTTTGTCCAACCTTTTTTAATTGAAACGAAAAGCTCTAAATAGCACTTTTTACCAGTAAGTTTTTCTATTTTTTCTCTTGCATCTTTACCAATTCTTTTAATTGCTGTTGCATTTTTTCCAATAATCATACCTTTTTGTGTAGATTTTTGAACAATAATAGTAGCTTTTACAACATCTACATTATCTTTTTCTTCAACTTTATTTATTAAAACATCTGTCTCATAAGGAATTTCATCTGAGATATTTTCAAAAATTGATTCTCTAATAAACTCTTTAAATAAATCTCTCATATTCTCAGTAGTCATAATTTCAGGATCAAATAAATATGGATGAACTGGTAAATGTTTTACAACATCATTTAATATATCAGCTTTTGTAGTTTGTTTTTTTATAGAAATTGGAATAATAGCTTCATATCTATCACTATATTTTTCATATTCTTTGATTTTTTCTAAAACTTCACTATTTGATACAAAATCTATTTTTGTTAGAAGTAAGATATGTTTTACATTTTTTTTATTTTTTACTAAAAAATCTTCATAATGTGAAACTTTATCTGTAATTGGTGCTAGAAATAGAATTAAATCACAGTCACCCATAGCTTTTAATGCTTCATCAAGCATAAATTGATTTAATAGTTTTTCAGTTTCGTGAATTCCTGGTGTATCCACAAATACAATTTGATCATCATTGTGCATTACAATAATATTTGATCTTTTTCTCGTAGCATTAGCTTTGTGTGAAACCATCGCAATTTTTTCACCTACAAGCCAGTTTAATAGTGAACTTTTACCAGCATTTGGTCTTCCTACTACTGATACATATCCGCATTTTGTCATTTTTATCCCTTTGTAATCAATACGAAGTTCTTCTTCGTAAAATCTAATTTTTTTGCATTATACTATAAAATTCAATAAATTAAAAGTTAATGAATAAGCCAAGGAAAGTACTCTTAGTTTTATAATTAATTCAAATAAATATAAATAATACTTTTGAAATACTCTTTTTTAATATAATAGCTCTAAATCTATAAATAAGGAATCACTATGAGAAAATTTCTAATTATATTGAGTTTACTATTTCTTAATTTTTCATTTGCAAATGAGCTAAACTTTGGTATTTACACTTCTGACAAACCTACTGAAATGTATAAAAAATTTAAACCAATAATTGACTATTTAGAAAAAGATTTACAAAATAATGGCATTGATAAAAAAATTAAACTTAAAATCTATCCAACTTATGAGGGTGCAATTGATGGCCTTGTAAAGGGCGAATATGATTTTGCTAGATTTGGACCTGCTAGTTATATATTGGCAAAAGATAAAAATGAAAATATTAGACTTTTGGTTCAAGAAATTAAAGATGAAAAAAAAAGGTTCAAAGGGGTATTCATAACAAAAAGTGACTCTGGAATTAATAGAATTGAAGATTTAAAGGGAAAATCTTTTGCTTTTGGTAATGATACCTCTACCATAGGAAGATTTTTATCACAGGCACAAATGCTAAAAAGAGGTATTGATTCACAAAACTTAGGCTCTTTTAAATATTTACAAAGACATGACAAAGTAGCTCTTGCGGTTGCAAATGGTGATTTTGATGCAGGTGTAATTAAGGAGTCTACTTTTGAAAAATATAAAGATAAAGGAATTAAAAGTTTTCACACATTTGATAATGTGACAAAACCTTGGCTAGTTAGAGAGAATTTTCCAAAAAAAGAGTTTGAAATATTACAAAAAGCAATGATTAATTTGAAAGATAAAGAAATTCTAACAATCTTTAAGGGTGATGGATTTATTAAAACTAACGATGATGAATATGATTTTGTTAGAGAAGGAATTAATCTATCTAAGAAGTTTTAATGAAGTTATTACCTAAAATTACAACTTCACTACTTTTAATTTTAATACCAATATTAGCTGTATTGTCATATTTACAAATTCAAAAAGTACAAAAAGTTTTATACTCTTTTTTAGAAAAACAAGAAAAAGTCTTAAAAATAACAATTTCTGCTGGAGTTATGGAGCCATTACTTGTGGATGATTACCCTATTTTAAATACTTATCTTACTACAGTAATAGAAAATTATGATGATATGTATCTAATTGAGTTAGAAAAAGATGGGCAAATTGTAGCGTCAGTTATTAATGACAAACTTAAAGATGAGCCAATAAAATATTCAAAACATAATATAAAACTATACGAAAATACAATTGGTAAATTAAGATTTGGATTATCTACAAAACCAACAGAAGAAGCTATTAAAGATAGAATAAATAATTATTTGATTTTAAGCTTTCTACTTTCATCAATACTTTTTTTCTCACTTCTTTTTATTATAAAAAAACACCTTCTTCAATATATCGATAAATTAAAAATCCATGCAGCAACAATAGGAGAAGGGAACTATTCAAAAACTATAAATATTGATACAAAAGATGAGTTTAATGATTTAGCAAATAGCATTAATCAAATGACTAAAAATATTTTTGAAGCATCCCAAAAATCTAATGAACTAACAGAAAAGCTTAAAGAACAAAAAAGAAAACTTATTTTAGCAAATAAATCTAAAGATATGTTCTTAGCAAATATGAGTCATGAATTAAAAACTCCTCTTAATTCTATAAATCTTATAAGTTCCGTAATGAGCAATAACAGAGAAAATAATTTAAGTCAAAAACAACTTGATAATCTTAAAATAATAAATATAAGTGGTAAAAATTTACTCTATTTGGTAAATGATATATTGGATATCTCAAAACTTGAAGCAGGAGAAATTACAATAAATTATCAAACATTTAATTTTGAAGAGTTAATAAATGAAATAGACCTAACTACAAGACCACTAGCTGAAGATAAAAATATTGTATTTAAAACCACCTATGATCAAAACATAACATATATTTATAATGACAAAAATAGAGTCGAACAAATAATAAAAAACTTTTTAAGTAATTCTATAAAATTTACTAAAAATGGACAAATAGAACTTAAAGTTGTGGATAATGATCAATTTGTAAATATTAGTGTTATTGATAATGGTATTGGAATAGAAGAAGATAAACTAGCGATCATCTTTGATCGTTTTAAACAAGTAGATGGTAGTACCACTAGAAAATATGGAGGTTCAGGCTTAGGTTTATCAATTTCAAATGAATTAGCAAAAATATTAAATGCTGAAATTTTAGTGAATAGTATTATTGATAAAGGTTCTACCTTTACTTTAAAACTACCTAAAAATAAAGATATGATTAAAATAAATAATGTAAAAGAAGAAGTAACTATCAGTAAAAAAGAAAAAATATTGATTTTAACTAGTAATCATATGGAATGTATGAAACTTGTAATTAATCTTCAAAGAAAATTTAAAGTTACGCCAATTACTAAGCTATCGGAGTTAAATAAAGAGTTAGATGAAGATTATAAGTATCTAATAGTTGATTCTAAATTAGTCACTTTTAGTGATTTAAAAAAAATCAAAACCCCAATAATTTTTCTAGCTGAAGATATAAATGCAGTAGAAGAAAATATTAAAAAAATATGCAAAAAAATATTTAAAAATGAGAGTTCAAACCATGACATAAGCACTTATTTATTAAACTGATATAAATTATCTCTTTCTATAGCTTAAAGCCTCCATCAAATGCTTAGCATTAATAATTTCACAAGAATCTAAGTCTGCAATAGTTCTTGCAACTTTCAAGACTTTATTTATACTTCTAAAAGAGAGTTGATAATTTATTCTTGCTTTTTGTAAAATATTCTCTGATTGAGAATCTAAAATACAATATTTTTTAATATCTTCATCTCTTAGTTTTCCATTTAATTCACCCTGCCCCCTTTGCTTTTGTTTTATAAATGCATTTATTACTTTTTTATGTAATTCCTTTGAACTTATAAGATTTTTATTATCAGAAAAACTATCATTCATTACAACATATAAATCAATTCTATCTAAGAAAGGATCACTTAATCTTCCTTTATATCTTTGAATTTCCATTTCATTACATCTGCATTCTTTTACACTTGAAAGTAGATTTCCACAAGGACATGGATTCATAGCTGCAATAAAAATGAATTTTGTTTCATACATAATTTTTGTATTAACTCTAGAAATCAAAATTTTATTATCTTCTAAAGGTTCTCGTAATGCTTCTAAAATAGATTTTGAAAAATGTGGCAGTTCATCAAAGAATAAGATACCGTTGTTACTAAGAGCTATTTCTCCCATTTTGGCATTTGAACTTCCTCCTCCAAAAATTGATGATTTAGTTGAGCTATGATGGGGACTTCTAAATGCACGAATTGGTGAAAAATCTACTTCTTTATAATCTAATGATTGAAGTTTTGCTTTTTCTAAAATTTCTTCTAAATCCATTGGTGGCATAATATATTTTAGTCTTTTTGAAATCATTGATTTACCACAACCAGGACTTCCTTCAAAAATTATATTATGACAACCTGCTGAGCTTATAAGAGCGGCATTTTTAGCCATATCTTGACCTATTACATCTTCAAAATCATCTAAGTAATTTGTATCAAAATAATACTCTATTTCATTTATTTTTAATACTTTATACTCTAAGGGATTTTTCTTATATAAAAATTCTTCTTTTTTATTTGATTTAATAAAATTAATAGCATCATCTAAATTCTTTACACAATAGATTTCTAGATTTGGTATATTTGAGAGTTTTTTTGCGCTTTCTTCACAAACTAAAACTTTATTTATAAGATTCTTCTTTGTTAATGATAAAATAATAGGAAATATCGAGCTTGTATCTTTGATACTTCCATCAAGTGATAATTCACCAAAAAAATACATATTATCAAAATCAATGTTTTT
>CBFHMY010000036.1:0-22266 GCA_965657055.1 uncultured Aliarcobacter sp. | reverse complement strand
CTTTCCCTTTTATAAAAAATTAGGTTCTTGATTGTACAAAAGCATCCATTTCAGAAACAATTTCTTGAATTGTTCCTTCACCACTAATTACTTTTAAAATATTTTTTTCAGTATAGAATGCTTTTATTACAGCAAGGGGTTCTGTAAATAATTTCATTCTATTTAAAAATACCTTTTCATTATCATCAACTCTAGCCACATCAGCATCAGCAGCACGACCTAATACTCTTTGAAAAGCAGTATTTTGAGATACTTCAACTTCAATTACATTTATTAATTCAACTTCAGGCTCATTTGCTAAATATTTATCTAATTCAGTCATTTGTTCAGCACTTCTAGGATATCCATCAATAACAACCACTTCACTTGGAGCTTTTTTAATTGCTGTTACAATAGTTTCAATTGCAATATCAATTGGTACAATATTACCAGCGCTTATATAAGTATCAATTATATACCCTCTTTCGCTTCCACTTGCAACTTCAGCTCTAAACATATCTCCAGTTGAATAGTGAGTTATATTATTATGTTTTGCAGCTATTAATTCTGCATCGGTAGTTTTACCACTTCCTGGTGCTCCAATAATTAAAAATAGTTTCTTCATTTATACCCTTAGTTCAATTTACATTAAACAATTGTATCAAAAATTATTTAAATTCTTTATGTACTATTAAAACCTTATGTAGTATTAAAAGCTTTTTATATATAATATAAAAAAACTAAGGAACTGAAATATGAATTTAATGCTATTTGGTGCACCAGGTGCAGGCAAAGGAACACAAGCTAAGTTTTTAATCGAAAAATATAATATCCCTCAAATCTCAACAGGTGATATTTTAAGAGCTGCTATTGTTGAAAAAACAGATATGGGAATGGAAGCGAAAAAATTTATGGATGAAGGAAAATTAGTTCCTGATTCAACTATTATTGGTATTATCAAAGATAGACTTGCAGAAGCTGACTGTAAAAAAGGTTTTATCCTTGATGGTTTTCCAAGAACTCTAGCTCAAGCTGTTGCTTTAGGTGAACTAATGTCAAATATGGGAATATCATTAGATAAAGTAATCTCATTAAATGTTCCAGATGAATTAATCGTTGGAAGAATTACAGGAAGAAGAGTATGTTCTAAATGTGGAGCATCATTCCATGTTGAATTTAATCCTTCTAAAAAAGAAAATGAGTGTGACTACTGTGGTGGTGAATTAATCATTAGAAAAGATGATAATGCTGAAACTGTAATAAGCAGACTAAACGCATACCATGATCAAACTGCACCACTTATTGATTTTTATACAAAAATGGGTGTATTTGTAGAACTTGATGGAACAAAAGATGTTTCAGAAGTTACAACAGATATGTTAAACGCTCTTTCGTAAATCTTTTTTACAAAAATATAAAAGGGTAACTATTTCTATAGTTGCCCTTTTTTTATGTCAAAATTAATTTATCCTTGCATTCCTGAACTTGAAGAAACTTTTTTGCCACCAAAGCTTTTTTTAGCAACAACTATTTCTTTTTGTTTTTCTTTTCTTCTTTGATCTTTTTCAACAAAGATTTTTTTCTTTGTAAATGGATCTAATTCTGTGTAATACATAACAGCTGAATAAGTTCCTGGAGTTGGAGTGAATACTTGAGCTTGTTCTGGATTCATTTTTAATTCATGGGTTGTAAACTGTTTTAACTCATGCATATGTTTTTCTTCACACCCTGGATGTGCTGCAATTAAATAATATGTTAAAAATTGTTTCTTCCCTGATTCTTTATTTAATCTATCATACATAGCTTTAAAATCAATAAGTGTTTGTTTTCCTGGTTTTCCCATGTGATGAAGTACTTCATCGTTTGTGTGCTCTGGAGCCACTTTCATTTGACCTGAAATATGATGATCAACCATCTCTTTTAAATACTCATATCCATGTTTTTTATCAGCTGTAATTAAATCATATCTAACACCTGAAGCCACGAATGCTTTTTTAATTCCAGGAATTGCTCTAATATCTTTTAATAACTGAATGTTTCTACTATGATCTACTTTCATAGTACGACAAAGTCTATGGGCATCTACGCATCTTTTATTTTCGATACAAGTTCCAAGATTTATTTTCTTTTTACACTCATATCCGTACATATTTGCAGTTGGTCCACCAACATCAGAAATAATTCCTTTAAAATCTTTAAGTGTTGTAAAATGCTTTGCTTCTTTTAAAATATTTTCTTCACTTCTTGTTCGAATAGTTCTTCCTTGATGTGCAGCAATTGCACAGAAGTTACACTCTCCCCAACATCCATGATGTGTCATAATAGAAAACTTTATAGTTTCAAGACACTTTACTTTTCCATCTTTTCCATTAAAAGGATGAACATCTCTTTGGTATGGATAAGATGCGATTTTATCCATCTCATTTTCTTCCATATGCCTACTTGGTGGATTTTGTACTAGATATCTTCCATCCACTTCTTGGTATAAACCTTTTGAATATATAGGATCATTGTTGTCATAAAAAGCTTTAAACAAATCAATATACTTTTCTTTATCTTTTAAACATTCATCATGTGAAGGAATTTCTAAAAAACTCTCTTCTTTAGGTGCTTCTTTTGAAATATAACAAAGTCCTCTAATAGTTCGTGGATCTCCTCCTGCTTTTAGTGTATTCCCTAAATCAATAATAGCTTGCTCACCCATACCATAAACCATATAATCAGCTTTTGTATCAAATAAAATAGGCTTTCTTAATTTATCAGACCAATAATCGTAATGTGTAAGTCGTCGCAAACTTGCTTCAATTCCACCTAAAACAATAGGAACAGTTCCTTTAAAATATCTTCTTATTAGATTTGTATATACAAGTGTTGCCCTATCAGGTCTTTTATCATTTTTCCCACCTGGAGTATAGTCATCTGTACTTCTGAATCTTTTAGTAGCTGTATAGTTTGAAACCATTGAATCAATACTTCCACCACTTACTCCCCAAAAAAGTTTAGGCTCACCCATTCTTTTTACATCAACGTCACTATTTACATCAGGTTGGCCTATTATTCCAACACGAAGACCCATGTCTTCTAAAATTCTTCCAACAACGGAAATTCCCATAAAAGGAGAGTCAATATATGCATCTCCTGTTATTAGAACTACATCAAGTTCATACCAGCCTCTATCATGCATCTCTTCAAGGGTAGTAGGTAAAAATTTATTTGGTTTGTTAATTGTACTCATTATTCTTCTTTATAAAATATAATATATTAGTTTTTTCGTATTGTGCCCAAATATCATTTAACCCCTACTATAAATTTTTATATTTTCTTTGTTAAATTTGTATCTATTTTTTTTATATCAAGTAACATAGCTACTTTTGAATCTTTTGTATCATCTACATTTACTATACTTTCAACTAAAGTGCCTGTTCCTAAAAAATGATTTTGAATATGCTGAATAGTTTTTTCTTCAACTACACAAACTTGTTCTAAAGATGACACCAGAATTCCTACACAGTGTTCAACATTGTCTTTATCATATTCAACTAAAATTATATTAGATAAACTATTATTTATAATTTCTTCATTTAAAAAATCTCTAATATCTAATACTGCTATTAACTTATCTTTATGTAAAACCATTCCTTTAAAATGATTCTTTTTATCCATATCAATTGATTCTTTTAACTCATCTATACTTATAGATTCAATTACATTTTTTGCATTTACTGCTAAAAGTTTTTTACCTAAATAAAAAGTGGCTAACTCAACACTTGTTGGTGTAAATTTTGTTTTAGAAGTGCTTAAAAATTTTGATTTATTTTTTTGTAAAAAGCTATGTGTGTTTATACTTCCAATATAAATAAATACAAAACATAACACATCATTTTTATAATCATCAACTCGACTTTTATACTCCCTATATCCATTTGAACATTTTGCTGCAATTGCATAATATTTATTATTAAACTCTATGATTTTACTAAAGCCTTGAGCATTTTTTAAATTAAAAAAGGAATCATCAATATTTAAATATGAATCTACTTCAAAGTCTTCATTTGATGATGAGATTATTTGCTTATCCTTATTTGTAAATAATGCAAAAATTCCAGGTAGTTTTTCACCTTGAGTATTTCTTGGTAAAGTATCATCAAGCATTGCACTAAACTGAGGTTTAGAATCAAAAACTACAGCAATTCCACCAGTAACTATAGTTTCGTTTTTAAAAGATCTAATTGCACTTGAATAAATATATGTTGATTGATTATTATAAAGTACAGTTTTTTCAAACTTTGATACGCAATATTTTGAAGTATCTTTTAAGCTTAAAGTTTTCGTAACCCAATCTTGATTTAAGACTCTTCCAACTAAAAACTCTTCATTACGATTTGAAACAGCTATAACTTTTCCATTTTTATCAAAAACAATAAGATTTGTATAAACAGTGTATAAATCATTTATATATTTTAAAATTTCACTTATTTCATCTTTTTTATCATGTAATGTTGAATAATCATCAAAAGCTTCTCTAAAATATGAATTTAATGCCCACCATCTACAATCATTTGCTCTTTCATATAAATTTCTATCCATAATATCAATAGCAAGGGAAGATAAAAATTCGCTATCTTTTAATATAGAAGTTATGATTGTTTGATTTAAATTCTCAAGTGATGAATTTGCTTTATTTCCTACTATTCCTATTTCATTTAATAGTGATTTTGAAAATTCTCTATTTACAGAATTTAACTTACTTTGAGCAATATTACCATTCCAAATAACACGAGCTAGATTATCTTGAATAGTCTGACTCTTATGAAATACTTCTCTTAATTCTTTTGAGAAATGTTGTTCATTTTCCATCATAGCATTAATTATTGAATCATCAATATCTAAAATATCTAATTCATTGCTTAAAAAGGCATACTCTAAGGGAATCATAATATGTCCATACCATTTAAGTCCATTAAAGCCTTGATAACCATTTGTTTCGCAAGTTTTTGCTATATAATCTCTTCCTGCAAAGGAAATTAATTTAAACTCTTCATTTAATAGTATAGGAAGTTTTGCTCCTAATTTTATATGATCTTTATCACTACTCGCAATAACAAAACCATTTTCATCTAAGATAGTAATACACTCTTTATTTTTTATATCAATAAGATTATTAAGAATTCCATTCATTTCATCTGTAAATTTAAAACATAAGCATAAAACTCCTAGAGTTTCTGAGTTTTGACTATTGGTTTTTGTAACTTTGTATGAATAAACTAAAGATTTTTTATATTGTGGAATGAAATCATGAAAATCATATGTTTCAACATACTCTTCATTTGAATTTAATACTTTATTTACAAAGGATAAATCAGTTTTTTCTGTTTTTATATCATCATTTAATCTTACTAATATTTTTCCGTGATTATCTAATATAACTATGTCAAAATAAACAGAATATTTTGATACATACTCTTTAAATCTTTTTTGAATATTCTCTCGTAAAATAACACTGTTTTCATTATATTTTGAAACATAATTTTGAATAAAATTTCTAATATCATCATCAGTAGCCAAAAATCCAATATCTGCTGTTCTTTCAAATAAATTTCTAATAAGTATATCAATTGCAACTTGTGCTTTAAATTTCATCTCTTGGGTAACTTTTTTAATTTCTTGTTCACTAAGATGATTTAATAATGTTGAAGTTAAATTTAAAAAATTTTCTTTTGTTTTACCAATATCTATATTTATATCACCCAATTGTCCAAGTAATGCAAACATATCCCAAGAAGTACTTAATCTTCCTAATTCATCTCTATATTTATCCACATCTTCTATATGTTTTATTATTGGATATAACTCTTTTTTTATACTTATACCTTTATAATTAACAATATCATTTACCATTATATTTCCCACGCTTTATACTTATAATATAATTTAATTATATATGCACTTGAGTAATTTTAGTAGATACAACTGTATATTAATCATACAAATGTAAAAAAATAATTATATATTTATATCTATTTAAATAGATTCTGAGATAGATTTAGAAGATTAAATTGCCAATTATCTCCAAAGATATCATCTTCTATTATTTCAACATTTAGATTACTTGAGAAAGAAAGAGCTATATTGTAATCCATTCCTCTATAAAATAATAATTTTTTAATATTTCTATCTTGTGTAAATTGAAGAGTATTTGAAACATCTGATATATTTAGATATTTTTTTTCTTTTTTAATGATATTAAGCCTAAATCTATTAGCAAAGTAATCCCAATAATCATCAAAAGCATAAGTTATTGTGATTTCACTTCCGCTCATTTTTTGCTTTATTTTTAAAAAGGTATCATCTATTTCATCTAGAAATTTTTCATAATTTTCTTTATAAAAAGATTTATTATCCTTATCAATTTCTATAAAAGTTTCATAAATATTTTTTGCAATAATTCTCATTGCAAAAGGATCCATCCAAATATAAGAATTATTATTTATTTTATCTACACCTTTAGACATATCAACAATAATTAAATTTGGATTTTTTTCCTTTAAAATACTTTCATACTCTTTTTCAACATCTAATCCAAAATGAAAATATATTTTTGAGTTTGAAAGCCTAGAAACTTCGGAAGATGGTATTTTTCTAAATTCAGGTAAATACCTATTTGTAATTTCCCTTGGAAATATTTCTTTTTGTGCAATTTTTTTTACAATATGAGTTTCAAGAGGAAAGTAAGTAAGAATTTGCATTTTTGCAAAAAGGAACAAAGGAGAGAGTATTAAAAAAAGAATTTTTATCATGTCTCTCTCCTTTAATTAGTTTATATTAAATATCAGTAACAGTTTTTCTAAGTCTAATACTTAACTCTTTTAATTGCTCTTCATCAACAGCTGAAGGTGCTTGAGTTAATAAACATTGAGCTTTTTGAGTTTTTGGGAATGCTATTACATCTCTGATTGAATCAGTTCCTGCTAATAACATAATCATTCTATCAAGACCCATTGCAAATCCACCATGTGATGGTGCTCCATATTGAAGTGCATCAAGTAAGAAACCAAATTTCTCTTTTGCTTCTTCTTTTGAAATTCCCATAAGGTCAAATACTTTTGATTGAATCTCTTCTTTATGAATTCTAATTGAACCACCACCTAACTCAGTACCATTTAAAACGATATCATAAGCAATTGATTCAATTTCTTCTAAATCATCAATATTATCAAGTGATTTAGGCATTGTAAATGGATGGTGTAATGCTTTTGTTCTTCCATCTTCAACTTCGAACATTGGGAAATCAACAACCCATAAGAATTCTAATGCATCAGCAGGAACAATATCCATTTCATTTGCAAGGAATAATCTAAATCTTCCCATATAATCCCAAACTACTTTTTTTGCACCTGCTCCAAAGAATACAACGTCACCAACTTCAAGTTGTGTTGCTTTTACAATTTCTTCTAAATCAGCTTCAGAGAAGAATTTAGTTAATGGACCTTTTAATCCATCTTCTTTCATTTGGAAGTAACCTAAACCTTTAGCTCCAAACTTTCTAACGTAATCTTCAAAACCTTTCATTTGTCTTTTAGAGAAGATATTATCTCCGTTTTTACATTTTAAAGCTTTGATTCTATTATTCTTTTTATCTTTTGCAATATCAGCAAAAATTTCATTTGTAGAGTTTGCAAAAATATCAATAACATCTACAAGTGGCATATCAATTCTTAAATCAGGTTTGTCGCTCCCATAAGTTTCCATAGCTTCTGAGTATTTCATTCTTCTAAATGTTTTAGGAACTGTTTTACCACATTTTGTAAATACATCATAGATTAATCTCTCTGCAACTGCTATAACATCATCTTGTGTACAAAATGACATTTCAACGTCTATTTGAGTAAATTCAGGTTGTCTATCAGCTCTTAAATCTTCATCTCTAAAACATTTTGCAATTTGAAAATATTTATCAAATCCTGCAACCATTAAAAGTTGTTTAAATAACTGAGGAGATTGAGGAAGCGCATAAAATTCTCCAGGATGAACTCTTGAAGGTACTAAATAATCTCTAGCTCCCTCAGGAGTTGATTTAGTTAAAATAGGAGTTTCAACATCTAAGAAACCTAATTCATCTAAAGTATTTCTTACTTGAATAGCAGCTTTTGATCTTAATTGAAAAATATTAAATGATTTTGTTGATCTTAATTCTAAAAATCTATTTCTTAATTTAATTTCGTCATTAACTTTTTCATCATTAATATCAAAAGGCATTGGCTTAGATTTATTTTCAATTACTAAATCTTTTAAAACTATTTCAATTTTACCAGTTTTTAAATTTGGATTTTCAAGTCCCTCACCTCTTGCTCTTACAAGTCCTGTTGCAATTAAAACATATTCATCTCTTACAGTTTCAGCAATTGCTAAAGCATCTTTACTATCACTTGGATCTGCAACTAGTTGAACTAATCCACTTTTATCTCTTAAATCTATAAATATAATTCCACCGTGGTCACGTCTACTGTTTACCCAACCAGCAACAGTTACAGTTTCACCAATTTTTGCTTCAGTTACATCTGTACAATAATGTGTTCTCAAATTCTAATCTCCATTCACATAAATATTCGCGATTTTATCTAAATCTTACTTAATTTCTGAAAAGCCTACATCTGTGCTTTTATACAATTTAGGATTGTAGACAGCTTCATTATCAATAATTTTAGTTTGCACCAAATTTGAATTATTACCATAGTATAAATAATTAATTCCAACTAAAGTTGAATAATCAACCCATTCATATACAATGTTTCCACCAAAAGTGTTAATTTCATCTCTTAATTCACTATTAACACTATCAATAGAATTAGCTACAACTAATTTTTCCCTATCTTGATTTTGTGTTAATAACATTAACATAGGGTCATAAGTAACCTGTGTTGACAATATAACATTTGGAGAAATGTCATATGCTCTTAATTGAGATAGAATTAATGATGTTTTAACTAAATCTGTATTTAAAAATAGTGTTGAATTATTCAATTTATAATCATTAACTATATATTTAAAGTTTGTTTCTGTTTTACTAATCTCTTTTCTAACTCTTGTATCATAAACAGATGCATCATAAGCCCTTTTTAGTTTGTTCCCAATATATGTGTCTTGGTAAAACATAGCATTATTTGTACTTGAATATGAAATCAATTTTTTTACTTGTTGTTCATAAGATATTGAACCAAAAATTAAATTTTCATTACTTGTTAAAGCATCTTTTTTCTCAATTAAAGGAAGATAAACTTTTACATCATTTGTAACTATTTTATCTAAAGAAGAAATTGCACTTGGAGTAAATAATCCTATAATTTTTGTTACACCATTTTGTTTAGCTTTAGCAAATGCTAAATTAATGTTGTCATAACTTTCATTAGTAGAATCAATAATCGTTAAGTCATAATCAGCTTTTTGATAAGATAAATATCCAGAAATAGTACTTAAAGATGTTTTAGCATATTTTTCAACTAAAGAAGAAGGATAAATAAACGCTACTTTAATTTTTACTTTTTCTAAATCTACTTGAATCTCTGAGATTATTGCACTATCTGGAACATTTTCTACAATTGGCTGTGTATTATTATCAGGAAGAGATCCTTCACTTACTTTTATATCAATAGGTTTTAAGCCTTCGATAACAGGTGTTACATCAACAAGTGGTTTCTCTTTTTTTATTTTGAGTTCACTAACTTTTTCTTTATTCTGAGGAAGTTTCAAAGGAACAGTTTGTTTTTGAACACAACCAAAAAATACAAAAATCAATATTAGTAAAGTAATTATTTGTCTCAATTTATATTCTCCATATAATTTTTAATTTTTAGCATATCATAATATGCATCTTTTTTTGAAGATGGGTTTCTTAATAAAAAACTTGCAGAAAAAGTTGTAATTAATGTTATACCATTAAAATTTAGTTCTTTTCCTCTAACTTGTGCAAAATCCATACTATTTTTTAATAAATAAGAAAACGCTCTTTCACCTAATGCAACAATTAATTTTGGATTAACAAGTTCTATTTGTTTTAACAAATAATCATTGCAAGTATCAATATTAGAATTATTTAAAGTATTTGAACTTTTACATTTAACTAAAGTTGTTAAATAAACATCTTCTTTTTTTATATTTAAAACATTTTCAATCATTTTACTTAATAATTCACCAGACTTACCTGTATAAAAGACACCCATTTCATCTTCACTATTACTTGGTTCATCACCTATAAACATAATATCAGAATTAGCATTGCCATAAGCAAATAGTACATTTTTTCTACTTTTCGAAAGTTCGCATAAATAACAGTGTTCAACACTATTTTTTAATTCATTTAAATTATTAGGTAATTTAAAATTTCTAACTTCCGTTGAAAAGAAATCTAGTGATTCATGATATTCATAACCAAAAGACTTTAAATTATATAAATTCTTTAATATTTGATTTTTTACTGTTTTTGTCATATGAAATTGTACATAAATGTTTCTTTTACAATTATTTGTTCCAATATATAATACAAAATTTAATAAAAACTTGACATTTGTTCCAATATTTTATAAAATAGCGAACAATAAAGAATAGGAATTAAAATGACAGCCCCTAGTTTAAGAAAACTAGAATATGATTTAGAAGTAAATAAAACAACTTTACATAACTGGAAAAAAAGTAGACCAAAGTTATATGAGTTTATTATTGAGTCATATAAAGATAGAGAAATAATTAAGAAACATTTAGAATTATTGATTGAACAGAAAGAAATAATTGAAAAAGAGATTGATTTAACAAAAAATAGAATTAATTAATATAAAAAGCTATGGAGCTAAATATTGATAATATAACTTTTTTAAAGTGTGCGAAATATTATTGATTTTGGCTTCATAGTTTTTTATATTTTATAAGATTTAGTTTTATGAAATTTGTGTTTTTTGTAGTGTGTTTGAAGTATAAATAAGGAATAAATTCCTTATTTAAATTTATATAGATATAAAATTATTTATATCTATGAGTGATTCTACCTTTATCAAGTGAATAAGGTGTTATCTCTACCTTTACAGTATCATTAGGTAATATTTTAATATAGTGCATTCTCATTTTTCCTGAGATATGACATAATACTACGTGTCCATTATCTAACTCAACTCTAAACATAGCATTTGGTAAAGCTTCAATTACCTTACCATCAATTACTATTACATCATCTTTTGCCACTTTTTTCTCCCTTAGTTTTCAAAATTACTTAAAATAACAGCTTTGCCATTAATTACAGCGACAGTGTGTTCATAATGACTACCTCTTAATCCATCAGCAGATACAACATCCCAACCATTTTCTAAAATAACTGGATTTCTATCTTTTTGACAAATCATAGGTTCTATACAAAATACCATTCCATTTTTTATTTTTGGACCAGATTTTGCATTTCCATTTTCTAAATAATTTGGAATTTCTGGTTCTTCATGTGGTTTTTTTCCGATACCGTGACCACAAAATCTAACTAGTGGTTGATATCCTCTAGATACAATAAAATCTTCAATAGCTTTTGATAACTCTTTGAACCTCATACCTTCTTGAATAATATCAATAGCATAATATAAAGAATCTTTTGCACAGGCAATTAAATCTTCATCAGCTTTTGATATTTTACCAATTGGCATAGTAATTGCTGAATCACCATACCAACCGTCAATTTCAGTACCAATATCAAGACCTAGAATGTCTCCGTCTTTTAAGACAACATCACTAGGAATTCCGTGAATAATAACTTCATTTAATGAAGTACAAACACCTGCTGGGAAACCATATAATCCTTTAAATGCAGGTCTTGCACCTAAATCATATATAAATTTTTCACCTAAAAGATTAACTTCTTTTAAAGTCATTCCAGCCTTAACTGTACCCTTTAAATAATTTAAAGTTTTAGCCACAGCAATGTTTGCAGTTCGAAGCTTCTCTATCTCGTTTGGTTTTCTTAATGGGATAGCCATTTTTATAATCCAACCGCACTAAGAGTTTGATATTTATTTGTATATTGTTGTGCTTCTATTTTTCTCATAGTATCAATAGCAACTTGTACAACGATTAGTACAGCAACCCCTCCAAAATAGAAAGGTACTCCCATAGCTTTAACAATAAGCCAAGGAACAGTTGAAATTAATCCCATATATATAGCACCCCAGAATGTTAATCTACTTGCTACTTCATTTAAAAACTCAGCTGTACTTGCTCCTGGTCTTACACCTGGAATAAATCCACCTTGTTTTTTTAAATTTTCTGAAATATCTTTTGCATTAAATGTAATTGAAGCATAAAAGAATGCAAAGAAAACTACAAATAAAAACATAAATAAATTAAAAGTATATGAACTTGGACTTAAATAATCAGCAATCATAACTAAGTATTTATTTTGACTACCTTGTAACACAGTTGCAGGGAACATCAAAATAGCACTTGCAAAAATAGCTGGAATAACTCCACTTAAATTTACTTTTATAGGAATATAATTCATAATTCTTTTGTTTTGATTTTGCATCATTACTTTTCTAGAATATGAAACAGGAACTCTTCTTTCACCTAATTCAACATAAATGATTGCTCCAACTGTAGCCATAATAATTACTAAAATCGCAATTACAGTTAAGAAATTCATTTGTCCATTATTAACTAATTCTATAGTTCCACCAATTGCATTAGGGATTGCAGATACAATTCCAGCGAAAATAATTAATGAAATACCATTTCCAATACCTTTTTGTGTGATTTGTTCACCAATCCACATTAAAAGCATAGTACCAGTTAACATTGAAATTGCAGAAACTGCAATAAATGTATTCATATCAATTGAAATAGCACCTTGACCACTTTGACCAGTTAATGAATTAAGTCCAACTGAAACACCAATTGATTGAATTAATGTAATAACAATAGTTGTGTATCTAATGATTTGCATATATTTTTGCATACCATCTCTTTCTTTTTTCATTTTACCAAGTGCGGGGAAAGTTGCTGCTAGTAGTTCCATAATAATAGAAGCAGTAATGTAAGGCATAATTCCTAGTGAGATAATTGACAGTCTTTCAACTGCATTTCCACTAAACATATTAACAAGACCTAGTGCATTGTTTGCATTAGAGTCGAAGAATTCTTTAACTACGTCTATATTAACTCCAGGTACTGGCACGTATGCCAGTAATCTGTAAAGAAAAATAAAGCCTAATGTAATAAGAATCTTATTTATTAGATCTTTACTCATAATTATTTTCTCGTAGTTGTAACGTTTTCGTCTTTTATCTTAGCTACTAAATCTTTTGCAGTTGAACCAATTAATTTAACTTTTTCAACTGATCTTGATAATTTATACACAGATTTAATTGAATCTAATGTAATTTCTTCAAGTGTAGCAATTTGAGATACTTTATCAACATTAATTGAATAAGGTTTTGCTACTCTTGAAAAGAATCCAACTTTAGGAAGTCTTTTGTAAAGTGGTTGTTGACCACCTTCAAATCCTCTTTTCATAGAATAACCAGATCTAGCTTTTTGACCTTTGTTACCTTTTCCAGCTGTTTTACCAGTACCACTTCCTTGACCTCTACCAAGTCTTTTAGTATTCTTAGTACTTCCAGCTGCTGGTTGTAAGTTATTTAATTCCATATTTCTATCCTTTTATTCTAGCTAATGCTTCAACAGTAGCTTGTACAAGGTTGTTTGCATTGTTAGAACCTAAAGATTTTGCAATAATATCAGTAATACCAGCAAGCTCAAGAACAGGTCTTGTAGCTCCACCAGCGATAAGACCAGTACCTTCAGATGCTGGTTTTAATAATATTCTACTTGCATTATATTTATGTTCAATGTCGTGTGCTATTGTAGTTCCTTTAATAGAAACAGTTACTAAGCTTTTGAAAGCGTCATCTAATGCTTTTTTAATTGCATCAGGAACCTCTTTTGCTTTTCCTGTTCCGAAACCTACTGTACCGTTTTTATCACCAACAACAACTAAAGCTGTAAATCTGAATCTTCTACCACCCTTTACAACTTTTGTTACTCTTCCGATTTTAACGATTGCTTCTTGAAAATCTTCTCTATTAACTGCTGCCATCATTAACCCTTATAATTTGATACCGTTATCTCTTAGTGAATCTGCAAATGCTGCAACTACACCATGATAAAGATAACCATTTCTGTCATAAACTACTGTTTCAATTCCAGCAGCTTTTAAATTTTCAGCAAGTTGTGCTGCTACTTTTACTGCATTTTCTTTATTAATGTTTAAACCCATAGCTTGAGAGCTAACAGCTGCTAAAGTTACACCTTCAACATCATTAATAGCCTGTGCACTAACGTATTTGTTAGATTTAAAAATTGATACTCTTGGCTTTTCAGCTGTACCAAAAATTGATCCTCTAACTCTTTTTTTTCTTTTTATTCTTAAAGCATTTTTTTTAGCTAAGTCTTTTATTCTACTCATAGTTATACCTTACTTCTTAGAAGTTTTTCCGGCTTTTCTGATGATTTTCTCATCAGTATATTTAACACCTTTACCTTTGTAAGGTTCTGGTTTTCTAAAGCCTCTAATAATTGCAGCAGCTTGACCAACTTGTTGTTTGTCAGCACCTTTAACGTTAATTATGTTTTTTTCAACAGTAACTTCTAATCCCGCAGGGATTTCATAGTTAATAGGGTGAGAATAACCTAATTGTAGTTCTAAAACTTCACCTTTTACAGCAGCTCTATAACCAACACCATTGATTTCTAAAGATTTCGAGAAACCTGAATTTAATCCATCAATTGCATTGCTTGTTAAAGCTCTATAAGTTCCCCAGAATGCTGAAGATTCTTTATCTTCACCAACTCTAGTTAAAACAACGTTTCCATCAGCAACTTCAATATTTACTCTACCATGTGTTTCAACAGTAGATACTTTGTTACCTTTTTTTACACTAATTACTGTACCAGCAACTGATACTTCAATCCCTGAAGGGATTGCGATAGGTTTTTTTCCAATTCTAGACATTAAACTCTCCTACCATACCGTACAAAGTAATTCGCCACCAACATTAGCTGCATATGCTTCATCATTAGCAAGTACACCTTTGTTAGTTGAAACGATAATTGTACCGTATCCATTTTTAAAGCTTTTAATTTCAGAAGCGTTTTTATAAACTCTTCTTCCTGGTTTAGAAACTCTTTTAATTTCGTTGATTACTGATTTCTCATTATCATCATATTTCAATTCAACTTGAATTGTTTTCTTATTGTTTTGTCCATCAATAACTTTGAATCCAGTAATATACTCTTTTTGTAATAAAACGTTTAAAACACCTACTACAGTATTTGAGTGTAATAATGTTGCAACTTCTAATTTTCTCATTGCAGCATTTCTAATTCTTGTTAAAGCATCTGCGATTATATCATTCATCATAGCTTAAATTCTCCTACCAACTAGCTTTTCTAACACCAGGTAATAAACCTTCGTTAGCCATTTTTCTTAAACAAATTCTACATAAACCAAAATCTTTATAAACAGAGTGAGGTCTACCACAAACAGAACATCTTGTGTATGCTCTTACAGCAAACTTAGGTGTTCTTTGTTGTTTAGCGATCATAGATTTCTTTGCCATTACGCTCTCCCTTTAGTAAATGGAATACCTACTAATTCTAATAATCTGAAAGATTCAGCATCATTGTTTGAACTAGTAGTTATTGAAATGTTCATACCATGTGTTTTAATAATATTATCATATACAACTTCTGGGAACATTAATTGCTCATCTAAACCAAAGTTGAAGTTTCCTCTACCATCAAAACCGTTTTTGTTAAGACCTCTAAAGTCTTTTACTCTTGGTAATGCAACGTTACAAAGTTTATCTAAGAAGTTATACATTTGCTCACCTCTTAAAGTAACTTTTACACCAACAGGCATACCTTCTCTAACTTTAAATCCAGCAACAGATTTTTTAGCAATAACTTTTACAGCTCTTTGACCAGCTATTAAAGAAATTGTATCTTCAATATTTTGGATTAATTTAGAATCTTTCATCGCTTCACCAGCACCAACAGAAATAACAACTTTTTCTACTTTTGCAGTTAAAGTTTTGTTTTTTACAAATTCTGTTTCTAAAACTGGTTTGATTTCTGATTTATATTTTTCAAATAATCTAGATGCCATATTAGTTACCCTCTACTTTTGCTACATTTGAAATGTCAATTGGCATTTCTTTGTTAACGAATCCACCTTCAGGATTTTTCTCCTGATCAGGTTTAACAGTTTTTTTAGCAACTTTGCAATCTTTTACGATTACTTTATTTTTTGAAGGTAATACTCTTAAAACTTCTCCAGTTTTACCTTTGTCATCTCCAGCGATAATTTTTACAGTATCACCTTTTTTGATTTTTAATTTAATTGCCATATTATAGTACCTCCGGTGCAAGTGAAACGATTTTCATGAAACCTGAATATCTAACTTCTCTAGCTACTGGTCCAAAGATTCTTGTTCCAACTGGTTCTCTTTTTGCATCAAGAATAACCGCTGCATTATCATCAAATCTAATTAATGAACCATTTTCTCTTTGAACTTCTTTATGAGTTCTAACAACAACAGCTTTAACAACTTGACCTTTTTTGATCTTACCAGTTGGAAGAGCTTTTTTAACTGAAGCAACAATAACGTCACCAACAGTTGCGTATCTTCTTTTAGAACCACCTAAAACTTTAATACACATAATCTCTTTTGCACCTGTGTTGTCAGCTACGTTTAATCTTGTAAAACTTTGAATCATTATTTAACTCCTGTAGCTACAATTGTCTTTAATCTAAAAGATTTAGTTTTTGACAATGGTCTACACTCAACAGCGATAACACTATCACCAACATTTAACTCATTTTTTTCATCATGAACTAAATATTTCTTAAATCTCTTTACAGTTTTGTGATATTTAGGATGTAATACTGATCTTGTAACTAATACAGAAGCAGTTTTTTCACCTGATCTTTTTACCACTACACCTTGAATCTCTCTTTTATGTGTCATACTTAGATCCTTAGTTAGCTTTTGCAGCAGTCATAGCTGTTTGAATTTTAGCGATGTCTTTTTTAGCAACTCTTAATTCAGATGTGTTTGTCAACTGCATAGTTTTTAGCTTAGCTTTTAATTCAAAAAGAAGCACCTTTTTCTCTTTTAATAATACTTGAAGTTCATTCAAGTTTTTGTCTTTTAAATCAGTATAGTTCATTTTCGCTATCTCTTGTTACAATTTTAGTTTTAAATGGTAGCTTGTGCATTGCTAACGTTAAAGCTTCTCTAGCTAATTCGTCAGATACTCCAGCCATCTCAAAACAAATTCTTCCTGGCTTAATGTTCATAACCCATTTATCAACAGAACCTTTACCTTTACCCATTCTTGTTTCTAATGGTTTTGCAGTAAGTGGTTTATCAGGGAATACCATAATCCAAACTTTCGCTTGTCTTTTTACTTTTCTTGTCATTGCAATTCTTGACGCTTCAATTTGTCTAGAATCTATTCTTCCGTGTTCAACAGCTTTGATACCGATATCTCCGTATGCTAAAGAGTTTCCTCTATGAGCCATACCTCTATTTCGGCCTTTCATCATTTTTCTGAACTTCGTTCTTTTAGGCATTAACATAATTATTTACCTCTTTTCTTAGTTGGTCTTCTTTTAGGTTTAGAAGAAGTGTCTTCAGCTTTTTCAGTTGGGATACCTTTAGCTAATACTTCACCTTTGAAAATCCAAACTTTGATACCTACACAACCATAAGTTGTATGAGCTTCAGCAAAACCATAATCAATTCTTGCTCTTAAAGTATGTAAAGGAACTCTACCTTCTAAATACCACTCAGTTCTAGCCATTTCAGCTCCACCAAGTCTTCCAGAAACAGATACTTTAATACCTTTTGCTCCACCTTTTAAAGCGTTTTGCATAACTCTTTTCATAGCTCTTCTGAATGCAACTCTTCTTTCTAATTGTTGAGCAACATTTTCAGCAGATAACTGAGCAGAAGTTTGAGGTTTTCTCTCTTCTTTAATATTTACAGCGATTTCTTTACCAACTAATTTTGAAAGTGCATTTTTAAGTTTTTCAACATCTGCACCTTTTTTCCCGATAATAATACCAGGTCTAGCAGCAACAACTGTAACTCTTACTTTTTTAGCAGTTCTTTCAACGATAGTTTGAGCAATTCCAGCATAGTATAATTCTTTTTTAACATACTTTCTGATTTTGTCATCTTCTAAAACGTTAGCTGGCATTGTTTCAAATTTAGGAAACCATCTTGATTCCCAATTTCTATTAATACCTAATCTTAAACCTATTGGATTAACTTTTTGACCCATTACTTGTCTCCTTTAGTTGCAGCAGCTACTTCAATCATAATATGTGCAGTTGGTTTGTGCTTTGGAGAAGCAGAACCTCTAGCTCTTGGAGTAAATCTCTTAAGAACTGGACCTTTGTCAACTCTTGCTGATACAACAACTGCATCAACAGGATCTAAACCTGCATTTGCTACAGCAGAAGCTATAACTTTTGAAATAATTCCTGCAGCTTTATTTGGAGTAAATTGTAAAGATGCAATTGCATACTCTGCATTCATTCCTTGAACTTCTCTAGCAATTAATCTTGCTTTTGTTGGAGAAAGTCTAATAAATTTTAATATTGCTTTAGCCATTCTTATGCCTTTCTTTGAACAGAACCTTTATGGCCCTTAAACGTTCTAGTTGGTGCAAACTCACCTAATTTATATCCAACGTGGTTCTCAGTAACATTAACTGGAACGAAATTTCTTCCATTGTGCACATTGAAAGTTAATCCGATCATATCTGGTAATACCATAGATCTTCTTGACCAAGTTTTAATTGGTTTTTTATCGTTAGCTTCGTTAGCTTTGATAACTTTCTTTAATAGGTGCGCGTCTACGAATGGACCTTTTTTTATCGATCTTGCCATCTTAAACCCTTACTTCTTTCTTTTTGAAATGATTAGTTTGTCACTAGCTTTTTTCTTTCTAGTTTTATAACCTTTAGTTGGCATACCCCATGGAGTAACCGGATGTCTACCAGAATTAGTCTTACCTTCACCACCACCGTGTGGGTGATCAATAGGGTTCATTGCAGAACCTCTAGTTTGAGGTCTAATACCAAGATGTCTACTTCTACCAGCTTTACCAACTACCATGTTAGAGAAATCTTCATTTCCAACAACACCAATTGTAGCTATACAAACACCAAGAATTTTTCTCATTTCACCAGATGGTAATCTCATGATAACGTATTTGTCTTCTCTACCCATAATTTGAGCATATCCACCAGCAGATCTAGCGATTTGTCCACCTTTTCCTGGTTTCATTTCAATATTATGAACCATTGTTCCAACTGGAATACTCATTAATCTCATAGCATTACCAGGTAAGATATCAAGTCCAGACTCAGCAGCTTGTACTTTATCTCCAACTTTTAATCCTGAAGGTTGAATGATATATCTTTTATCACCGTCTAGGTAAGTAACTAAACAAATTCTACAGTTTCTATATGGATCGTATTCAACAGTTGAAATTGTACCTTCAACACCGAATTTATCTCTTTTGAAATCTATAATTCTATATAATTTCTTAGCACCTGCTTCTTTATGTCTAGATGTAATTCTACCGTTATTATTTCTACCAGCGTTTGCTTTTACTCTTACAAGTAAAGATTTAACAGTTGGTTTTGAAGTAATATCAGAAGTATCCATAACAGACATAAATCTTCTTGCAGGAGTTATTGGTCTAAATTTTTTAATTGCCATCTATAATCCCCTTAAGCTGAAAGGTTCGCAATTGCTGCGCCCTCTGGTAATGTTACATAGAATTTTTTGAAATCAGCTCTTTTACCGATTTTCCCTTTAAATCTTTTAACTTTACCATTTTGTCTTAAAGAATTTACTTTTGAAGGTGTTACTCCAAAATATTCTTTAAATACTTCTTTTAAACCGTTTTTAGTCATTCTAGGACTAGTTTGAACAACGATTACACCATTTTCTTGAAGCTCAATTGTTTTTTCTGTATATAATATTGCTTTAATATCTGTAATATCTGCCATCTTAAGCCTCTTTTGTTAATGCATCAAGTACTGATTTTTCAATAAGTACTGAGTGGTATGCAGCAATTAAATAAGCGTTAACTTCTTGCTTTTCAACCATATAACAGTTTTTAATGTTTCTAAACGCTAAGTAAGTTTTTTCATCAATCATATCACATACGATTAATGTATCTCTTTTGTTTAATTTACTTAAAACTGCAACTGCCTCTTTAGTTTTTCCTGACTCAATTTTAATTGAATCAACAACAAATAAAGTACTATTATTTGCTTGAGCATTGATAGCATATTTTAATGCTAATGCTTTTTGTTTTTTGTTAACTTTTTGGTTATAGTTTCTTTTAGTAGGTCCAAATGCTTGACCCCCACCAACGAATAAAGGAGATCTTTTTGAACCCCATCTAGCTCCACCAGAACCTTTTTGAGCTTTAGGTTTTTTACCACCACCGCTTACTTCTGCTCTTGTTTTTGCTCTTGCTGTATTCGATCTTAATGCTGCTAAGTAAGATTTAACATATAAATATAAATTATGTTTGTTAATTTCTTCATAACTAGCTGGTAAAACTACTTCACCATTATTTTCAAATTTTTCGTTTAATACTATTGCTTTGCTCATTTAGCAACCTTTACTTTTCCTAATGCTCCGTTTGGACCAGATACTGAACCTTTAAGAACTAAAATTCCAGTTTCAGCGTCAAATGAAATAACATCATTTTTCACAGATACATTTGTATTTCCGTATTGCCCTGGCATTTTCTTACCTGGCTGAACTCTACCTGGCCATTCGCAGTTACCGATTGAACCAACTCTTCTACCCATTCTGTGTCCGTGAGATGCTCTACCACCTGCAAAATTCCATCTTTTAACCGCTCCAGTAAACCCTCTACCTTTTGTTTTAAAAGTTGTTTTTAAGATTTGCGCTTCACTTAATCCAGAAACATCTAAATCACCAGCTTCAGCATTTGCTACAGTCATTGTTGCAAATCTGTTAAACTCTTTAGATAAGTTATATTTTTTTTGTATACCTTCGATAGCTTTGTTAAATTTTTTACCATTGCTATACGATACAATTGCTACACCGTCAGTCACTTCACACACTTTAGTATCAAGAACTTTTAAAAGTGTAACAGGAGTACTTGGAACAGAAACTGTTCTACTCATACCGATTTTTTGAACTATAAATTCCATCTATATTACCCTTTCTTCTTATTCTTGACCCATAGATCTAACTTCAACATCAACTTCAGGAGCTAAGTCAAGTTTCATTAACGAATCTACAGTATCTGGAGTTGCAGCTATGATATCAATAATTCTTGAATGAACTCTGATTTCAAATTGCTCTCTAGAATCCTTATTTACGTGAGGACCTTTAATAACTGTATATCTTCTGATTTTTGTAGGAAGAGGGATTGGACCTCTTAAATCAGCACCAGTTCTTTTTACGGCTTCAACAATTGAAGCAACACTTCTGTCTAAAACTCTATGATCATAAGCTTTAAGCTTTAATCTAATCTTTTCCATTTTTTTCCTTTAAAGAACTCGTTAGATGCGCATAAATGCACTCTAACCACATTTAGTGGACGCGGATTATAACTTATTGAGAGTTAAATGTCAAGTATTATGGGGCTTCTTAAATAAAATCCTGAATTTTATTTCCTTTTAAAAAGGAAGATAATACTCTTTTAGGTGGTAAGTAAAGTTTAAATTAAGAATGCTAAATTAATGCATCTAAATGTTTGTATAAAATTATGAAAGGCATATTTTGATTATTTTAGAAGTATTATTCGTCCAAAGGGAATATAGAATTCTTCATTTGTTAGAATCCAAATAGTATCAAAAGATGCTTCATTATCTGGAAATTTCCCAAAACCATCTGTAAAATATAGTAGCAAATTTATATCATTGATGTTTTCATCAATATATTTAAAAGTATTTTCAAAATTTGTACCACCTCCACCTTTAATGTTATATGAAAGTTCATCACCTGGATATAATATATGATGTTCTTGAACTTTTGCATCTGCAATTAATAAATCAATTTCAAAATTTGTAAAGCTATTCATTATTAATTCTACTTCAGCTAAAAATTTAGATAACAAACTTCCATCAATAGAACCTGAACTATCAATTGCTATAACTATCTTTACTTTATTACCACTAAGAGCTGGTAATGCTACT